>JBDKFA010000236.1:0-48481 GCA_039798945.1 Pseudomonadota bacterium
AGCGCCGCGGTGATGTCGGCGGCGGCTGGAGCGCGCCAGCGCGCGCACACGTGCTGGTCGGGCCGCAGCAGGTAGACGGTGCCGGGCTGGGCGTCGTAGCGCTGCGCGAGCAGGCCTTCCACGGGTAGCCTGACGAGGTCCACGGGCACGAGACCCTGAGCGCCCTGGGTGACCTCCTCGGCCGCCTTCTCCGAAGCTCCCGCCTCATCACCGAAGACAAGCGCCGTGAAGCCGTTGCCCGCGAGCCTGCGCAGCAGCCAGCCGCCTCCAGGCAGCGGCGCATCCACGGCCGGTGCCCCCGGCACCATCGCGCCGGCGAAGGCATCCCGATCGGGCGTGTTCAGGCTCGAGCCGTGCAGCGTCGCGGGCACCGAGAGCCGGCCGCTGTTGACGATGCGCCGCGCGAAGGGATGCGTGCGCGCGAGGTCGAGCGTCGCGTCGCGAAAGAGCCGCGAAATCGCGCTCTTGGGCGTGATGAAGTCGGTGGCCCGCGTGGAGTTCAGGATGTTTTCGTCGGCCGCGTACTCGCGCTCCGGCCCATAGGTGTCCAGCAGCGCACGCGGGGCCACGCCGCGCAGCACGAGGTCGAGCTTCCAGGCGAGGTTGTCGGCGTCCTGCACGCCGGAGTTCGCGCCGCGCGCACCGAAGGGCGAGACGCCGTGCGCGGAGTCGCCGGCGAAGAGCACGCGCCCGTGCACGAAGTGCTCCATGCGCAGGCAGGCGAAGGTGTACACACTCGCCCACTCGAGCTCGTAGGGCACCTCATGGCCCAGCGCCGCGCGCATCATCGCGTCCACGCGCGGGCGGATGTTCTCGGGGCGCTTCTCGACCTCGGGGTCGGCGTCCCAGCCGAGCTGGAAATCGATGCGCCAGACGTCGTCGGGCTGGCGGTGCAGCAGCACGCTCTGGCCGGGGTGGAAGGGCGGGTCGAACCAGAACCAGCGCTCGGCCGGAAACTGCGCCTGCATCTTCACGTCGGCGATTAGGAAGCGGTCTCGGAACACCCGGCCCTTGCTCTCCTGGCCGAGCATCGCGCGCAGCGGCGAGCGCGAGCCGTCGCAGGCGGCGATCCAGTCGGCCTCGAGCGCGTAGCGGCCCTCGGGAGTCTCGACCTCGAGCTGCACACGCTCGTCCGTTTGCGTGCAACCCACCACCGCGTGCTTCCAGCGGATCTCCAGGTTCGGCAGCTCGGACGCCCGCAGCGCGAGCCACGCCTCGGCGTAGTACTGCTGCAGGTTGATGAAGGCCGGGCGCTCGTGGCCGGGCTCGGGCAGCAGGTCGAAGCGGTAGAGCAGCTCGTTGCCGAAGTAGACCTTGCCCACGTTCCACTCGACGCCCTTCGCGCACATCGGCGTGCCCACGCCGAGGCGGTCCCAGATCTCGAGCGTGCGCTTGGCAAAGCAGATCGCGCGCGAGCCGGTGGAGAGCTTGTCGTCGTTGTCCAGCAGCAGCACGCGCTGGCCGCGCTGGGCGAGGTCGATGGCCAGACTCAGGCCGACGGGCCCTGCGCCCACCACCACCACCGGGTGGCGCACGGGGTTCGGGGCATCCTGGTCGGGGCTGCGTTGCCAGGTGAAGGTGTGGCGCTGGATCGTCGCGCCGTCGCTTGAGTAGCTCAGCGCCACGGCCTCAGCCCTCCAGGGTTTCCCACATCTGGCGGTCGCGCTCGGCGGTCCAGATGCGTGGGTCGCGGTACTGCGTGGCCTCGTCGTAGCAGCGCGTGACATCGAAAGGCATGCAGTGGTCGAAGATCACCCAGTGGCCGTACTTCGGCTTGAGCGCAGCGTAGGTGGCCTTGTAGACGGCGTTCAGGTCCTGGCCGGCGTCGGCCCCGGCCTTCACCTGCGTCCAGACGTCGCGGATGAAGTTGCCCGTGACCTCCAGGCCCTTGTGCACCTGGGCCTCGCCCTTGAGCGCCGGCCCGCGGCCGGGCACGAGCGCCTGGGGCCGCAACGCGGCGATGTTGGCCAGCGTCTGCGGCCAGTCCTGGAAGTAGGCGTCGCCCGCATACGGCGTGGCGTCGAACTCCACGAGGTCACCGGACAGCAGCGTCTTCTCGCCAGGTAGCCACACGACGGTGTCGCCCTTGGTGTGGCCGCGGCCGAGCTGCAGCAGCTGCACCTCGAGCTTGCCGAGCCACAGCGTCATCTTGCCGGTGAAGGTCATCGTCGGCCACGTCAGGCCTGCGGGCACCGTCTCGACGTTGCGGAACAGGCGCGGGAAGCGGCCGATCTCGCTCGCCTTGTCCTGCTCGCCGCGCTCGACGATGAGGTCGTAGGTGTCCTGGCTCGCGAGGATCTGCTGCCCGCCTTCGGCGAAGTAGGCGCTCGCCCCGAGCACACGCACCGCGTGGTAGTGCGTGAGCACCACGTATTTGATCGGCTTGTCGGTGACCTCGCGGATGCGGCGGATGACATCCGCGGCCATCGCCGGCGTGGCCTGCGTGTCGGCCACGAGCACCGCATCGTCGCCGATGATGATGCCGGTGTTGGGGTCGCCCTCGGCGGTGTAGGCCCAGGCGTGCTCGGAGAGTTGCTCGAAGCTGACCTTCTTTTCCTCGAGGTCAGCCTGGCTGGCAAAGGCCTTGTTGCTCATCGTCGGGGGCTCCTGGTTCGTGTGTTGGCGGGCTCGTGAGGCGCCCGCGGCGGTGCGGGCGCCATGCTTCATTCTTGCGCAGGTCATGCGGACGCAAGCGGCATTTTGCGCAGCGTCGTGGCCGGTGTGGCCGGTGCGGCGGGATCTGCGGGATCAGCGCTTGCAGCGGGCTCGACCGATCAGTGCGCGAGCTCGGCCTCGTGCATCCAGGCCGCGTGGCGCGGCGCGCGTTTCGTGCGCGACCACTCGGTGAGCATTTCCCACTTCACTTCGTCCAGGCGCTGCAGCTGCTCGGCGGTGGCGGTGTCGGCCGCGAGCTCGATGCGGTGGCCATTGGGGTCGAAGAAGTAGATCGACTGGAAGATGGTGTGGTTCGTGATGCCCACCACCGGGATGCCTGCCGCCTCCAGCCGCGCCTTCGTCTCTTCCAGCGTGCGCACGCTGTCGACCTTGAAGGCCAGGTGCTGCACCCACTCCGGCGTGTTGGGGTCACGGCCCATCGCGGGGGAGTTCGGCAGCTCGAAGAAGGCGAGGATGTTGCCCGCGCCGGCATCCAGGAACACGTGCATGTAAGGGTCCGGCGCGTGCGTGCTCGGCACGCGGTCTTCGGCAATCGCGAGCACGAAGCGCATGCCCAGGTGCTTCTCGTACCAGCGCACCGTCTGCTCGGCGTCCAGGCAGCGGTAGGCGACATGGTGGATGCGGTCGATGGGCATGGGCACTCCTGGTGACGTGAAGAGCCTGCGGACGCCACCGGCAAGCAACCGGCATCCAAGGGGCAGGCTGAATGCGGCCCTTATCGTAACACTCGTTACTACTGGCCGGATCAATTCCATCGGCTTTCGTGGGCTATTGGTATCTCTCGTTACCATCTGGCGATGGATCTGCAACGCTTCTTTCCCTACCGCATCGCCGTGCTCGCCGAGGCCGTGAGCCGTTGCCTGGCGCAGGTCTACCGCGACCGCTTCGGCCTCACGCGCGACGAATGGCGGGTGCTCGCGGCGCTGGCCGACTGCGGCACCGTCAAGACCGCCCGCGTGATCGAGCACACGACGCTCGAGAAGATGCCCGTGAGCCGGGCCGTCACGCGCATGGAGCGCGATGGCCTGATCGAGCGCCTGCCCGACCCCGAGGACGGCCGCGGCTGGCTGCTGCGCCTGAAGCCGGCTGGCCGAGGGCTGTACCAGAAGATCGTGCCAGTCGTCGAGGCACGCGAGGCCTTCCTGCTGGAGGTGCTCACGCGCGAGGAGCGCGAGGTGCTGGAGCGCGCGCTGGCGAAGGTGCTGGAGCGGGCTCGCGCGCTCGGCCCCTGATGGGCGACCAGCCAGCTTCAAATTTTTCGAACACCCGCTTCAATCCGCGCTCCACTGCGGTGGCCGCGTGGGCGTCACCATAGGCGCTTCACCCTTGGCCACGCCCATGATCACCCTGCGCCCCTCCCACACCCGCGGCCGCGCCGACCACGGCTGGCTGCGCTCGTTCCACAGCTTCTCGTTCGCCGAGTACCACGACCCCGCGCACATGGGCTTCGGCAACCTGCGTGTGATCAACGAGGACCGCATCGCCCCGGGCACTGGCTTCGGCACGCATGGCCACCGCGACATGGAGATCGTGAGCGTCGTGCTCGACGGCGCGCTGGCCCACCGCGACAGCCTGGGCAACGGTGCCTCCATCACCCCCGGCGAGGTGCAGCGCATGAGCGCAGGCACCGGCGTGCGCCACAGCGAGTTCAACCACGCCGACGACCGCGAGACCCACTTCCTGCAGATCTGGATCCTGCCGAGCCGAGCCGGCATCGCCCCGAGCTACGAGCAAAACCGCTTCGACGAGGCGAGCAAGCGCGGGCGACTGTGCCGCGTAGCAGCCCCCGACGGGCGCGACGGCGCGCTCACGATCCACGCCGACGCGTCGATCCACATCGGCCTCTTCGACGGCGAGGAGTCGGCCGAACTGCCGCTCGCAGCAGGCCGGCTCGGCTACGTGCACGTGGCGCGCGGTGCGCTCGAAGTCTGCGGCCACCGGCTGGCTGCGGGCGACGCCGCGCTGCTGCGCGACGAGGCCGTGGTGCGGCTGGCCCACGGCCAGGCCGCCGAGGTGCTGGTCTTCGACCTGCAGCGCTGACACCGACCTTCCTACCTCCCCTTCCACCTCAACCCAGGAGCACTCCATGAGCAAGATCGTCATCGTCTACCACAGCGGCTACGGCCACACCAAGAAGGTCGCCGAGGCGGTGGCCGAGGGCAGCGGCGGCGCGCTGCTGGCCATCGACGCCGAGGGCAACCTGCCCGAGGGCGGCTGGGAGCAGCTGGCCGCCGCCGACGCCATCGTGATGGGCTCGCCCACCTACATGGGCGGCCCGAGCTGGCAGTTCAAGAAGTTCGCCGACACCTCGAGCAAGGCCTGGTTCACGATGGCCTGGAAGAACAAGATCGCCGCGGGCTTCACCAACTCGGCCACGCTCAACGGCGACAAGTTCTCGAGCCTGATGTACATGTTCACGCTGTCGCAGCAGCACGGCATGGTGTGGGTGGGCATGGGCATGCAAGGCCCGAACGCCAAGCACCACACGCGCGACGACCTGAACAACCTGGGCGGCTACTCCGGCCTGATCACGACCACGCCCTCGGACGCCTCCCCCGACGAGATGGTGCCCGGCGACCTCGCTACCGCGCGTGCTTTCGGCCAGCGCGTGGCGGACGTGACGGGGCGCATCGGCGCCGCGCTACGCTGACCTGCGGGGCAAACGGCAGCGATGCGTCGCCATCGGGAGCCGCACACGCCGGACATGTTCGCGCTCGAAGCCTTCCCGGCGACGCTGCAGGCCGCGCGCGCCTGCATCGCCGCCGTGCGCCCGGCCGACTACGCGCGCAGCCGCAACGCGCTGGACGGCGGGGTGACGCGCCTGTCGCCCTACCTCACACACGGCTTCGTCAGCCTGCCCGAGGTGCTGGCGGGCGTGGCCGCGCGCCACCGGCTGCACGTGCAGCACAAGTTCGTCTTCGAGCTCGGCTGGCGAGAATATTTCCGGCATGTGTGGCAGCACCGCGGCGCGGGCATCCTGCGCTCACTGCACGAAGGCCCGCTGCCGGAGCACGCGTACGCGCCCGAGCTGCCGGCAGACATCCGCCAAGCCCGCACCGGTGTGCCCGCCATCGACGAAGCCGTGCGCACGCTTTACGCCACGGGCTACCTGCACAACCACGCCCGCATGTGGGTGGCCAGCTACGTGGTGCACCTGCGCAAGGTGCACTGGCGCGCCGGAGCAGACTGGATGGTGGCGCACCTCTTGGACGGTGACCTCGCGAGCAACCACCTGAGCTGGCAGTGGGTGGCGGGCACGGGCAGCCACAAGCCGTATCTCTTCAATGCCGAGAACGTGGCGCGCTACGCGGGTGCGGCCTGGCACAGCGCGGGCACCGTGATCGACACCTCGTACGAGGCGCTCGATGCGCTGGCGCGCAGCGCGCGGGCCGTGCTGGCCGAGCCCGAGTCCCAGGCTGCGAGCGAGGGTGGCGGCGTGCAGGAGCCCGCGCTGTCCTCCACACCACCTGTCGTCGCAGAAGGCTCCAACCTGCTGCCCGACGTCACCGGCCGCGACATCTGGCTCATGCACCCCTGGGCGCTTGGCGAGCCGCCGGCAGACCTGCCCGCGGGCTGCCTGCGCCTGGGCTGGTGGCCCGCCGAGCACCATGCCGCCTGGCCCTGGAACGCAGCACGATGGGCCTTCGCCGGCGCGCGGATGGCGGCACTGGCGCCGGCGCAGTGGCACGGCAGCGGACCCGAGCTCGCCCGGGCTCTGGCCTCGGCGCGCAGCGTGCACACCTGGGCAGACCCGCACATTCAGCCGTGGCTGCCTGCGGGTGTGGTGGCGCGACCAGCCCTGCGCCTGTTCGCGAACGTAGAGCGTCCCTGTGCGTCGTTCTCGAGTTGGTGGAGCCGCGTCACGCGCGGGGTCGGGCAGCTCGAGGACCTGCCGGGCATGAAGGCCCTGGCGGCCCGAGGCTGAGCGGGATCGGCTGGAAAAGAAACCGCGGACGCGCAGGCCAGGAAGGCGAGGATCAGCCGAGGATCAACCGAGGAAAAGCTCGGCAAAGCCCGGGTGCTGCCGCGCCTCGTCGGCGGTGCCCCGGAAAGCCACCTGCCCGGCCGTCAGCACCGCCACGTGCGCGGCGTCGCGCAGCGCGCGCTGGATGTTCTGCTCGACCAGCAGCACGGTCATGCCGCCTTGCTGCAGTTCGCGCAGCGCCTGGAAGATCAGGTGCACCACCGCCGGCATCAGCCCGAGCGAAAGCTCGTCGATCAGCAGCAGCCGCGGCTGGGCCATCAGCGCGCGGCCGATGGCGAGCATCTGCTGTTCGCCGCCGGACATCGAGCCCGCGCGCTGGCTGCGGCGCTCGGCCAGCCGCGGAAAGAGCGCGAGCACGCGTTCCTCGGCGCGCCGTGCGTCGGCGAGGCTGCGCGTGTAGCCGCCCACCGTGAGGTTCTCCGCCACGGTCAGGTCGTGGAAGAGCCGGCGGCCCTCGGGCGCGATCGCGATGCCGCGGCGTGTGCGCTCGGCCGGCGGCAGCGCGGTGATGTCTTCCCCGTCGAAGACGATGCGCCCAGCAAACACGCTCACACGGCCGACGATGGCCATCATCGTGGAGGTCTTGCCCGCGCCGTTCGGGCCGAGCAGCGCCGTGATGCGCCCGGCCGGCACCTGCAGGTCGATGCCGTGCACCGCCTCCATCTGGCCGTAGCCGCAGCGCAGCCCCTGCAGCTCAAGCATGCGCGGCCTCCCTCGGGGTCTGCGGCGGGGTGTCGTCCGCGCCGCCGAGGTAGGCCTGGCGCACCTCGGGCCGCGACATCACCTCGCGCGGCTCGCCCTCGGCCAGCATGCGCCCGGCGTCCAGCACGAGCAGCCGCTGCGCCACGCGCATCACCTCACCGAGGTTGTGCTCGACCAGCAGCAGCGTCAGGCCTTCGCCGTTCAGGCGCACGAGCAGGTCCGCGAAGCGCGCCGCCTCGTGGTAATTCAGGCCCGCCAGCGGCTCGTCCAGCAGCAGCAGCCGCGGCTGCAGCGCCAGCGCCATCGCCACCTGCAGTCGCTTCAGGTATCCGAGCGGCACGCTCGCCGCGGGCTTGTCGGCCGCATCGGCGATGCCCACCGTGGCCAGCCCCTGCAGCGCGCGTTCGCGCTCCTCGCGCGTGTCCACGCTCAACAGCGCGCGCCAGGGCCGGGCCGTGTGCGCATGGCCGGCAGCGAGCACCACGTTGTCGCACAGCGTCATTTCGCGGAACGGCCGCACGATCTGGTGCGTGAGCACGCAGCCGAGCCGTGCGCGGCGGTGCAGCGGGGCGCGGGTCACGTCCTGGCCGAGGAAATGCACCTGCCCCGAGTCCGGCGGCAGCACGCCGGTGAGCATGCGCAGCAGCGTCGTCTTGCCCGCCCCGTTGGGGCCCACCAGCCCGACGAGTTCGCCAGCCTGAACCTGGAAGGACACGCGGTCCACCGCCACCATGCCGCCAAAGCGGATCGAGAGCTCGCGCGCCTCAAGCACGGCTGCGCTCCCCGTTGCGTGCGCCTGTGCGCAGCCACAGGCGGCCCACGAGCCCGGCCAGCCCCTTCGGGCTGAAACGCATCACGAACAGCAGCAAGCCGCCGTAGACGAGCAGCTTGTAATCGTTGACGACGCGAAAAAGCTCGGGCATCAGCGTGAGCAGCACCGCGCCGAACACGGCCCCCCACGTCGAGCCCACGCCGCCGATAACCACCATCGCGAGCACCGAGATCGAGACCACGAAGCCGAAGGCATCGGGAACGATCAGCTGCGTGAGGTGCGCGTACAGCGAGCCCGCGTAGCCTGCGGCGGCCGTTCCCATGAAGAACGCGGCGATCTTGTAGCGCGGCACGTCCAGGCCGATGGTCTGTGCCTGCAGCTCGTCCTGCGCCACGCCGTCGAAGGCGCGGCCCATCCAGCTGCGCCGCACGTGCAGGCTGAAGGCCACGAGCAGCACGGCACCGCCGAGCGCGAGCCACGCGTACCCGCTCTTGGACAGCGGCGAAGGGATGCGCGAGATGCCCATCTCGCCGCCCAGCCACGCAAGCTTGCGCGCGGTGCCCACGAACACGAAGCCGAGCCCCATGGTGACCACGGCCAGGAAGTCCTCGCGCACGCGCAGCGCCGCGAAGCCGGCCACCACGCCGAATCCGCCAGCCACCAGCGCCCCGAGCAGCAGCGACACCGGCAGCGGCCAGCCCGCCACCGACAGCATCGCGCCGGTGTAAGCGCCCACGCCGTAGAAGGCCGCGTGGCCGAGGCTCACCTGGCCGCAAAAGCCCGTGATGAGGTTGAGCCCCACTGCCAGGATCACGTTCAGCGCCGCAAAGGTCGCCACCGAGACGTAGTAGTCCATCCCTTCGTGCCCGACTCTTCAGCGGGCCTTGCCGAGCAGCCCGTGCGGCCGCCACAGCAAGACCGCGATCATGAACGTGAAAGCCACCGCGTCGCGGTCCATCACCTTGTCGAGGGTGACCGAGCCCAGGCTCTCGACGATGCCGAAGAGCAGGCTCGCCACCAGCGTGCCGCTCACGCTCCCGAGGCCCCCGAGCACGATGATGGCCAGGCCCTTGTAGGCGATCAGCCCGCCCATGCCGGGCTCGACCAGGTTGTTGAGCATGCCCACCAGCAGCCCGGCCGTGCCCGCCAGCGCCGAGGCCACGACGAAAGTGGCCAGCCGCACCCGCGAGGGGTTCACGCCGAAGCTCTCGGCCATCTGCGGGTCGGTGACGGTGGCGCGCAGGCCCACGCCGAGCCGGGTGCGCGTGGCCACGAAGGCGAGCGCTGCGATCGACAGCACGGCGGCGGCCACCAGCGCGAGTTGCACCGCGTTCAGGCCCACCCCGCCGAGCGTGAAGGTGGTGGCGAACCACGCGTTGCTGTCGAAGGACAGGCCGTAGGGCCCGAACAGCAGCCGGAACCCGTCCTCCATGCCGATCAAGAGCCCGATGGAGGCCACCAGCGGCACGAAGGGCGGGCGGTCCAGCAGCGGCTCGTACACGTAGCGGTAGATGAGCGGGCCGGCCACGCAGGCCGCACCGATGGCCGCGACAAAGGCGAGCGCGAGGCTGCCGGTGCGGTTCGCCACCAGCAGCCCGCAGTACGCCCCGAGCGTGAACACGGTGGCCTGCGCGACGTGCAGGATGCGCAGCAGCCCGTACACGAGCGTCAGGCCGAGGGCCATCATCGCGTAAGTGCAGCCCCAGACGAGGCCGATGACGAGCAGGTCGACGTAGTACACGGCGTGGGTCGTGTGCGGGCGGGCCCGGAGCAGCGTGGTCAGCGTGGTCAGCGCGTGGGCGGGGCCAGCAGCACCGGGTCGTCGATCACCGCGTAGCGGCGGAACTCGCCTCCGCGGATCACCTGGATCTGGGCCGGCTTGTAGACCTCGCGCAGCGAGTTGAAGCTGATGGTGCCGCTGGCCGACGGGAAGGCCTTGGTGGCGGCGATCGCGTCGCGAAGCTTGGCGGTGTCGTCCAAGCCCACCTTGCGGATCGCATCGGCCAGCACGTTGACGGCGGTGTGGGTGCTCGCGGCCACCATCTCCGCACCCACGTTGTAGCGGCGGCGGTAGTCCTCGATGAACTTCTTCATCACCGGGTCGGCGCTCTCCCGGTCCAGCGAGGTGGTGATGATCACGCCCTCGGCGGCCTGCTTGGCCACGCTGATGAAGGTCTCGGTGTCGAAGCCCTCAGTGCCCACGATGGGCGCGGTGATGCCGCCTGCGCGCAGCTGCGCCACGAGCGGTCCGCCGTTGAAGAAGTAGCCGGCCACGTAGATGACCTCCGGGTCATCGCGCTTGACGCTCGCCACCTGCGAGCCGAACTGCCGGTCGCCCATGCCGAAGGTGTATTCGCTGACGATCGTCAGGCCCTGCGCGGTCGCCACTTCCTTGAGCCCGGCCGCCAGCGACTGGCCGAAGTCGTTGTTCACGGTCACGAGCGTGACGCGCTTCTTCTTCATCACGTCGCCGATCAGCTTG
The DNA here is from genome assembly GCA_039798945.1 of Pseudomonadota bacterium. Taxonomy (GTDB): domain Bacteria; phylum Pseudomonadota; class Gammaproteobacteria; order Burkholderiales; family Burkholderiaceae_C; genus Rubrivivax. Next base: position 10,618 of record JBDKFA010000236.1, read on the forward strand.
GCCGCCGCCTTGCCCTGCACCTCGCCGGTGAAGGAGGTGCGGAACACGAAGTTACCCGCCCGCGTGATGTCCGGGTGGATCGCATAGGCCGAGATGTAGGGCACCTTGGCAGCCTGGAACACGCCCGCAGCCGCGCGGGTCGGGCCCGAGTAGCTGCCGGAGATCACGGCCTTGATGCCGTCGCCGATGAACTTGTTGGCCAGCGGCACCGCCTGCTCGGGCTTGGTCTGGTCGTCCACCACCACGAGTTCGAGCTTGCGCCCGTTGATGCCTCCCGCGGCGTTGATCTGCTCCACCGCGAGCTCGGCGCCCTGCAGCGCAGTCTTGCCGTCGGAGGCGGCCGGGCCCGTCAGCGGGGCCTGGAAGCCGATGCGAATGTTCTGCGCGAGCGCACTCGAGGCGGCCAGCGCGCCGACGGCCGTTGCAAGGACGATTCTGGCCAGCAGGCTCTTCATGGACGGGCTCCTTCTTGGGGCGGGGTGGAGAACACGAGCGGGAAATCCGGGGCGTCGAACGGCGCGCCGTCGGGCAGGTTCAGGTGCGGGTACGGCGGCGACGTGGGCCCGCTGCGCACGGCCCAGCGAGCGTCGTCACCCACCCAGCGGAAGGACACCGCGCGTCGGGGCGTCGAGGAGTGGTTGGCCGGTGCGCCATGCACGGTGCGGAAGTTGAAGGCCACCGCGTCACCGGGCTCGAGCGCCCAGCCGCGGATGTCGAAATCGGCGCGCCGCGCGTCGATGTCGGGCAGCTGCGCGTAGGCCTGCGCACCCGTGCGGTACAGCGGCGAGCCGTCGAAGCGCAGCGGCTCGAAGTCGCGCTCGCTCCAGCGGTGCGAGCCGGCCACGCACTCCATGCTGACCTCGCGCGAGACCGGGTCCAGCGGCACCCAGAAGCTCACGCTCTGCTGCCCTTCCACGCAGTAGTAGGGCTGGTCCTGGTGCCAGGGCGTGACCTGACTCGTGCCGGCAGGCTTGACGAGGATATGGTCGTGGAAGAAGCGCGCGCCGCGCGAGCGCATCAGCCGGGCCGCGATCGGCGCGGCATCGGACTCGAAGATGAAGCGGCACAGGCCCTCGAACTCGGGCCAGCGCGCGTAGTCCTGGAAGAAGCGCGGCGTGCCGTCTGCCGGCCGGTAGGAGCGTTCCCGGGCGCTGGGCGCAGCCATCGCTTCGGCCACGGCCTGCTCCAGGTGGGACGTCCAGTCGCGAAACGCGCCGCGCAGCACGACGACGCCGTCGCGCTGGAAGTCCTCCACCAGTTGGTCGGAGATCTGCGCCGGCATGCTCAGCGCCCCTGCCCGCCGGCCACCATCGGCAGGTCGAGGCCTTGCGCGCGCGCGCACTGCACGGCCTCCTCGTAGCCGGCGTCGGCGTGCCGCATCACGCCCGTGCCCGGGTCGTTCCACAGCACGCGCTCGATCCGGCGCGCCGCGGCGTCGGTGCCGTCGCAGACGATCACCACGCCCGAATGCTGCGAGTAGCCCATGCCCACGCCGCCGCCGTGGTGCAGGCTGACCCAGGTGGCGCCGCCGGCGGTATTGAGCAGCGCATTGAGCAGCGGCCAGTCCGACACCGCGTCGCTTCCGTCGCGCATCGACTCGGTCTCGCGGTTGGGGCTGGCCACCGAGCCGCTGTCGAGGTGGTCGCGGCCGATCACGATCGGGGCCTTGAGTTCGCCACGGCGCACCATCTCGTTGAAGGCCAGGCCCGCACGGTGCCGATCGCCCAGGCCGATCCAGCAGATGCGCGCGGGCAGGCCTTGGAAAGCGATGCGCTCGCCGGCCATGTCCAGCCACCGATGCAGGTGCGCGTCCTCGGGGAAGAGCTCCTTCATCTTCGCGTCGGTGCGGCGGATGTCCTCGGGGTCGCCGGACAACGCGACCCAGCGGAACGGCCCCTTGCCGCGGCAGAAGAGCGGGCGCACATAGGCGGGCACGAAGCCAGGGAAGTCGAAGGCGTTCTTCACGCCGGCATCGAAGGCGGCCTGGCGGATGTTGTTGCCATAGTCCACCGTCGGGATGCCGAGCGCCTGGAAGTCGAGCATCGCCTGCACGTGCACGGCGCAGCTGCGCCGCGCCGCGTCGCGCAGCTCGGCATGGCGCGAGTCGTCGGCGCGGGCGGCCTGCCACTGCTCGAGCGTCCAGCCCGCGGGCAGGTAGCCGTTGACGAGGTCGTGCGCGGAGGTCTGGTCGGTGACGATGTCCGGCCGGATGCCGCCCTCCCGCGCGCGCCGCACGAGCTCGGGCAGCAGCTGCGCCGCGTTGCCCAGGAGCGCCACGGAACGGGCGGAGCGGCTCGCCGTGTAGCGCTGCATGCGCGCGAGTGCATCGTCGAGGTCGGCCGCCTGCTCGTCGATGTAGCGGGTCTTCAAGCGGAAGTCGATGCGGCTTTGCTGGCACTCTATGACGAGAGAGGCCGCGCCTGCGAAGGTGGCCGCCAGCGGCTGCGCGCCGCCCATGCCGCCGAGCCCGGCAGTCAGGATCCAGCGCCCGGTGAGGTCACCGCCGTAGTGCTGGCGTGCGGCCTCGACGAAGGTCTCGTAGGTGCCCTGGATGATGCCCTGGCTGCCGATGTAGATCCACGAGCCGGCCGTCATCTGGCCGTACATCATCAGGCCCTTGCGGTCGAGCTCGTGGAAGTGCTCCCACGTCGACCACTTGGGTACCAGGTTGGAGTTGGCGATCAGCACGCGCGGGGCGTCCTCGTGCGTGCGGAACACCCCCACCGGCTTGCCCGACTGAATCAGCAGCGACTCGTCGGGTTTCAGGCGCTCCAGCGTGGCGAGGATGGCCTCGAAGCTCTCCCAGTTGCGGGCGGCCTTGCCGATGCCGCCGTAGACGACGAGCGCGTCGGGGTTCTCGGCGACTTCGGGGTCCAGGTTGTTCTGGATCATCCGGTAGGCGGCCTCGATCAGCCAGTTGGCGCAGTGCAGCTGCGTGCCCCGGGGGGCGCGCACCGGGCGCGGGCGTGCCACGTGGCGCAGCGGTGAAAGATCGGTCATGGGTGCTCCCAGTGGCCCTACCGCGCCGCCGCGCCCCATGCCGCCCGGCACGGGCCCGGATCGCGCGCAAGGCGGGTCGGTCTGGAAAGACTCTACTTGTCTAGACAAGCGCCCGCAAGTAGAGTCGGTGCATGGTTTCCCCTGACGCGCCGCCCCGCACCGCGAGCCGCCGCCCGGTGGTGGCCCCCTTCGCGCGGGTCAAGCTGCACCTGAAGGAAGGCCTTGCGCAGGGCCGCTGGCCCGCCGGCACGCCAATGCCCTCGGAGGCCGAGCTCGTCTCGCACTTCGGCGTGAGCCGCATGACGGTGAACCGGGCACTGCGCGAGCTGCAGGCCGAAGGCCTGGTGCGCCGCGTGCAGGGGGTGGGAACCTTCGCCGCGCCGCTGCACAAGGTGTCCAGCAAGCTCGTGCTGCGTGACCTGCACGAGGAGATCGAGTCGCGCGGCCACCGTCACGAGGCCGTGGTCCACCTGCAGCGCAGCGAGAAGGCCGGGCCGGCGCTGGCGGCGCAACTCGGCCTGCACACGGGTGCGCAGGTCTTCCACACGCTGATCGTGCACTTCGAGGACGGCACGCCGCTGCAGTGCGAGGACCGCTACGTCAACCCCGCCTGCGCGCCCGGCTACCTCGGGGCCGACTTCACGCGCACCACGCCCACCGAGTACCTGTTCGCGCACACGGCGCTGTGGCGCGCGCAGTACGCGATCGAATCCGCCCGCCCGACGCGCGAGGAAGCGCGGCTGCTGGGCATCGGGCCGGGTGACCCCTGCCTGATCGTGGTGCGGCAGACCTTCACCCGCGATGCGGCCATCACGCTGGCCCGGCTCGTGCACCCGGGCACGCGCTACCAGCTCTCCGGAGAATTCGCCCCGTGAGGCCGCTGCAGGTCGTGCGCCTGGCCGATGTGCCGGCACAGCCCTGGCGCAACGGCGGCGGCACCACGCGCGAGCTGCTCGCGTGGCCGCCCGGCAGCAGCCCCGAGGGTTGGCAACTGCGCGTGAGCGTGGCCGACATCACCTGCGACGGGCCGTTCTCGGCGTTCCCGGGCATCGAGCGCGGATTCGCGGTGCTGGAAGGCGCAGGCGTGGCGCTGACGCTTCCGGCACTCGGGGAGCCTGGCCCTGGAGAAGGCCAGGGCGCCCAGGACACGCGCCAGCTCGACCCCACGAGCGCCGCCTTCGTCTTCGACGGTGCCCACGCCCCGGGCTGCCGCCTCGTGGCCGGCCCGACGCGCGACCTGAACCTGATGGTGCGGCGAGACACAGGGCGCGTCGCGATGCAGCGCGCCACGCCCGGCAGCCGCTGGGCACGCGGCACGGCCTGGCGCGGCCTGTACACGCACGGCGGGGCGAGCCTCGCCACACCCGCCGGGCGGCTCAAGCTGCCCGCGGCCTGCCTCGCCTGGTGCGACGCCTGCGACGACGCGGCCTGGCACCTGGTGGAAGGCCACCACGGCTGGTGGCTCGGCCTGCAGCCAGCCCTAGCCAGCCCCGCATCACCTGGCGAGCACACATGACCGCCTCACACCGCCACATCTGGCGCCACGCGCGCGCCGTCACGCTGGCCGACTCCGCCGGCTGGGGCCTGCTGGAGGATGCCGCTGTCGTCTGCGAGGGCGGGCGCATCGCCTGGATCGGGCCCGACGCGCAACTGTCCGCTGCGCACGCCGGCGCATCCGACGGGGCTGATGCCGCCGACACCACCGAACACGACCTGCAAGGCGCACTGCTCACCCCCGGCCTCATCGACGCCCACACGCACCTCGTTTACGGCGGCGAGCGGGCGGCCGAGTTCGAGCTCCGGCTGCAAGGCGCCACCTACGAGGAGATCGCGCGCGCCGGCGGCGGCATCCGCTCCACCGTGGCGGCCACGCGCAGCGCGAGCGACGAAGCGCTCTACGCCTCGTCCGCCCAGCGGGCACGCATCCTGATGGCCGAGGGCGTGACCACGCTCGAGATCAAGTCGGGCTATGGGCTGGACGCCACGCACGAGGCGCGCTGCCTGGCTGCGGCCCGACGAATAGGCCGCGAGTTGGCCGTGAGCGTGCGCACGACCTCGCTCGGCGCGCATGCGCTGCCGCCGGAATACGCCGGGCGCAGTGACGCCTACATCGACGCCGTGTGCGGCTGGCTGCCCGCGCAGCAGGCGGCGGGGCTCGTCGATGCGGTGGATGCGTTTTGCGACACGATCGGCTTCACGCCCGCGCAGACGCAGCGCGTGTTCGACGCGGCGCGCGCGCTCGGGCTGCCCGTCAAGCTGCATGCCGAGCAGCTCAGCAACCAGGAGGGTGCCGCACTCGCCGCGCGCTACCGCGCGCTGAGCTGCGACCACCTCGAGCACCTGTCGAGCACGGGCGTGGCCGCGATGCGCGAGGCCGGCACCGTGGCGATGCTGCTGCCCGGGGCCTACTACTTCCTGCGCGAGACGAAGCTGCCCCCGGTGGACGCGCTTCGCCAAGCGGGCGTGCCCATCGCGATCGCCACCGACCACAACCCGGGCTCCTCCCCGGCGCTGTCGCTGCTGCTGATGCTCAACATGGCCTGCACGCTCTTTCGCCTCACGCCCGAGGAGGCGTGGCGCGGTGTGACGGTGCACGCCGCCCGCGCGCTCGGCCTGCGCGACCGCGGGCAGCTCGTGGCGGGCCAGCGCGCCGACCTCGCCGTGTGGGACGCCGAGCATCCGCGCGAGCTCGCCTACCGCTTCGGCCACAACCCCTGCCGGCGCGTCGTCTTCGCCGGCCAGCAGAGAACCCCGACATGAGCTTCACCCTGCACCGCGGCCACGCGCCGCTGCTCGTCAGCGTGCCGCACGCCGGTACGCAGCTCCCGGCCGAACTCGTGCCGCGCCTCGTCGACCGGGCCCGGGAGGTGGAGGACACCGACTGGCACCTCGAGCGGCTCTACGCGTTCGTGCGCGAGCTCGGCGCAAGCCTGATCGTGCCCGTGGAAAGCCGCATCGTCGTCGACTTGAACCGCAGCCCCGACAACCAGCCGATGTACCCCGGGCGCAACAACACCGAGCTGTGCCCGACGCGCTTCTTCACCGGTGAGCCGATCTACCGCGAAGGCATGGCGCCGGACGACGCCGAGGTCCGCGCGCGCGTGGCGGCGCATTGGCAGCCCTACCACGACGCGCTGCGCGAGGAGCTCGAGCGGCTGAGGGCCACGCACGGTCACGCGGTGCTCTTCGATGCGCACAGCATCAAGGGCGAGCTGCCCTGGCTCTTCGAGGGGCGGCTGCCGGACCTGAACCTCGGCACGGTGGAAGGCCGCAGCTGCGCGCCGACGCTGCGCGCGGCCGTCTACGGAGTCTTCGAGCGCCAGCACACCTACAGCCACGTGCTCGACGGCCGCTTCAAGGGCGGCCAAATCACGCGCCACTTCGGCCAACCCGAGCACGGCGTACATACGATCCAGCTCGAGATGGCGTGGCGCGCGTACATGGACGAGGAGCGGCCCTACCGCTGGCACCCGGACAAGGCCGCGGCCATCACGCCGCTGCTGCGGGAGATGGTGCAGGCGATGCTCGAGTGGAGGCCGGCTTGAGCGCAGGCCCACGCCGGCTGCTGGCCCCGCAGGCCTGGGTCGGCGCGCGCTGGCAGGCCGAGGTGCTGCTGGAGGTGGCCGAGGACGGGACTTGGGCCACGGTGAGGCCGGGCGCAGCCGAGCCTCCCCCGGGCACCGAGCGCCTGGGCGGGCCCGTGCTGCCCGGCCTCGTCAATGCCCACAGCCACGCCTTCCAGCGCGCCTTCGCGGGCCTGGCCGAGCGGCGCGAGGGCGCGCACGACGACTTCTGGAGCTGGCGCGACCACATGTACGGCGTGGCGCTGCGCCTCACGCCCGAGGCGTTGCACACACTGGCCACCACGCTCTACCGCGAGATGCTTGCCGGCGGCTACACGCACGTGTGCGAGTTCCACTACCTGCACCACGCGCCCGACGGCACGCCCTACCCCGAACGCTGCGCGATGGCGCGCGCGCTCGCACAGGCCGCACACGACACCGGCATCGGCCTGACGCTGCTGCCCGTGCTCTACGAGCGCGCGGGCTTCACGCAGCCTGCGCTGCGCGAGGACCAGCGCCGCTTTGCGACCTCGGTGGACGAGGTGCTCGCGATGCGCGACGAGATCCGCGCCTGGGGCCTGCCCAGGGTGGGGGCGGGCGTGGCGATCCACTCGCTGCGCGCCGCACGGCCCGAGTCCATCGCCGAGCTGGCGCGCCGCTGCGCGCACGACCCCGGGCCGATCCACCTGCACATCGCCGAGCAGATGGCCGAGGTCGACGACTGCCTGGCCGCCACGGGCCAGCGCCCGATCGAATGGCTGTGCGCGAACGTGCCGCTGGATGCGCGCTGGCAGCTCGTGCACGCCACGCACGCCACCGCCGCGGAGATCGGCGCGGTGGCGCGCACGGGCGCGGGCGTCGTCGTGTGCCCCACCACCGAGGCGAACCTCGGTGACGGGCGCATCGAGCTGCTGGCCTGGCTCGGGGCCGGCGTGCCGCTTTCCATCGGCTCGGACAGCCACGTCAGCCGGCAGTGGGCGCGCGAGCTGCAGCTGCTCGAGTACGGTCAGCGCCTGGCGCTGCGCCGGCGCAACGTCGCGGCGGCCCCGGAACTCGGCGAGCCGTCGACCGCGCACCGCCTCTTCCAGATGGCCCTTGGCGGGGGTGCGCAGGTCGCAGGGGGGTCGCGGTTCGGCCTCGCGCCCGGCGCGCGCGCCGACTTCGTCGTGCTCGACACGGAGACGGACGCCTTGCAAGGCGTGCCCATCGGGCAGGTGCTGGACGCGCTCGTCTTCGCCACCGACCGGCCTGCCTTCACGCAGGCATGGGTCGGGGGGCAGCCGGTGGCGCCGCCCCCCGGCTGATGCGCCGGCAGCAGCTCAGCTGCCCGCTCAACTCTCCGCCGTGAACCCGATCGCCTTGACGATCGGCCCCCAGCGCTCGGTGTCGGCCTTGAGCAGCGCGGCGAGTTCTGCCGGGGTGGAAGACTTCGCCTCCAGGCCCATCGCGGCCAGGCCGTCCACCGTCTCCTTGTCGGCGAGCGCCGCGCGCAGCGCCGCGTTCGCGCGCTGCACGACGTCGGCCGGCGCCTTGCCCGGCAGGTAGAAGCCGAACCACTCGCTGAAGGCCATGTCGCGCAGGCCCTGCTCGACCATCGTCGGCGTGTCCGGCGCGAAGCGGCTGCGCGTGGCGCCGGTGGCGGCCAGCAGCCGGCACTTGCCGGCGGCCACGTGCTGCGTGAATTCGCCGATCGGCCCGGAGACGGCCGGCAGTTGCCCGCCGATCATCTCGAGGATGGCCGGCTGCGTGCCGCGGTAGGGCACGTGCTTGAGCTCGACGCCCGCGTTGCGCCCGAGCAGCGCGCCGATGAAGTGCGGCACCGAGCCCGCCGCCGGCGAGCCGAAGTTCGCCTGCGCCGGGTTGGCCTTGCACCAGGCGAGGAACTCGGCGATGTTGCGCACCGAAGTCGGCACCGCCGGGCCCACCGCGAAGCCGAAGTCGAAGGTGCAGCCGAGCGTCACCGGGGTGAGGTCGGCCACAGGGTCGTAGGGCAGGCGGCGGTAGATGTGCGGGTAGATGCCGAGCATCGACATCGGCGTCTGCAGGATCGTGGTGCCGTCCGGCGCCATGGTGCGCACGCCCTGGATCGCGATCTGCCCGCCCGCACCGGTGCGGTTTTCCACCACGACGCTGCGGCCGTAGCCGGGGGCCAACTTGGCCGCCACGCGGCGGCAGATGGTGTCGGAGGTGCCGCCCGGAGGGAAACCCGTGATGATCCTGACCGTCTCGAAAGGCGTCTGGGCGTGGGAAGACGCGGCCCAGGCGGGCACACCGAGCACGGTCGCAGCTTGCAGCAGGCGGCGGCGGGAGAAGGTCATCGGGAAGTCTCCGGGTGAGGGTTGGAGGAACCGGGAATCGTATGCCTGAGCCCTTGTTCCCTGTCAGCCGTACGGGTACGGCGCCGGGCATGGGGCGGGCTGGGCGGGGCCGGGGCTGTGTCGGGTGGCATGTCCGGGCTAGCGTGAGTCCCCGTGCCGCAGCGGCCCTCAGGCACCGTGGCGGAACACCACCGTCCGGTGCCCGTTGAGCATCACGCGATGCTCGGCGTGCCAGTGCACCGCGCGTGCCAGCACGATGTTCTCGACGTCCTTGCCCAGCCGCACGAATGCGTCCGCGTCCATGCCGTGGTCCACACGCACCGTGTCCTGCTCGATGATCGGCCCTTCGTCGAGGTCGGCCGTCACGTAGTGGGCCGTGGCGCCGACCACCTTCACGCCGCGCTCGTGCGCCTGGTGGTAGGGCTTGGCGCCCTTGAAGCTCGGCAGGAAGCTGTGGTGGATGTTGATGCAGCGGCCCTCGAGTTCCCGGCACAGGCCGTCGCTGAGCACCTGCATGTAGCGCGCCAGCACCAGCAGCTCGGCACCCGAGGCGGTGAAGCATTCCATGAGCCGCGCCTCCTGCGCCGGCTTGTCGCCAACCATCGGCAGGTGGTGGTAGGGCAGGCCGTACCACTCGACGAGGCGGCGCATGTCGTCGTGGTTCGAGACGACGCCGACCACGTCCACCGGCAACTCGCCGCTGTGCCAGCGGTGCAGCAGGTGGTTCAGGCAGTGGCCGAAGCGCGAGACCGCGAACATCACCTTCATGCGCTGCGCGGCGTCGTGCAGCTGAAGGTGCATGTCGAAGCGCTGCACCACCGGAGCCAGCACGACATGGAAGTCGTCGCGCGAGGTGAAGCGTGAGCCGCGCGGCGTGAACACCGTGCGCATGAAGAAGAGGCCCGTGCCCGCGTCACCGAAGTGCGAGGACTCGATGATGAAGGCCTCGCTCGCGGCGAGCGCCGAGGCCACGGCGGCCACGATGCCCACGGCATCGCGGCAGCGGACGGTGAGGATGTAGGAGGGAGCGGTCATCGTGCTGGGGGAAGTGTCGTGGCGAGCGCCTCGCCCGCATACCCCAGCCAGCTCGACAGGTAATGTCCGTGGCTGCGGTCGGCGAGCAGCCACGCATTGTCGGGCTGCTGGCGGACCAGCACCACGGCGATGTCGACGAGCCGGGCGCGCACGGCGCGGCCCGGTGCGCTCGGAAGCGAGCGGCTGTCGACCAGGCGACGCAGCAGCTCGTCCACGTGCGGCCCCTGCAGCTCGAGGCCGAGCGTGCCCTCCGACTGGTCGACGGCGCAGGCCAGCGTGGCGAACGCGAGCGCAGCCATCGCGGCGTCGGCTGCGGCCCGCTCGGTGGCGAGCAGGGTCACCTCGCTGGGACTGCGCCACAGCGCCCAGGGGCCCTGCCCCAGCACCTGGCCCGGTTCGGGCACACCCGGCACGCCAGCAGCCTGCAACGCGCAGGCCAGCGCATCGCCCGCGCCGGGCAGGTGCCGCAGCGCGATCACCGCGAGCGGCTCGATGCGGCGCACGATCACCCGGCCGGCATCGAAGCGCAGCGGATCGGCGACGTCGCCGGCCACCGCCCCCTCGGGTGCCGCGCGGCGCGACGTCTGCCAAACCTCAGGCGCTGCCATGCAGTCGCTCTCCTTGCGGGTCGAAGAACGGGGTCGCGACGACCTCGGCCTCGATCGGTTGCCCCAGGTGGTACAGGGTCAGGCGCTCTGCGGTGCGTGCACGGCCTCGGGCGAGCATCGCCAGCGCAACGGGGTGACCGAGGGTGGGGCTGTCGTGGCTGGAGGTCACGAAGCCCTCGATCGGACCCGGCGGCGGTGCCGCCAGCACGTGGGCCCCCACCGGCAACCGGGTGCGCCGGTCGGTCGGCACCAGGCCGACCAGTTGCAGGCGGTCGGGGTCGCGTGCGGCCGGCCGCAGCAAGGAGCGTCGCCCAACGAAGTTGGCGGCCTTCTTCGCGATGCCGCGGTCCATGCCGACATCGCCAGGCAGCGTCGTGCCATCGGTGTCGCCGCCCACGTGCAGGAAGCCCTTCTCGGTGCGCATCACCATCAGGGCCTCGATGCCATAGGGCACCACGTCGAAGTGCTGCCCCACGCCCCACAGCCGCTCGAGCAACGCGGCGGTGCCCGAGGCCGGGAGGTTGATTTCGTAGCCGAGCTCGCCGTTGAAGCTGGCGCGCAGCACGCGCAGCCGGGAGCCCTCGCGCACGATCTCCCGCAGCGCCATGTGCGGCATCAGGGATGGCGCCAGCGCCGCATCGAAGCCGGCCGCCTCCAGCAGCGCCCAGGCCTTCGGGCCGCTGACGGTGACGTTCCCCCAGGCCGAGGTCACGTTCGTCACCAGCACGCGGTGGTTCACGTACTCGCACTGCAGCCACTCCTCGAAGGCGAGCGCGATGCGCTCGGCGCCGCCCGAGGTGGTGTTGACCCAGAAGTGGTGCTCGGCCAGCCGGGCGACGATGCCGTCGTCGACGATGACGCCGTTCTCGTTCAGGAGCAGGCCGTAGCGCGCGCCGCCCACAGGCAGCGTGGACATCGTGCCCACGTACATCAGGTCGAGGAACTCGGCCGCGTCCGGCCCGAAGACCTCGATCTTGCCCAGTGGCGAACCCTCGAACAGGCCCACCGTGCGCCGCACCTGCAGGGCCTCGCGCTGCGCCGCCTGCTCCAGGCTCTCGCCGGGTTGCGGGTAGGCCGCGGGGCGCAGCCAGCCACCGAACTCCTCGAACAGGCCGTTCCGCGCGGCGTGCCACGAATGGGCGGGCAGGCGCTTGAGCGGCTTGATGCGCTCGCCGCTGCGACCGGCGGCCATCGCGTTGATCGTCACCGGCTTGAACGGCGGGCGGAACTTCGTCGTGCCCACCTGCGGCGGGGTGCGCTGCGTGTGCGCGCCCATGAGCACCAGGGCGTTGACGTTGCTGGTCTTGCCCTGGTCGGTGGCCATGCCGGTGGTGGTGTAGCGCTTCAGGTGCTCCACCGAGCGGTAGTTCTCGCGCGCGGCCAGCGCGATGTCGCTGGCCGCGACGTCGTTTTGCAGGTCCACGAACACCTTGCCCGGGCGGCGGCCAAGCGAAGCCAGCGCGGCAGCCGAGGGCTGGTGGTCGGCCGGCACCTCGCCCGCATCGAGCCCACCGGCACAGGCTCCGACCACCGTGATGCCGGGCAACTCCGAGGCCGGCACGAACATCGAGGTCCGCTCGTCCCAGCGCAGCTTGCCGCCAGCCATCGCGTAGAGGTTCACGGCGGGTGTCCAGCCGCCCGCCACGGCGAGGCAGTCGGCGGCGATCTCGTGGCGCGTGCGCCCGTCGTGGCCCACGACCGTGGCACCGGTCACCGCGCGGCGTCCGTGCACCGCGGCGATGGCACTGGCACGGTGGACGGGCACGCCCGGCGGCGCATCCACCCCCGGCTCGGCGCGGTGGTCGACGATGGCGGCCACCTCGATGCCGGCCGCGCGCAGCGCGTGCGCCACCCCGTACGCGCTGTCACAGGCCGCGGCCACCAGCACACATCGCCCGCAGGCCACGCCGTAGAGCTCGGCGTAGCGCTGCACGGCGCTCGCCAGCATCACGCCCGGGCGGTCGTTGTCGGGAAAGAGCATCGGCCGCTCGAAGGCGCCGCAGGCGATCACGATGTGGCCCGCGCGCAGCTTCCACAGGCGCTCGCGCGGCCCGGCGGCGGGCGCGCCGCAGCCGTCTTCCAGGGCCTGTACCGCCGCGGCCAGTTGGTGGTCGTACAAGCCGAAGACCGTGCAGCCGGTGTGCACGCGCACGCCGGCCCGTGCAGCCTCCTGCGCCAGCGCCGCCACCCGCGTGCGGCCGGCCTCGCCCTGGGCAGCCGTCCAGCCCCCCAGCCGAGGCTGGCCTTCCATCAGCAGCACCTCGTGCCCGGCACGCGCCGCGCGGATCGCCGCCTCGAGCCCCGCCACGCCGCCGCCCACCACCAGCGTGTGCACGTGCACCGACACCTCGTCGTAGGAGTCGGGGTCGGCCCCCGTGTCGGCCGCAGCGGCGTGGCCCAGGCCCGCGGCGCGGCGGATCGCCGGCTCGAACCAGCGCCAGCCCGGCCACATGAAGGTCTTGTAGTAGAAGCCCGCCGGCAGCAGCGCCGCCAAGCGCGAACCGATCGCGCCGAGGTCGAAGGCGAGGCTCGGCCAGGCGTTGCCGGCACGAGCCACCCATCCCTCCACCAGGGCGATGTCGGTGGCCCGCGTGTTGGGCGTGCGGCGCGGGCCCTCGCCGATGTCGACGAGGCCCGTGGGCTCCTCGACACCGCACGAGAAGATGCCGCGCGGCCGGTGCAGCTTGAAGCTGCGACCCACGTGCACGGTGCCGCTGGCCAGCAGCGCCGAGGCCAGCGTGTCACCCGGGTGGCCCTGCAGCGGGCGGCCATCGAAGCTGAAGTTCAACGCCCTCGAGCGGTCGATCCAGGCCCCGGCGGGGGCTGGCAGGCGGTAGCCGCTCACTTCGCGGCCTCCGGCGCACGCTCGGTGATGCCGAACACCGCATCCACCTCGTGGCTCACGGTGTCGCGCCGCACGTTGAACCACATGCCGCAGCCGTAGGTGTGGCGCCAGCGCTCGGCGTGTGCGCCCTTGGGGTTGTCGCGGAAGAAGATGTAGCGGCCCCAGGTCGCGTCGTCGCAGTCCAGCGGCGGGCGGGCGATGCCGGTGGTGCCGCCGCAGTGGAACTCGCTGGCCGCGCGCGGGCCGCACCAGGGGCAGTGGAGTTGCATCACGGCGTATGGGCTCCTCTGTCCTCGGTGCGCCTCAATGCGCAATGCCCGCTGCGGCGGCCTCGTCGATCAGGCGGCCGGTGTGGAAGCGCTCGAGCAGGAAGGGTTCGGCCAGTTCGTGGTTCCGGCCGGTGGCCAGCCAGTGGGCGAGCATCCAGCCCCCCACCGGAATGGCCTTGAAGCCCCCCGTGCCCCAACCGCAGTTGATGGCCAGGCCCGGCACGGGCGTGGGGCCGATGATGGGGCTGGAGTCGGCCACCACGTCGACGATGCCGGCCCACTGGCGCAGCAGCCGCAGGCGCCCCAGCGTCGGGAACATCTCCGCGGTGGCAGCCAGCACCTGCTGCATCACGTCGAAGCTGCCGCGCTGGGCATAGGACGGAAAGTGGTCGAGCGCACCGCCGATCACCACCTCGCCCTTGTCGCTCTGGCTCCAGTACGCCCCCAGGGACGGCGACATCGTCACCGTGTTGAGGACGGGCTTGACCGGCTCACTGACCATCGCCTGCAGCGCGTAGCTGGTGACCGGCAGTTCGAAGCCCGCCATGCGGGCCAGCACCGACGAGTGACCGGCCACGGCCAGCGCCACCTTTTCCGCCCGGATCGGGCCCCGCGGAGTGTTCACGCCCACCACACGTTCGCCCTGCTTCAGGAAGCCCGTCACCGGGCAGTTCTGCACGATGTCCACGCCCAGCGCCGAGGCCGCGCGGGCGTAGCCCCACGCCACGGCGTCGTGCCGCGCAGGCCCGGCGCGGCGCTGGATCAAACCACCCAGGATGGGCAAGCGCGCTCCGGCACCGAAGTTCAGCCGGGGCTCGAGCGCGCGCAGCTCGCGCGCATCGAGCAGGTCGGCATCGACGCCGTTGCAGTGCATCGCATTCGCCCATCGACTCTGCGCATCGAGGTCGTGCCGCGAGTGCGCCAGCGTGACCACACCGCGCGGGCTCAGCATGATGTTGTAGTTGAGCTCGCGCGAGAGCCCCTCGTAGAGCCTGAGCGAGAAGTCGTACAGCCGCGCGCTCTCGGGATACAGGTAGTTCGAGCGCACGATGGTGGTGTTGCGCCCGGTGTTGCCGCCGCCGATCCAGCCCGCCTCGACCACGGCAACGGTCGTGATGCCATGGTTGCGCGCGAGGTAGTACGCGGTGGCCAGCCCATGCCCGCCACCACCCACCACCACCACGTCGTAGGCCGCCTTGGGCTCGGCCTCGCGCCAGGCCGGGGCCCAGTCGCCATGGCCACGACGCGCGGCCGCCAGCAGGTTCCACAGCGAGTAGCGCGTACGCGGGATCATGGAGCAGACCTTAGGCGATGTTCGGTCTCCCGTCTTCGGCTCCCCGCCCGCGAAGTTAGGCGCCACGCACGAGCCGCGCATCCCGGCGGCGAGGCCCTCCTCCACCGGCAAGCCTTGACCGCCGTCCGCAGAGGTCGGTGCCGGGCCATCAGCGGGCCATCAGCGGGCCACCGGCGTGAGCCAGCCCGCGTACTTCGGGTTGCGCCCGCCCACGATGTCGAAGAAGGCCGACTGGATCTTCTCGGTGACCGGGCCGCGGGCGCCGGCGCCGATGGTGACGCGGTCCAGCTCGCGAATCGGCGTGACCTCGGCGGCGGTGCCGGTGAAGAAGGCCTCGTCGGCGATGTAGACCTCGTCGCGCGTGATGCGTTTTTCCACGAGCTTCAGACCCAGATCCTGGCAGATCGAGAAGATGGTGTTGCGGGTGATTCCGTTGAGCGCGCCAGCGGAGAGGTCAGGCGTGTAGACGACACCGTTCTTGACGATGAACACGTTCTCCCCCGCGCCCTCGGAGACGAATCCCGACGGGTCCAGCAGCAGCGCCTCCTCGTAGCCGTCGGCCAGCGCCTCGCGGTGAGCGAGGATGGAGTTGGTGTAATTACTCACCGCCTTGGCCTGCGTCATCGTGATGTTGACGTGGTGGCGCGTGTAGCTGGAGGTCTTCACGCGGATGCCCCGCTTCATGCCCTCGTCGCCGAGGTAGGCGCCCAGGTCCCAGGCGGCCACCATCAGGTGCGTGAGGACGCCCTGGGCGCCCAGGCCCAGCGCCTCCGAGCCGAGCCAGATGAGCGGGCGCAGGTAGGCCTCGCGCAGGCTGTTGGCGCGCACCACCTCGCACTGCGCGGCCATGACCTGCTCGGGCGTGAAGGGGATCTCCATGCGCAGGATCTTGGCGCTGTTGAACAGCCGCTCGGTGTGCTCGCGCAGGCGGAAGATCGCCGTGCCGTGCGCCGTGTCGTAGGCGCGCACGCCCTCGAACGCGCCGCAGCCGTAGTGCAGCGTGTGCGTGAGCACGTGCACCTTGGCCTCGCGCCAATCGACGAGTTGGCCATCCAGCCAGATGTGGCCGTCACGGTCGTGCATCGGGGTCAAGGGGATTCTCCTCTTCGGTCGTGCGGCCGTCGCCCGGGCCGCTCACGGGCCGGGGCGCGGCTCAGGCGAGGGTCTCGAACAGCCGCATCAGCAGACGCGTGCGCGGGATCACCGAGCTGATGTACAGCCGTTCCTCGTGCGTGTGCCCGCCGTCGCCGTCCACGCCCATGCCGTCGAGCGTGGGCGCGTAGGCGGCGGTGAAGTTGCCGTCGCTGCCGCCGCCCGTCTTCAGGTCCACGAGGTCGAAGCCGATTTCGGCAGCGAGCGTGCGGGCGTGCTCGTAGAGCGCGGCGATCCCGGGCGTCTTCTCGTAGCCCGGGCGGTTGATGCCGCCTTCGATGGTGAGGGTGACGTCCGGGTCGCGTGGCTTGAGCCCGCGGATGCGCTGCACGATCTCCTCGCCGATGGCGGGGTTGGGCATGCGCACATCCACCTCCACCGAGGCGCTCTCGGGCACCACGTTGCTGCGGCTGCCCCCGCGCACCAGGCCCACGTTCACGGTGAGCTCGCGCGCGTAGTCGGTCATCGCCTCGAGCGCCAGGATCTGGTGCGCGATCTCGCGGATCGCGCTGCGTCCCAGGTGATGCTCCACGCCCGCATGCGCGGGCCTCCCGTGGGCGGTGACGGTGAAGATGGCCACGCCCTTGCGCGCGGTGACGATCTTGCCGCCCGAGCGGGCGGGCTCGGTCACGAGCACGTACTTGGCTTTCTGCGCCTCGCGCTCGATATGCTCGCGCGATGTGGGGCTTCCCATCTCCTCGTCGCTGACCATCAGGTGGCGAATCGGCAGCTGCGTGCGCCGCCCCTCGCGCGCGATCTGGCGCAGCGCGGCCATCGCGATGTAGGTGCCGCCCTTCATGTCCTCGGCACCGGGGCCATGGAGTCGATCGCCTTCGATGCGAAGGGGGTTTTCCCGCGCGAGGGTACCCACCGGGTGCACCGTGTCGATGTGGCTGAGAACGAGCACGCCCGGGCCCTGCACACGGTCGGGGGGACAGTGGCGGTCGTCGATGGCCAGCACGTGGTCGCCGAAGCCATCTCGCCCGGGAATGCGCTGCACGCGTGCGCCGAAGGCTTCGTAGTCGGCCTGCACCTGTGCGGCCATGCGGGCCATGCCCTCGGGGTGGTCGGTGGGGCTCTCGATGGAGACCCAACGCCCGATGCCCGCGAGCAGTTCGTCCAGGTCGAGGGCAGGGGTCATCGGTCCGGAGGGCGGGAGGGTGGGAGTCAGGACAGTGATGCGCGCGTCACTCGTTGCGCAGCGCGAAGCGTATGCCGCGCGCGATGCCTGCCGGGGGCACCATGTTGTGGTCATCGCCCTCGTGCACGACGGTCTGCACCGTGAAGCCCGGGCGCTGCCCGGCGGCGAGCCTCTCGCCGAGTTCGACGGCGTTTTCCACCATGCGGCAGTAGTTGCACATCACCTGGAAGGTCTCTCGGTCGGCCGGCAGCTTGTCGGCGGCGACGGCGGGCCAGCGCACCGTGGACTCCAGGCCACCCACCGACACCAGTGCACGCGCGCGCACCTCGCCGCGGCGCACCCGCTCCACGAACGCCGCCTCATGCCCCAGCACCTCGCGGGCGTTCCACCAGATGGACGGCGCAATCGCCACGAAGTGCTGGAACGACGCCGTGCGGCGGAACAGCGCATGCAGCGTGGTCAGCCCGCCCAGCGAGTGACCCATCAGCGTCTGATCCTGCGGATCGATCGGGGCGATGTCGGCCACGCGCGGCTTGATCTCCTCGTCGAGCATGCGCAGGTAGTCGTCCATCTTGCCGTAGCCGTACAAGGCCGGCGGCATCAGGCGGAACCAGGGCTCGGAGGCCATGGGTTCGCGCAGCGGCGTGGTCAGGTCGTCCATGCGCAGGTTCAGTGCGTCGGCCAAGCGGTCGGTGGGGTAGCCGATGCCCACGATCACCGCATCGCGCACGTCGGGCCAGCAAGCCTGGATGCGCATCGTGTCCACCGTGATGCCGAAGTGCAGGTTGCCATCGATCAAGTAGACGACCGGGTAGCCCTGTGCCGGGGCTGGCTTGGCGGGTGTGGAGACCAGGAGCCGGTAGTCTCGATCGCGGATGGCCGATCGGAAGTCCAGCTGCAACGCATTGAGCGCCAGCTCGCGGCTGACGGGTGCGGGAGGGGAAGCGGTCATGGGCGAATTCGCGGTGGTGGCGGATTCGGGAATGATACAAAGGTGGACATTATATTGTCCACTTATGCCCAAGCTTCTGCTCCATTGAAGTTCTGAAATCAGGATGACAAGGACACAATTTCGTCCACCTTGGCGTGTCCGCCGTGGTGGAAAGAGACTCATTCTGACCCTGGACCAGCCCGCCGCGCACCCGCGCCGCGCAGGCCTCACGCCAGCGCAAATCGCCGCATCAAGGCCTGTGGATCAGGGTCGCGGCCACGCAGCGCCCGAAACGCTTGCTCCGCGGGCACCGAGTGGCCCACCGTCAGCAGCTCGTCGCGCCAGGCGCGAGACATGGCTTCGTCGTACAGCCCGCCCGCCGAGGACGCAAAGGCTTCGGCCACGTCGGCGGCCATCACGTCGGACCACAGGTACGCGTACAGGCCCGCGTCGTAGGCGCCGGCGAAGCTGTGCACGCTGTGGGGCATCCGCAGCACGAGGTCCCAGCACGCAGGCATGCCCAGTTCCTCGAGCGTGCGGCGCTCCACCTCGACTGCGTCGATCTCGCGCCCGCTGCCGTCGGCCAGCAGGTGCAGCTCCAGGTCCACGATGGCGGCGCCGAGGTAGTCGAGGTTGACGCTGAAGATGCGGTCGTAGCGCAGCGCCGCCTCGAGGCGCTCGATCAGCGCATCGGACATCGGCTCGCCCGTGACGTGGTGGCGCGCGAAGCGGCGCAGCAGTTCGCGGTCGCGCAGCCAGTACTCGTTGAGCAGTGCGGGCAGCTCCACAAGGTCCCAGGCCACGTCCTGACTGCCCAGGCTCGGGTAGCGGGCGCCGTCGAGCAGCATGTGCAAGGCGTGCCCGAACTCATGGAACAGCACGTTGGCATATTCCCAGGGCAGAAGCGTGGGTTGCCCTTCGGGAGGCGTCGGCACCCCGCTGACGACGTGGGCAATGGGCAGCACGCGCCTCCCCTGGCTGCCCCCGGCGCACTCTGCCGCACGCACCCGGCGCTGGTGCGAGCCGTGCGCCTTGCCCGGGCGTGGGTGGAGGTCGAGGTAGAGCGCGCCCACGGGCTCGCCGCGTCGCGTCACCTCGAAGACCCGCACGCTCGGGTGCAGCACCGGCACACCGTGCAGTTCGTGGAAGTCGAGCCCGTGCACGCGGCCGGCGGCCCACTGCATCGCCTGCACCATGGCGTCCAGCGGAAGGTGCTGCATCACGCGTTCACTGTCCAGCTCGAAGCGCTGCCGGCGCAGCTTCTCGGCGTAATGCAGGCGGTCCCAGGGGGCGAGCTCGAAGTCCGCGCCGTCGGCGCGGGCGATGGCCTGGAAGTCCTCGATCTGGCGCTGCGTGGCCCGCAGCACGACCTCCCAGGTGCGCCGCAGCATCGCCATGGCGTTGCCGGGCGTGCGCGCCATGCGCTGGCCCAGGACAGCATGGGCGTGGCTCGGGTGGCCGAGCAACCGCGCGCGCTCCCCGCGCAGGCGCAGCATCTCGGCGACCAGCGGCCGGTTGTCGTGCTCGCCGGCGTGGGCTCCCCGCTCGCTCCACATGCGCCAGACACGCTCGCGCAGGTCGCGCCGCGTCGAGTGGATCAGGAAGGGCCACACGGCCGGCCGTTGGTTCGGGATGGCCCAGGCACCCGGGCGGCCACGGTCCTGTGCGGCGCGTGCCGCGGCGCGCCGCTGCCCTGCCGGCAGGCCCTCGAGCTCGGTCTCGGCCTCGAGCCACAGCACCTGGCTGACCTCTTCGGCCTGCAGGTTCCGGTTGAAGCGCGCGGACAGCGTGGCCAGCTGCGCATCCAGCGCCCGTAGCCTTGCCTGCTGTGCGTCCGCGAGCCTGGCACCCGCCCGCACCATGCGGTCGTGCAACACCTCCACGAGCCGACGCTGCTGCGCATCCAGTCCCGACTCGTGTCGCTCCCGCCAGACGGCTTCGACACGGGCGAAGAGCGCGCGGTCGTGGGCGATCTCGGCAGCGAGTTCAGGCACGAGTGCGGCCACGCGCTGCGCCACGGCCGGCATCTCGCCCAGGTTCGCCGTGCTCACCACCACGCCCAGCAGCGCATGCACGTTGCGCGGCGTGCGGGCGCTGTCTTCCAGTGCGGCCACCGTGTTGTCGAAGCTCGGCGCACGCGGATCCGATGCAATCGCACGCACCGCCTGGCGCCTGGCCTGTACTGCCTGGCGCAGGGCCTGCTCGAGTGCAGCAGGCGTGGCCTGGTCGTAGGGGGGCAGGCCGCCGCAGGGACCCGGCCATGGTGCAAGCAGGGCCGCTGCGGCCATGTCCACGTTTGCGGTCAAGGGCCCCTCCTGTGCGCCACACCGTGGGGTATGCATGCCTGCAGGCTCCACAGCGCACTCATGGCCACACCCGGTCCAGGAACGTACGCACCGGCGGCACGGCGACCTCGGGCTGCATGCACAGCCCATGGCCGTGGCCTGCGATCTCCGCGACCTGCCAGCCCATCGCCTCGAGCCCGGCGCGGTGCGCGCGGATGCACGAGGCGATCGGCAGCGCCACACCGGCCTCGACGAGGTCGGCCTCGCTGCCAAAGACGTTCAGGCGCGGGCAGGTGATCGCCGAGACTGCCTGGAGCTCCGGCCAGCCGGCGATGCTCTCGCCATAGTGGATCCACTGCGCGTATTGCGCCGGGCTGCGCAGCACCCGGAGCGAGGAGGCATCGGGGTTGGGCCACTTCTTCCTGGCTGCGGCCAGCAGCGCCTCGTAGGGCGCGCCCAGCGCCGGCCAGCCCCCGACCACCAGGGCAGCCAGCCGGTCGGTGCGCGAGGCCAGTTGCAGGCCCACGTTGCCGCCCCAGGAGTAGCCCCAGAACGCGAAGCGGCCGAAGCCCGCCGCGGTGGCCACGCCGAGCAGGTCGGCGCAAACGCGGTCGGCCGTGAGCTCGCGCGGTTCGATCGTGGCGCTGCGCCCAATGCTGGGGTAGTCCAGCAGCAGCACCCGGTAACGGTCTGTCAGCCGCTCCAGGTAGCCGTGCAGCACGGGCTCCAGGTCCGCGCCGAAGATCTCGCCGAAACTGGCCATCAGGGGCAGGAGGATCATCAGCGGGCGGCCCTCGCGTACGCCATGCGCCGCGTGGAAAACGCCCGTGGCCGGATCAAGCGGCATGGCGCCCCAGCCAGTCGTCCACGACCTCCTCGAGCACCGGCAGCGTGACGGCCCCGGCGGCCATCAGCTGGTCGTGGTAGTCGCGCAGCTTGAAGCGCTCGCCCAGGCGCGCTTGCGCACGCCCGCGCAGCTCGCGGAACTTGAGCCCGCCGAGCTGGTAGGCCAGGGCCTGCGCGGGCATCGCGATGTAGCGGTCCACCTCGGCCCGGATGGCGGGCAAGGGCAGGCTCAGGTGGTCGGCCATGTAGGCGATGGCCTGCTCACGGCTCCAACCCCTGGCATGGATGCCGGTGTCCACCACCAGTCGGCAGGCGCGCCACATCTCCATGTCGAGCTGCCCGAAGTGCTGGTGCGGCGTCTCGTACAGGCCGAGCTCGTGGCCGAGCGTCTCGCAATACATGGCCCAGCCCTCCAGGCAGGCCGTGTACTTCGTGAAGTTCGCGCGCCGGAAGGCCGGCAACCCACTCAACTCCTGCATCAGCGCGATGTGCATCAGGTGCCCGGGCCAGGCCTCGTGCAGCGTCACGCTGACCAGCGCGTAGGTGGGCACGCGCTCCGGCAGGCCGCTCACCCAGAAGAAGCCCGCCGAGCTGCCGTCGGCCGGGCTCGGTTGCGCATAGGCCATCGGCAGCTTCTCGGAGGCCACCGCCGGGATCGACTGCACGCCGTAGCTGGCCCGCGGCAGGTGCCCGATGAGCGACGGGATGCGGCCGTCGATGCGCTTGGCCAGGGCCTCGACCCGCTCGCGCAGGCGCTCGGCCGAGGTCTCCCGGAAGGCCGGGTCCTCGTTCAGGAAGCGGCGGTAGGCCGCCACGTTGCCGGTGTAGCCGGCCCGGCTCGCCACCTGCGCGATCTCCTGATGCAGGCGTGCCACCTCCCCGAGCCCGAGCGCGTGCACGGCCTCGGGGTCGAGTTCGAGGGTGGTGAAGTGCCGCACCCAGAAGGCGTAGAAGGCGTCGCCGTTCGGGCCCTCGGTGCAGGCCACCGTCTCGCGCGCCTCTGGCAAGAGGGTGCCGGACATGAAATCGGCCAGAGCGTGCAGGGCCGGCACGATGGCGCGCTCGACCACCTTCGTGGCGCGGGCAGCCTCGGCCTGCACCTCGGGCCACGCGGCCGCCGGCGAGCGCTGGAACGGCGCGACCCAGGCCGTCTGCGCAGCCGGGGTGCGCGCGGCCGCGCGCAGGTTGGCCACCGCGGCCTCCAGCACCACCCTGGGCATGCGGATGCCCGCCTCCAGCCCTTGCTGCAGGCAGGCACGCACGTCGTCGAAGTAGCCCGGCAGCGTGGCCAGCCTGGCGCCGAAGCGGCGCGCGTCCTCGACGCCCGAGAGTTCGGTCGTGTTGGCGAAGTACAGGGTGTTGAACTCCGGCCCCACCGGCAACAGCCAGGGCCGCAGGTGCGAGCCGGTCTCGTGCAGTGTGTGCAGGTCCTCGAGTTCGCGCTGCAGCAGCCGGTGGGTGATGCGGTCCTGCGAGGCCAGGCCGGCGGTGGGGATCGCGAGCAGCTCGCCGCGCAGGCGCTTCGCCTCCAGCGCGCGGCGGTGGAAGTCCGCCGGTGCCTCGCGGAACATGACGGGGTCCTCGGGTGGGTCGCCCGCCAGGCAGGCGCCGAGCGGGAATTCGTGGCGCAGGAACTGCCAGTAGCGCTCGGCGAGCGCCTGCAGCGCCTGGGTCGCGCGTGTCGCCTGCGTCGCTTCGACAGAAGGCTCAAGCATGTGAGGGCGCTCTCCAGACGGTGCGCGCCAGGCGCAGCAGGTTGCCGCCGAGCACGGCCTTCAGGTCGTCGTCGCGGTAGCCCCAGCCTTGCAGGGTCTGCACGATTTCCTCGAGCTGCTCGGGTGCCACGAAGCGGGCGCCGAGCTCGTAGCCCAGGCCCGGCGGAAAGGTCCCCTGCATCGCCCGCGTGTACGCTTCGAGCTCCTCCGTGTCGAACACGTAGTCGAGCGCGAGCGACACGTGGCGCGGCCCGACGAGCTGCACCACGTGGTCGACGTGGCGCGCGTAGGTCTGGCTCGAGATGTCGTTGGGGCCGAGGAAGATGCCCACCCCGTTGATGCCGACCACCCCGCCCGTGGTCGCGCAGGCGCGTATCAGCTCGTCGGGGATGTTGCGCGGGTGCGGGTGCAGCGCGGCGCAGTTGCTGTGGGAGAAAATCACCGGCCGCGTGGCCATCGCCAGCACCTCGAGAGCCGTGCGGTGGCCGGTGTGGCTCACGCACACCTGCATGCCCACGCGCTCCATCTCGGCCACCACGGCGCGCCCGAAAGCCGTCAGGCCTTCGTCGGGGCCCTGGCAGCCGCCTCCGACCCGGTTGGGCTCGTTGTAGGCCATCAGCATCCAGCGCACGCCCAGGTCGTAGTAGAGCTGGATGAGGCTGAGCTGGTCGCCCACCGCGTTCGCGCCCTCGATGTCGAAACCCACGGCGAGCCGGCCGGTGGCCCGCGCGCGCTCCACGTCATCGGCCGCCAGCAGCAGCAGGTACTCCTGCGGCCGGGCCAGCACCCAGTGGCGCAAGGCCGCGAGCATGCGCAGATGCGCCTCCGGCCCCTGCTCACCGAAACCCACGTTCACGGTGACCGCGTCGAAACCGGCCGCCTTGTGGCGGGCGAGCTGCGGCAGGAACGATGCGTCGTTCGGGCGCAGCGGCATGCAGGCGTGGTGGTCCCACACGGGTGCGGCGTCGATCAGCGCGCGTGCGGAAGACGGGGTGACGTCGGACATGAAGTGACCTGGGCGCATCGAAGGGTGCGCCGAGCATCACCTTACGACGAGCGCCACCGCAGGTGCTTAGGCCGCGGCAATGAAGATTTAGGAGAATCGACCGAATGCGCATCCGCACCGACCCTGCACAGGACCTCCCCTCCCCGCTCGACTTCGACCGCGAGTGGCACCGCGCCGCCGGGGACAACGGCCGCTCGGTGCGGATCTCGCGCAACGTCGTGCGCACCCTGTACGCCCCGCCCCAGGGCAGCGGCATGACCGACACCGTGCGCCTGGGCGCGGACGCGCTGGTCAACGTCATCAACTGCGTGGTGCCGCGCCCGACGCAATGGACCTACGCCGACACGGAGCCGATGATCACGCTGCGCGCCTCGCTCGCCTGCAACGTGGAGTTCCGCTACGGATCGGGCTCTTCCATGGTGTTCGACCGGCCCGAGCTGACGCTCACCTGCATCCCGCCGGGCCTGCCGATGAGCGCGCACATCACCGCCGGTGCACGCCAGCAGGGCATCGTGGCTGTCTTCCACGCGCCGAGCTTCGCCTCGCGCTTCGGGCTGCTGCCAGAGGACCTCCCGCCCGACCTGCGCCTGGCCCTTGAGGGGGATGCCGCGATGGGACGCATCGCCTCTTTCCCGATCGACCACCGCATCGCCACGCTCGTGGCCGACACGCTGGACAGCAGGCTGCACGGCGAGCTTCGCACCGTGCAGCTTGCCGGGCGCATGGCCGAGCTCGTGGCCTACGCACTTGAGGCCATGCTGCACCAGCACGAGGCCAGAACGGCCGCCCTGCCCCGGCAGCGCGACCTCGATCTGGCGCATGCGGCCCGCGCGCACCTGGACCGCGGCTACCGCAAACCGCCGAACTTCGCCGACCTCGCCCGCGAGATCGGCACCAGCCAGAACAAGCTCAAGGCGGTCTTCAAGGAGGCCTTCGGGCTCACGATGGCCGACTACTGCCTGGACCGGCGCATGCGTGAAGCCCAGCAGCTTCTGATGGAGGCCAAGCTCACCATCGCACAGGTGGCCGAGCGCGTCGGCTACGAGCACCAGAGCAGCTTTGCGGCCGCGTTCCGGGGTCACGTGGGAATGTCACCGCGCGAATACCGCCAGCACCGGGCCCCGTTCAGCCTGGAGATTCCCGCCTAGGGATTGTGCGGAGGCCGGTCGGATCGCCTAAATCTTCGGTGCAAGGGCTCACGCGCGGGCCTTGGCCGGCTCCTATCGTGCGCGCATTCCCCCATGAGGAGCGTGCCCATGACCCCCCCACCCCGCCTCAGCCTCCTGGCGCTGGCCCTGGCCGCCGCCTGGCCCGCCGCCGCCCAGCAGGCCGCCACCACCCCGGCCGCCAAGGAAGACCCGGACCAGCGCGTCGTCATCACCGCGAGCAAGCGTCTGGAGAAGCAGCGCGAGGTGGCGGGTACGGTGTCGGTGCTCGATGGCGGCGACCTCGAGCTGCGCGGCGCGCGCGACCAGGAAGACATCCTCAAGCTCGCGCCGGGCGTGCAGTTCAACAAGGGTGACGTGGCCAGCAACACGCTGACCATCCGCGGCATCGGCACCAGCACCACCAACGAGGGCAACGGCGCGCAGCAAGGCCCCACCGGCTCCTATCTCGAGGATGTGCCCATGGCCTCGCCGCTGGGCAAGGGCACCGTGGTGGACCCCCTCACCTGGGACCTGGACCGCGTGGAGGTGCTGCGCGGGCCGCAAGGCGTGCTCTTCGGCTCGGGATCGCTCGGCGGCGCGGTGCGCTACCTGTTCAACAAGCCGCGCTTCGGGCAGTTCGAGGCGAGCATCAAGGGCGAGTACGCGAAGGTGACAGAAGGCGGCAGCGACTTCTCGGTCTTCGGGATGCTCAACGTGCCGTTGTCCACCAGCGCGGCACTGCGCGTGGTGGCCTTCGACCGGCGCGACCCGGGCTACATCGACAACCTGGGCACGAAGCAGAAGGATACCAACGACGTGCACCAGACCGGCGGCCGCGTGCTGGTCTCCCTGCGGCCGGACAGGAACCTGACGGCCACGCTGACCCTGAGCACGCAGGAGACGAAGCAGGGCGACACCTTCAGCGTCTCGCCCGATGCCGGCAAGCTGCAGCACACGTCCCCCAACAATTCCACGCGCAGCAGCACGACCGACTTCTACAGCCTCACCGTCGACTGGAACCTGGGCGCGCACACGCTCACCTCGATCACGGGCCAGTGGCGCAACAAGGGCACCAACCTGATCGACGACACGGAACTCTTCGCCAGCGTGGGCCTGCCCTTGCCCCAGGTGTACCGCCCGCAGACGAACTGGTCCAAGGCCACTTCGCAGGAGTTGCGCATCGCGAGCAACCCCGGGGGTTCGCTGAGCTACGTGGCCGGCGTGTTCTACCAGGACGTGAAGGGCGGAGGACGCGGCCAGCAGATCGACCCCTCCGGGGCCTTCGGCATCACCACGCTCGTGGACCTGACGAGCCAGGGCGGCGGCCGCGAGCAGGCCGCCTTCGTCGACACGGAATACAACTTCGGCGGCGGCTGGAGCGCCGGCGCGGGCGCTCGCTACTACCGCACCGAGGTCGAAAGCTCCAGCACCGGCACGCAGTTCGGCGCGCCGTCCAACGTCGGGCCGATCAGCACGAGCGACAGCGGCATCACGCCCAAGCTCACCTTGAAGTACCGCATGGGCCCCTCGAGCCAGTGGTACGCGGTGGCGTCCAAGGGCTACCGCTACGGTGGGGTGAACGGCTCGGCCCCGTTCAAGGCCTACAAGTCGGACTCGCTGTGGAGCTACGAGAGCGGTGTGCGCCTGGCGCCGGCCGCGGGCCTGCAGCTCGACCTGGCGGCCTTCATGCTCGACTGGAAGGACGCGCAGTTCACCTACTTCATTGCGCCCACGGCCGGCAACCCGCTGCCGCAATCGGGCATCGACAACGTCGGCAAGGCGCGCAGCACCGGCCTGGAGGCGAGCCTGCGCTACCGCGTGAGCGCGGCTTTCGACGTGGCCGCATCGGTAGCCTCGATCGATGCGAAGACGAAGGTGCCGGTGGCCATTCCCGCCGGCCGCGGCGCCGTCACGGCACCTGCGGGCTCGCGCCTGCCCGGCACGCCGGACCTGCAGGCGGCCCTGCAGGCGAACCTGCGCTTCGCAGGGCCCTTCGGTTCGCAGGCCCGCGCCAACGCCACCTACACCCACGTGGGCGACCGCGTGATGTTCCTCGGCGGCAACAAGCCGGCCGATGCCTACGACACGGTGGACCTCGGCCTGAGCTTTGCCAAGGGCAACTGGACGCTGGCCACGGGCCTCGCCAACGCGACGAACGAGAAGGGCGTCATGAGCATCACGGGGGCGCCGGCCGGCGTCGGGGCCTTTGCGCAGTACTTCCTGCAGCGCCCGCGCACCTTCACGGTCTCGCTGCGCTACGACCACTGAGCAAGCCTTGACCGCAGAGCCCGCGGCGGCATCCGCTCACACCGACTCGCGCACCAGCTGGCGGGTGCTGGCGGGCTGCTGCATCGTGGGCATCTTCGGCGTGACCTCGCTGTACGGGTCGACCTTCGGCCTGATGATGCTGCCGATGCAAAAGGAGCTCGGCTGGTCGCGGGGCGACATCACCTTCGCGCTCACGCTGATGACGCTCGTGGGGCCAGCCATCCTGCCGCTGGTGGGCTGGGTGATCGACCATGTGCGGCTGCGGCCGCTGATCCTGTGGGGGGTCGCGCTGCAGTCGGCGAGCCTCGCCGGCTTCGGGTTGATGCAGGGCAGCGTCTGGGTCTACTACGGGCTGAGCCTGGTGATGATCCTCACCGCCTCGGGCGCCTCGGTGCTGACGTTGTCCAAGCTGCTGCAGGCGTGGTTCGACAAGGCGCTCGGCCGTGCGCTGGGCATCCTCTTCGCGGTGGGTGCGATCGGGTCGGTCATCCACCCGCAGGTCGTGAGCCGGGTCATCGCCCACGCCAGCTGGCGCGAGGCCTTCTTCGCAATGGGCGCGATGAGCCTCGTCTTCGGCGGGGTGGCGGCCTGGCTGCTGCTGCGCGAGCCGCCGGGCGCGGCACGCCCCGGCCCTGCCGCGGCACCTGCAAGGCCGGCCTCGTCAGCCTCGTCGCCGCCCTCGTCGGCGCCGCCGGTGTCGATGAGAGCCTTCCTGAAGGACCCTCTGTGGTGGAAGCTCGCGGTGTGGAACATGCTCTTCGGCCTGGCTGCAGCGGGCACGCTCGTTCACTTCGCCGCACTCATGCAGGACCGCGGCCTGTCGCTGGCGCAGGCGGCCACCGCCATCAGCCTCGTGGGCGCCGGGGGCTTCGTCGGCAACCTGGCGGCGGGCTGGCTGATCGACCACACCTCGGCCACCCGTCTCGCGCGGCTCTTCGTGCTCGCGCCGCTGGGTGCCACCGTGATGCTGTTCTTCGGCTCGGGCCTGGCGGTGGCCATCACCGCGGCGGTGCTGCTGGGCATGTTCAACGCCGGCGACCACAGCCTGTCCATGTTCCTCGCGCGCCGTTACTTCAGCGCCGAGAGCTTCGGCCGGGCGAGTGCCACCCAGCAGGTGGCCACGAGCCTGGGCAGCGGCACCGCGCCGTGGCTGATGGGCGTGGTGCACGACCGCACCGGCAGCTACGATGTGGCGATCATGGTGGCCATGGGGGCGTTCGTGCTCGCGGCCGTGGCGGCGTGGCGGTTGCCGGAGTCTCGCGGGGGCCCGCCCGGCGCGCCTGGGGCGGCGAGTGCGAGGGCTTCCGCGGCCTGAGCCGCGGGACGAAGCACGCGGGAAGCGCGCCGGGCAGACAGGAAGAGCCCGGGAAGCAGCCAAGAGCAGGTAAAG
Organism: Pseudomonadota bacterium; assembly: GCA_039798945.1. Lineage (GTDB taxonomy): Bacteria > Pseudomonadota > Gammaproteobacteria > Burkholderiales > Burkholderiaceae_C > Rubrivivax. Next base: position 39,432 of record JBDKFA010000236.1, read on the forward strand.
AGAAAGCAAAGAGGAGGCAAGGAGGACGCTATGCCGGCCTGGCGTGATCGGCTGCTGACCCTGATGAGCCGGGACTGGGCCGGCCTGCTCGTGGCACTGGCCGTGGCAGCCGCGTCCACCTTCGCGGCCGGTGCGCTGCCTGGCGCTGCGGGCGGGACGGTCGCGCTCGTCGGCGGGGTGCTCGCGGCTGTGCTGGCCGGGGCCTCGCTGCGCCACCTCTGGACCCTCGCCCGCGCACGCAGCGCCCACCCGCCGCCCGGGCAGATGATCGACCTCGGCGGCTACCGGGTGCACCTGCTCGCGGAAGGGGAGGCCCGCGAAGGCCGGCCCGCGGTGGTGTGGTTCGGTGGCGGGCACGCCAGCGGCCTGGCGATGCACCACCTGCACCGCGCGTTGCGCGAAGAGACGCGCTCGATCCTGATCGACCGGCCCGGCACCGGCTGGAGCGACACCGGCCCCTTCCCGCGCACCACCGCGCGCGAGGCCGAGGAGATGGTGCGAGCGCTGGAGCGCGCGGGCGAACACGGCCCCTTCGTCTTCGCCGGGCACTCCTTCGGCGGGCTGCTCGCGGCCAACATCGCGCGGCGCCGGCCCGACCTCGTGCACACGCTGGTGCTGCTGGATCCCACGCCGCTGGAGACGATCGTCTTCGGCCCGCGCCTGTCGGCCCTGAAGGCCATGCGCCGCACGGCTTGGCTGGGCGGCTTTGCCCAGCTCTTCGGCATCAGCCTGCACGAGTGGGCCGATGCGAGGACGCGGCAGGATCCGGCCCATGCCCGGGTGCTCGACGCGGTGAAGGTGGTGCTGGGGCCGCAGGTGGAGGCCAGCCGATGCATCGAGGCGTGCGCAGGGGCGTACTTCGCGCAAGCCTCGATCTTCCGCGAGCTCACGCCCGAGGGCGTGGCCGCCTGCGCGTGGGACACCGTGGTCTACGACCGCGACCTCGGCAACCTGCCCGTGTGGCTCGTGGGGCCCAAGGACGACCAGGACGCCGACATCGCTGCGCTACCCGAGGCCCAGGCCAGCAGTGATGCGAATGCGCGGCGCATGTTCCGCTTCTTTGCAGCCACGCGCGAACGCTACCTCGCCACCTCGAGCCGCTCGCGGCGCGTGGTGGCACCGGCAGGCTCGGGGCACAACTTCGTCTACGAGGCCCCCGAGTTCACCATCGGCGTGATGCGCCAGGCGATCTGCGGTGACACTCACAGCTAGCCCTCGACCAGCCCGATGCCCCGCTCGGTGTCGCCCGGGGGCACCGCACCCCGGGTCTGCACGATGAGCCCGTAGTGCTGCGGCTCGCGGTGGGCCGCGAAATCGAAGATGGTGGTCTTGACGGGCGCAGTGGCGTCGAAGTCGATGCGGGCCACCACGAGTTCGTCGCCCACCGTCTTCGCCCGCGCCACCACCTCGCCTTGCGGCGACACGATCATCGAGTCCCCGAGCATCGCCTGGCCCTCCTCCACGCCCGCCTTGGCGGCGGCCACGGCCCAGGTCCCGTTCTGGTAGCAGCCCGACTGGATCACGAGTGCGTGGTGGAAAGGGACGAGCCGGTCGAGCTCGGGGGCTTCGGGGTTGTGCAACGGCGTGTTGTAGCCGATGAGCACGAGCTCCACGCCCTGCAGGCCGAGCACCCGCCAGGCCTCGGGCCAGCGGCGGTCGTTGCAGATGAGCGACCCCACCACGCCGCCGAAGGCCCGCCAGGCCTGGAAGCCGCCGTCCCCGGTCTCGAAGTAGCGCTTTTCCAGGTGCTGGTAGGCAGCACCAGCGCGAAACTCCCTGTCGCCAGGCAGGTGCACCTTGCGGTAGCGGCCGACGAGGCGGCCGTCCGGGTCGACCAGCACCGTGCTGTTGAAGCGGCGCGTGCGGCCGCCCTCGCGCCGTTGTTCGGCATAGCCGAGTTGCACCCCCACGCGCAGCCGCCTGGCTGCCTCGAAGAGGGCCTGCGTGCCGGGCCCGGGTACCTGAGCCTCGTAGAACGCAGCCAGCTCAGCCTCGTCTTCGATGGCCCAGCGGGGAAAGAAAGGGGTCAGCGCGAGTTCGGGAAAGACCATGAGCTCGACCTGCTGGCGGGCTGCCTGCTCGAGCAGCGCCAGCATGCGCGCCAGGACGCCTTCGCGCGTCTCGGTACGCCCGATGGGCCCGAGCTGACCGGCGGCAACGGTGATCGCTCGTGCCATCGGGTGCTCGCCTCAGCGCGGCAGCGGCACGAAGTCCGGCGCGCCTTCGGTGTGCGGCAGCACGTGCTGCAGCAGCGCCTGCAGGAAGCGCCCAGGCTCCTCGAACATCGGGAAGTGCGCACTGCGCTCGAAGGTGACGAGCGCCTTGGTGGGTGCCTGCAGCGCCTCGAGCCAGGCCGCGGCCGCGGCGTGGGGCGTGGCCAGGTCGTAGCGCCCCTGCAGCACCACCACCGGCACCTGCAGGGCCTTCAAGGTGCGCAGGTCCATCGTCGCAAGATCCTGCGCAAGGGGTCCCTGCGCGATCCAGGCCGCGCCAGCCTGGAAGGCGGCCACGTCGCGCTCGTCGTACTCGGGGGCGAGTGCGGCAAGGTCGTTCATCACTTGCAGCGTCTCGTGCCCGTACCACATGCCGTTGTAGCGGCGCGCCACGGCACGCAGCGCCTGTGCCTGCGCGAGTGGGAAACGACCATCGGGGCCCGGAGCGAGGTCGAGCGCACACAGGTCGCGCACCGCCTCATCGTCGCCCGCTCGCTCGGCGGCAGTCAGCGTCTCGGCCAGGATCATCGGCTCGAAGGCAGAGGCCACCGCCTGGCCGACGCCCGCGTACACGCTCACCTTGTCCGGTGCACGCTCGGCCAGCCGCACACCCACGATCGCGCCCCAGGAGAAGCCGAGCAGCGCCACGCGCGCCTTGCCGAGCGTCTTGCGCAGATGGTCGATCACCGCCTCGCCGTCGGCCACGATCTGCGCCAGCGAGACCGTGGGCAGCAGGGCCTGCCGGTCGGCCGTGGCGTCGTTCTTGCCGACACCGCGCTGCTCCCAGTGCACCACTGTGAAGAAGTCCTCCCACGTACTCTGGAAAGCCCAGGCGAGCGGCATCGTCGGCGTGCCCGGGCCGCCATGGATCACCAGCAGCACCGGGTTGGCGCGGTTGCGCCCGCGGATCGAGATCCACTGCCAGTCGCCCCCGACGTCGACCTGCTCGAGCCGGTCGATGCCCTCGGGCGTGGCGATGCGCCGGCCTGCTGCGATGGCCTGGGCAGCGAAGGCACGCCCAGGGGCCACAGGCGCGGGCGCCGCACCGGAAGGCCGGGAGTTCGGGGAGTCGTCCGGCCTGCCGCTCATGCAGCGCCGCAGCCTATCAGGAGCCGAAGCTCTTGCGCAGCGTGAGCCCTACGCTGCGCGGCACGGCGTGTACGCCTTCCTGGGATTGCGACAGGGGTACGATCGGGAACAGCATCGGCTGTCTATTCAGTGCATTCTTCACGTCCAGCGTCAAGCTCCAGTCCTTGCCTTCGACGCCGGCACGCAGGTTCACGTAGTCCTGGGCCTTGCTGCGAAAGTCCTGCAACGTGGCCACCACACCATTGGCCTGAGCCTGCCGAACCCGTTGGGAGTAGGGGTCGGCGTGCTGGTAGTCGACGCGCCACATGCCCGTCAAGCCGGCCGCGACCGCAAAGCGCTGGCTCAGCGCGAGCGAACTCGTCATCGCGGAGACGAGATCGAAGGCCTCCCCCTTGAGCACTTCGACGTTCGAAGAGTCGTTGCGGATACCGTTCCAGCCAAGGGTGGCCGTCAGCTCCAGGCCGGCGCCCAGCCGCCCGCTGAGCGCGACCTCCACCCCCGGCCCCGATGCCTTGCCCACGTTGCGCGTCAGCGCCTGGAAGACTCCGGGGGCAATCTCCTGGGCGTTCTGCGCCTGCCTGTCCTTGTAGTCGGCGTAGTACACCGCACCGTCGAAGAACAGGGCACCACCCATCAGGATCGCCTTCGTGCCCAGTTCGTAGTTCCACAGAGACTCCGGCCCGAACGACGTGCCGTTGCCGTTGAAGCCGCCGGAACGGAACCCCTTGGAGACCGTTGCGTAGGTGGAGGTGTTGCGGCTCCACTCGTAGCGCGCCGACACACGCGGGCTGAAGGCGTTGAAGTCGGCCCGCTGGGTGGCCGTGGCCGGGATCACCGAGCCCGTGGAGCGCTCGTCGCGGTAGTAGCGCCCGCCCACGGTGAACTCCACGCGCGGGCTTGACTTCCACGTGAGCTCCCCGAACACCGCGGAGGACCTCGAATCGACGTAGCCATCGCCCAGGCGCTTCAACGGCGCGAAGGGCGCGCCGTTCAGCGTGGCGCTGCGATCCTCGGTGGAATCGAACTTGCGCATCCACACGCCGGCGGTGTACTGCAGCGGACCCTCGCCGTTGGAGCTGACGCGCAGTTCCTGGCTCCACTGGTTGAAGCTGTTGTCGAAGACGGCCTTCAACGCACCGCCGCTCAGCGACGCAGCGAACAGGAGATCGCGCTTCTGGTAGCCGGTCGAGGACGTCAGCGTCGCCGGGCCGAGGTTGTACTGGATGACGGCATTGGCGAGGTCGCTGTGGTCCTTGCCCGGGAAGCGTTCCTTGCGCTGCCGCACGTTCGGGTCGGCCAGGCTCGAGTAGTTGTCGGTGTCGCTGTCGGCCTCGTAGCGCTGGTAGAGCAGCGTGACGGTGAGCGCCTCGCTCGGCTGGATCAGCAGCTTCGGGCGCACGAACATGCGCTTGCCGGAATTGGCGTCCTTGGCGCCGATCTGCGGGTAGTCCACCCAGCCGGCAAGCTTGTCGTAGCCGGCCGCCACCCGCAAGCCAGCCTTGCCTTCCACCAGGGGTACCCCCACTGCGGCGTTCATGCGCTGGCTGAGGCCGCCGCCCTCGGTCTGGAACAGGTTGGCTTCCACGAAGCCACCCGTCTTCGTCAGGCTCGGGTTTCGGGTGATGTAGCGGATCGTGCCGGCCATCGAGCCTTCGCCGTACAGCGTGCCCTGCGGGCCACGCAACACCTCGATGCGGGCCAGGTCGACGAGCGGGAAGGGCCCATCGCGCTGCTGTTGGTCGATCGTGATACCGACCTCGTCCACGTAGGTGCCCACGATCGGCAGCCCGGTGCCCGCGCCCGGATTGATGCCTCGCAGCTGGATCCGGAAGGCGCCGGGGGACTGCTCCTGGATGTTCAGGCCCGGCACCGAGTACTGCAGGTCGCGGATGTCCACTGCACCGCGGTCGCGGATCTCCGCCTCGCCGATGGCCGTCACGGCCACGGGCACGTCGGTGATGCGCTCGTTGCGCTTGGTGGCGGTGACGGTGATGACCTGGCTCGCGGCTTCAGGCGCGCCGGAAGCGCCGCTGGTCTGAGCCAGCGCCGGGTAGGCGGCCGCGACGGCGACGGTGACCGAAGACAGGGGCAGGACGCGCGCTCGGGTGTTCATGGTGGAGACTCCGCTGGACATTGCAATCTCAATGTAGTGGACAGTATTTCATCCGTCAACTTCCAAAGGTATCGCAGATGGCAGTGATTTCCCTCCATACATATCGGACTTCGATGTCGTACTCCGGAGTCATTGGACATTTTGTCGTCCAGTCTCCGGGTCTACCCGACTCGACTACAGCCCCCAGGCCCAGTGCAGCAGCCCCTGCGGCGTGACCCCCACGAGCACGTGCTCGACCCGGTCGGCATGGCGCAACCGGTAGCGCCTCCAGTGGCTGCCCGGCTGCGCGTGGCGCTCGACGAGCTCGAAGCCGCCGGGTTCGACACCCGTGTTCAGGTTGGGCACCGTGCGCACGGCACTGCCATGCTCGGCCACGCGCCTGAGTTCGTCGGCCAGGCCGGACATCTCCGGCGCCGCACCGGGCGCTCGCAGGAGCTGGGCGCGGATGCGCACGGCCAACCCCGGGTCGTCTTCCTCGATGACCGGCAGAGACATGGGCGTAGAGCCCGGGCAGAAGGCCTCCAGCGCCAGTTGCGCGAGGTACCGGATGTGCCGGGTGTGGCCCGGCGCCTGGTTGCACATCGCGACGACCCCGCTGCGAAGGCCCGGGTGCAGGATGCCCATAGCTGTCCAGCCGTCGAAGTGCCCGCCGTGGTGGGCCAGCATCGCGCCGCGCAGCGGCTCGAGGAACCAGCCGCACCCGTAGAGGGCCGGCCGCCCGGTGCGCTGGGGCGCGGGCGTGAACATCTCCGAGGCCCGAGCAGCGTCGAGCAGCCGCCCGTCCAGCAGCCCCTCCAGCCAGTCGAGCGCGCCGGCCGGCGTGAAGCAGATGTCGCCATCTCCGATGACCTCGCGCGTGGCGCTGCCGGGGTCTGGCTCGCCGGCCATCGCGGGCTCTTCGTTGGCCCGCCTGGCCCAGTCCGGGCCCGCCACCTTCGCCCCGCCGTCACAGCCCACCCGGTCGAAGAGGGACTGCACCGCCTCCGCATAGGGGGCGCCGCGCAGCTGCGCCACGAGCATGCCCGCCAGGATGTAGTTGGTGTTGGTGTAGATCCAACCTTCGCCCTCGCCGAAGGCCGCAGCGAGGCCGCTGTAGGCGGCCATGAAGGCGCTGCGCGTGCTGGGCACGGCCTCGTCGGGCCGGTAGGCGAGGTACTCCGGCAGGCCGCTCGTGTGATGCAGCAGCGCGAGCACGCTTCGATCCGCCCAGGCCGACGGCACGTCGGGCAGGTAGCGCCCGACGGGAGCCCGCAGGTCCAGCGCCCCGCCCTGCGCCAGCTCGAGCACGGCAGCCGCCGTCACGTGCTTGCCCAGAGAGGCCACCGAGAACCAGGTGTGCGCATCCACCGGGCGACCCGATCCGGCCCGGCTCTCGCCGAAGGTCCACAACGCCCGGCGCCCCGGCGCCGCGAGCGCCACCGCCATGCCATCGATGCCGAAGCCACGTGCCGCCCGGCCCAGCGCGGCCGCGGGCTCCGCGGCGAGGTGTACGGTCTGGCGCATCGGAACCTCAGGTGGACAGTATGTCGTCCACTCTATCAGCCTTCGAGGCGCGTATGCATCGCCTCGTTACACTCATCCTCCACGCGCGCGCCCCGGCACGCTCCGACAAGCCCGCCTCGCCCATGGCCAAGACCGTTCGCCCCGCCCGACCACGCCGGACCGATGCCTCTGCGCAAGAGGCCGCTCCCGCGCCCGCCGCCGCGCGCCGGGGCAAGGCTTCCGAGGCCGAGTCATCGGACGCCTCCCCCGGAGTCGGGGCGCGGCTGCGTTTCCTGCGCGACATGCACGGCCTGTCGCAGCGCGAGTTGGCGCGCCGCGCGGGACTGACCCACGCCACGATCGGCAGCATCGAGCGCGATGCGATCTCGCCTTCGGTGGGCTCGCTGCGCAAGATCCTCGACAGCTTCCCGATGACGCTGTCGGAGTTCTTCGCCCTCGACCCCGAGAGCGAGACCCAGGTGTTCTTCACGCACGCCGAACTGCTGGAAGTGGGTGGAGGCGGCATCTCGCTGCGGCAGGTCGGGCACAACCTGAAGGGTCGCCCGCTGCAGCTGCTGCTCGAGCGCTACGCGCCGGGAGCCGAGACGGCCAAGGTGCCCTACAGCCACGTGGGCGACGAGGGTGGCATCGTCATCCAGGGCCAGGTCGAGATCACGGTGGGCGGGGTCACGCGCGTGCTCGGCCCGGGCGACGGCTACCTGTTCTCGAGCCGCCTGCCCCACAAGTTCCGCAACCTCGGCAACGAGGAGGCGGTGGTCGTGAGCGCCAACACCCCACCGGTCTGACCTCGCGCCCGCCACGACGCGGGCAGCCCCGGCATCGGGCGCACGTGGTTGCGCGCAGCGTGTGGATGAAATAATATCCAGCGATGCATGCGCTTCGCAAACCGTACCTGATCTTCCTCGGCGACGTCACGCTGCGCTCGGACGCCAAGACCGGCTTCGGCCTGCGCGACTGGTGTCCGGGCGACGTGGTGGGCGAGTGCGCACTGCCTGCAGCGCGCGTGAGCCTGGGTCTCCCCCGTCTCGCACCGGCCGAGGCCGCACGTTCCGGCGCAGGCTCTCTCGTCATCGGCGTCGCGCCGGCCGGTGGCCGGCTGCCGGAGAGCTGGCTGCCCGCGCTGGTGGAGGCGCTGCGAAGCGGCCTGGACGTGGTGAGCGGCATGCATACGCGGCTGGAGCACTTCCCGGAGCTCGTCGAGGCGGCGCGCGCGGGCGGAGCGCGCCTGGTCAACGTGCGCCACAGCGACCGCGACTGGAGCGTGGGCACGGGCCTGAAGCGCAGCGGCAGGCGGCTGCTGACCGTGGGCACCGATTGCGCACTCGGCAAGAAGTACACGGCGCTCGCCCTCACGCAGGCGCTGACTGCGCGTGGCCTGCGCGCCACCTTCCGCGCCACCGGGCAGACGGGCATCCTGATCTCCGGGCAGGGCGTGGCCATCGATGCGGTGGTGGCCGATTTCATCGCCGGCGCGGCCGAGGAACTCTCGCCTGCCAACGACCCCGACCACTGGGACGTGATCGAGGGCCAGGGTGCGCTCTTTCACCCGGCCTACGCGGGCGTGACGCTCGGCCTGCTGCACGGCTCGCAGCCCGATGCGATCGTGCTGTGCCACGACCCTTCGCGCCGCACGATCGAGGACTACCCGCACATCGCGCTGCCCGCGCTCGACGAAGCCATCCGGCGCTACCTGGAGGCCGCCCGCCTGACCAACCCGCACGTGCGCTGCGCCGGGGTCGCCATCAACTCCTCGGCGCTGGCCGAGCCGGCGTGGCTGCGCTACCGGCAGGAGGTGGCCGCCGCCCTCGGGCTGCCCGTATGTGACCCGCTGCGCGGCGGCGTGGAGCCGATCGTCCAGGCGCTGGCGGCGTGAAGCTGCGGCTGCGCGTCGCCGAGGAGCGCTGGGCCCTGCTGGAGCCCTTCGAGATCGCCGGTCAGGTGATGCACGAGGTGGCCACGATCCACGTCGCGCTGCAGCACCCGGACGGCGCGATCGGCTGGGCCGAGGCCGCGGGCGTGGACTACGACGGCGAGACACCGGCCTCGATGCGCGAGCAGCTGCTGGCCGTGGCGCCCCGGCTCACGCCATCGACCACCGCCGCCGACATCGCCGCCTGGCTGCCGCGCGGCGG
>JBDKFA010000237.1:0-16682 GCA_039798945.1 Pseudomonadota bacterium
TCAAAAAAGTGGGCATCGAGCCACAATAAGTCCGATCGGTTCGTCGCTTGACATTTGACTGTCTGGCGACGACCATCAGCCCATGTCCATCCAGGTATTGATTTTCGGCATCCACCTCGCGCGCAGCACGCGGGGCAAGCCCTGCGCACCGCCGCAGGGTTTTTAAACATCCTCCCTGTTTCGTTTGTCCGATTTCATTCGGGCCATGCTCATCCTGCAGCGTGGCCCCGTTCACTGCTGGAGATTTTCATGACCGATTTGTTTGACAACCCCATGGGCCTGTGCGGCTTCGAGTTCGTCGAGTTCGCATCCCCCATCGCCAACACCCTGGAGCCGCTGTTCGAGAAGATGGGCTTCTCGCTGGTGGCCAAGCACCGATCCAAAGACGTGGTGCTCTACCGCCAGGGCGACATCAACTTCATCGTCAACCGCGAGCCGCGCAGCCAGGCCTGGTATTTCGCCGCCGAGCACGGCCCGAGCGCCTGTGCGATGGCCTTCCGGGTGCGCGACGCGCACAAGGCCTACCAGCGCGCACTCGAGCTCGGCGCGCAGCCCATCGAGATCCCCACCGGCGTGATGGAGCTGCGGCTGCCGGCCATCAAGGGCATCGGCGGTGCGCCGCTGTACCTGATCGACCGCTTCGAGGACGGGCGCAGCATCTACGACATCGACTTCGAGTGGCTGCCCGGCGTACCCCGGCACCCGGTGGGCCACGGCTTTCGCTGCATCGACCACCTCACGCACAACGTCTACAAGGGCCGCATGGCCTTCTGGGGCGGCTTCTACGAGCGCATCTTCAACTTCCGCGAAATCCGCTACTTCGACATCCGCGGCGAGTACACGGGGCTGACGAGCCGCGCGATGACCGCGCCCGACGGGCTCATCCGCATCCCGCTCAACGAGGAGTCGGGCAACGCCGGAGGCGGACAGATCGAGGAGTACCTCAGGCAGTTCAATGGCGAGGGTATCCAGCACATCGCGCTCCTCACCGACGACCTGCTGGCCAGCGTGGACGCGCTGCAGATGGCGGGCATCCCGCTGCTGACCGCGCCGAACGACGTGTACTACGAGATGCTCGAGGAACGCCTGCCCGGCCATGGCGAGCCGGTGGAGGCACTCAAGGCCCGCGGCATCCTGCTCGACGGCTCGACCGCTGGCGGCGACAAGCGGCTCTTGCTGCAGATCTTCAGCGAACCCATGCTCGGGCCCGTGTTCTTCGAGTTCATCCAGCGCAAGAAGGACGAGGGCTTCGGCGAGGGCAACTTCAAGGCGCTCTTCGAGAGCCTGGAGCGCGACCAGGTGAGGCGCGGGGCCATCGGCGTGCCGGCGTAACGGCGCCCGCGCCGGCGGTGGTGCGCCGCCGCCTGTCGTGCCCAGCTGCTCCGGACCGCGCCCGTCCAGGGCGCTAGCTCGCCCGCACCATCTGCACGATCTTCGTCACGTCCACCGTGCGCGCCTGCTGCTGGATCTGCGGCATGTACTGCGCCTGCAGCCCGCGTGCCTGGCCGAGCACCGAGGTGTAGGCGTCCTTGAGCATCTGCGTGTTCATGGTGCGCCCACCCGCGTAGTAGCGCTTGGCCACGTGCCCGAGCGCGTAGGTGGTGGCAAAGGAGAACGCCACGCCGGTGGCGCCGCGCCCGAGCGAGCCCGCCAGGCTGCCGGCGGCGCGGCCGAGCAGGCCGCCGATGAGCTTGCGGCCCACATCCTCCAGGTACTGGCCCGTGAGCCCGACGCCCATGGCGGCCAGAAGGTCCTTGATGTGGCCGCGGTCGAGCTCGTAGCCGTGCGCCTTGCCGATGTGGTAAACCATCTTCATCTGCAGCGGAATGATCGCCATCGAGGCCATCGACTGGGGCAGCAGCTCGAGCGCACCGTTGAGGATCGCGTAGTTCAGGATCGTCCGGTCGAGCTCGGCAGCCGGGGTGGCGGCTGCCGTCGCACCGCCCGGGGCAGTGGCCACCGCCGCCTCGCCGAGCGGGACCGTGGCCAGCGCATCGGCCGTGGCGGTAGGCTCGGCGACTTGCGCAGCCGAGAGCCCGAGCGCACGAGCAAGGTCCTCCAGGAAGCGCGTCTCCGCCTCGTTGCGCAGGCCGTCGGCGTCGCACACGCCCACGGCCAGTTCGTAGGCCAGCTGGCGCAGCGGCTCGCTCGCGAGGCCGGAGGCGGCCGAGGCGATGCTCGCGCGCTGCAGCAGCACGTCCTGCACGAGGGCGGGCAGGTTCAGCTCGCTCGCCGCGAGCGACTCCACCACACGCCGTACCTCGGCGCGTTCGGCATCGCCCTTGCGGCCGTTGGCAAAGGCCGCCAGCAGCGCAATCGTGAGCAGGGATGTCTTGTCGGAATCGTGCACGGCAGGCTCCTGTGAATCCGGCTTGGTGCGCGAATGCCGTCTGGGAGTTCCCGGGCCGTGTGCGAGTGCAGTCCGCTACCCAATCCTCACGAGAGTCACGGGACTGATGTCCACATCACCTGGACATGATGGACATGTGTGTGTACGATGCGATGATCAGGTGTAGCAGGTCCTCCCACCATGAGCTGGAACATCGCCAACGCCAAGCAGCAGTTCTCGGAGCTCGTGCGCCTGTGCGCGGAAGAACCGCAGCCGGTGTTCAACCGCAGCCGCCAGGTGGCGGTGGTCGTCAGCGCGGAGGAATTCGCTGCCTTCGAAGCGTGGCGCAAGGCCCGGCAGGCGCCTGCGGTTCTGGGCGTGGCAGGTCTGTTCGGCGAGGCGCGCAGCGCCCTGCGCGAGCTGGGCGCGGAGGGCCTGGAACTGCCCGCGCGCACCGACCGGCCCGGTGTCGAGTTCGGGCCTGAAGCCGGGCCCGAGGCCGAAGCGGGATCCGAACCTCACACCCATACGGCCCATGCAGCTCAGTGACACGAACGTCATCAGCGAGCTGATGCGCCCCGTGCCCGACCCGGGCGTGGAGGCCTGGGCCGGGCAGCAGGCCGGCCTGTGCATCAGTGTCATCACGATCGACGAGCTCGTCTATGGGCTGCGTCGGCGGGGCAGCGCTCGTCTCGTGGCCTGGTTCGACCACTTCATCGAACAGGTCCAGGTGCTCGACATCACGGTGCCGCTGGCTCGCCGCGCGGGCGAGCTGCGCGCGTGGCTGCAGGCGAGCGGCCAGGCGCGCACCCAGGCCGACATGCTGATCGCCGCCACCGCGCAGGTGCACGGCCTGACGCTCGTCACCCGCAACACGCGCGACTTCGACGGCTGCGGTATTGCGGTGCTGAACCCTTTCCTCACGCGCCGGGAGGGCTGAGCGCGCAACGTCGCCGCTCGCGTCGCTCAGCGCCCGACCACGAGCCTCATCGCCGGGATCAGCTGCTCGGCCTCGCTGCGCCGCTCGAGCGCCTGGCGCAGGTTCATCTGTGCCACCTGGGTGTGTTCCTCGGCCAGGGCCTGCGCGCGCGAGCCTTCACCGCGCTGCAGCGCGTCCACCAGCATGTGGTGCTGGCGGTGGGCGTAGAGCATCCAGCTGCGGTCGACCGCCACCGTGCCCTGCATCGGCAGCATCGCCGAGGCCGGCGCGAACGGGAGCTTGTCGTTCAACGCCACTGCCCGCTGCAGCGCCCGGTTGCCGCATGCCTGCAGGATCAGGCCGTGCAGGCGGTCGTTCATGTGGGCGTAGCGCGCGTAGTCGTCCACCGTGAGGGGGTCGCTGGCGAGCGCGGCGTCGCCCTCGTCCAGGCACGAGCGCAGCTCGAGCGCGAGCTGGCGCGACACGCCGTGCTCGGCCACGAGGCGCGCAGCCATGCCCTCGAGGTGGCCGCGCACGGCGATGGCGTCGGCCACCTCGACGGCGGTGAACTGCCGCACGACGAAGCCGCCCGTGTCGTGCGCCTGCACCAGCCCCTCCTGCTCGAGGGTGACGAGGGCGGCCCGCACCGGGGTTCGCGAGGCCCCCAGGCGCTCGGCGATCTGCTGCTCGGCCAGGCGCTGGCCGGGCTCGAACTGGCCGCGCAGGATTGCCTCGCGCAGCTGCAGCAACACATGTTCTTGCACACCCATGGGGGCATTTGTACACTGAAACGCCGAAACGGTATACCGTCTGGCCTGCAGCCCCTTCGCTGCTTGCCTTCTCTTCATCCGGCCGCGCCAGGAGTGCCCCCTTGAACGCCGAGCAGAACGAACGCCTCACCCGCACCGGGCCGGGCACCCCTTGTGGCGCGCTGCTGCGCCGCTACTGGCAGCCCGTGGCCCTCGTCGACGAGTTCGACCCCGCCATCGACCCCAAGATGGCCGGGCGCCCCGTGAAGGCCGTGCGCGTGATGGGCCAGGACCTCGTGCTCTTTCGCGACGCAGCCGGCCGCTGGGGCCTGATCGATCGCGACTGCCCGCACCGCGGTGCAGACCTCGCCTTCGGGCGCCACGAGGGCGACGGGCTGCGCTGCCCCTTTCACGGCTGGAAGTTCGACGTCGCCGGGCGCTGCCTGGAGACTCCCGGCGAGCCGCAGGGCAGCCGGCTGTGCGAGCGCGTGCAGCAGCGCAGCTACCCGCTGGTGGAGCGCAGCGGCGTGCTCTTCGCCTGGCTCGGCGAGCCCGGGCGCGAGCCGCCGTTTCCGAACTACGACTGCTTCGCCGCCCCGGGCACGCACACCTTCGCGTACAAGGGCATGTGGCAGTGCAACTGGCTGCAGGCCTTCGAGGTCGGCATCGACCCGTGCCACACCTCGTTCCTGCACCGCTTCCTGGCCGACGCCTCGCTCGAGTCGGTGGGCGAGAACGCGGGGGCGCGGCAGTTCCGCAGCGCTTCGGTGGGCGAGTTCGAGGGCCAGAAGTGGCCCATGTCGCGCATCATGCGCGAGTTCCACCGCCCTGAGATCTCCTTCGAGCCGACGCCCTGGGGCTACCGCATCACCACGCTGCGGCCGATGACCGAGGCCTTCACGCACGTGCGCGTGACGCACGAGATCTTCCCGCAGGCCTTCTGCATTCCGCTGTCGGAGACGCTCACGATCACGCAGTGGCACGTGCCCATCGACGACACGCACACCTACTGGTACGCGTTCTTCACGAGCTACGGCAACCCGGTGGACAAGCGGGCGATGCGCGATCAGCGTGCGCCGCACATCCCGCCGCCGCTGTACATCCCGAAGATGGGCCGCCACAACGGCTGGGGCTTCAACGCCGAGGAGCAGCGCACGCGCACCTACCTCGGCATGGGCGAGGACGACATCAACGTGCACGACCAGTGGGCCGTGGAGAGCATGGGCCCCATCCAGGACCGCACGCGCGAGCACCTGGGCACCACCGACAAGGTGATCATGGCCAACCGGCGCCAGCTGCTCGCGGCCATCGATGCGGTGCAGTCCGGGGGCACGGCGCCGTTTGCCGCCGACGCTGCCCGCGCAGCCGAGCAGGTGGGCGGGCCCGACACGGTGGACGGCATCGCACCGGCCGGCACCTGGGGCACCTGGTGGCGCGAGCAGGCGGCGGCGCGCCACCTGCGGGCCCCGTGGACGGACAAGTCCACCGAGTCGGCCGTGCCGGCATGAGCTGGCCTGCAGAGTCGATCGGCTCCGTGAGCGTGCCCGGCTGCCTCTCGTGCGGAGCCCCCCGGTGAGTACCTTCGCCGAGCGCTGCGGCGTGCACGACGCGGCGCGCGAGGCCGCCGTGCTGCGGGCCCTGCAGCGCATCGAGGCCGAGGGGCTGCAATCGGTGCGCGTGGCCTGGGGCGACCTGCACGGGCAGATGCGGGCCAAGGCCCTCACGGTGCCCGCGCTGCGCAGCGCGCTGATGCAGGGCGTGGGCATGGTGAGCACCGCGATGCTCAAGGACAGCTCCGACCGCACCGCGTTCAAGGTCTTCGAGCCGGGCGGCACCGCCACGCTGCCGGGCTTCGGGCAGGCGAACAACCTGCTGCTGCTGCCCGACCCCGAGAGCCTGCAGGTGCTGCCCTGGCTGGAGGGAACGGGCTGGATGCGCGCGCAGCCCTGGTTCGCCGACGGCACACCGGTGGCCTTCGAGCCGCGCCGCGTGCTGCAGCGTTCGCTGCAGCGCCTCGCCGAAGCCGGCTACGGCCTGCGCTGCGGGCTGGAGGTGGAGTTCCACGTCTACCGCATCACCTCCACCGACGCCGAGCTCGATCCCGCGCGCGCGGCCTGGCCGGGCGAGCCTCCCGAGGTGGCGATGCTGCACCCGGGCTACTGCCTGCTTGGCGAGGCCTGGCTCGACCGCGTCGAGCCGGTGCTGCGCATCGTGCAGCACACGGCGCTCGCGCTCGGGTTGCCGCTGCAGTCGCTCGAGGCGGAGATGGGCCCGAGCCAGGTGGAAGCGGTGTTCGATGCCACCGATGCACTGCAGGCGGCCGACCAGATGATGCTGTTTCGAAGCGCGGTGAAGATGGCGCTGCGCCGCGCGGGCTACCACGCGACCTTCATGTGCCGGCCGCCTTTTCCCGAGGTGATGTCCAGCGGCTGGCACCTGCACCAGTCGCTGGTGGACCTGCAGACGGGCGCCAACGCCTTCATGCGCGCCGAGCCCGAGCCCGGCAGCGGCCCGCTGCAGGCCGCGCACACCCTCTCCGAGGTCGGCGAGCACTACCTCGCGGGCCTGCTCGCGCACGCGCACGGCCTGGCCGCGCTGTGCACCGTCACGGTCAACGGCTATGCGCGCTTTCGGCCGAATGCGCTCGCGCCGCAAGCGGTGCTGTGGGGCCGCGACAACCGCGGCGCGATGCTGCGCGTGGTGGGTGCCGCAGGCGACGCGGCCACCCGCATCGAGAACCGCCTGGGCGAGCCGGCCGCCAACCCGTACCTGTACCTCGCCTCGCAGATCGAGGCGGGCCTGGATGGCATGCGGCAGCGCCTGCGCGCGCCGCCCGCCACCGAGGACCCCTACCACCCCGGAGCCCGGCACCTCCCCATGAGCCTGGCGTCCGCGCTGGACGCGCTCGAGCAGGATGCCGTGCTGGTGCAGGGACTCGGTGCCGACGTGGCCGCCTGGTATGCGCAGCTCAAGCGCCACGAGGCGCAACGCTTCGAGGCGGCGCCGGACAAGCTGGCTTTCCAGCGGCGCGAGTACTTCAGCCGGATCTAGGGCCCGCCCATGACCTCCCACGCTTCCCCGTCCGGCCACCTCGAGCTCGAGGGTGTGCGCAAGCACTTCGGGCAGGGCCCGCAGCAGACGCTCGCCCTCGACCAGATCGACCTGCAGGTGCGCGAGGGCGAGTTCCTGGCCATCGTCGGGCCTTCGGGCTGTGGCAAGTCCACGCTGCTGCAGATCGCCGCAGGCCTGGCCAAGCCGTCCTCCGGCACCGTGCGCTTTCGCGGCGAGTCGGTGACCGCACCACCCGCAGGCATCGTCTACCTGTTCCAGCAGTACGCCAAGTCGCTGTTCCCGTGGCGCACGGTGCTCGCCAACGTGATGTTCGCCGTCGAGCACCGGCCGGGCCTGGTGCCTGCCGCGGCGCGTGAGCATGCGATGAGCTACCTCGCCAAGGTGGGGCTGGCCGACTTCGCGGACCGCTACCCCTGGCAGCTCTCGGGTGGCATGCAGCAGCGCGTGACGATCGCGCGTGCGCTGGCGGCCGAGCCGCGCGTGCTGCTGATGGACGAGCCCTTCAGTTCGGTGGACGCGCTCACGCGGCTGGAACTGCACGACATGGTGCTCGGGCTGTGGGCCCAGGCGCGCTTCACGGCCGTGCTCGTCACCCACGATGTCGACGAGGCCGTCTTCCTGGCCGACCGCATCGCGGTGCTCTCGCCCCGTCCGGCACGCATCTCGCAGCTGATCGAGACCGGGCTGCCTCGCCCGCGCGACCCGATCACGACCACCGAGCACCCCCGCTTCCTGGAACTGCGCCACCGGTTGCTGGCCACCCTGCTGGGGCGCGCGGCGTGAGGCCCTCGACCCACCCGGCCCCGCGCGCGTTCCCGGCGCTCGAGCCGCTGGTGGGCGTGGCCACCTTCGCGGCCCTGCTCGGGGCGCTCGAGTGGGCCGTGAAGGCGGGCAAGGTCAATGCTGCGCTCGTGCCGGCACCTACGGTGGTGGCCGCCAAGACCTGGGAGATCGTCTCGCGCGGCGAGGTCTTCGCGCCGCTGGGCTCGACGCTGTACCTGCTGGCCGTCGCCTTCGTGGTGTCCACCGTGCTGGCCGTGGGGGCCGGCTTGCTGATGGGCCGCCACGCGTGGCTGCACGCGCTGTTCGAGCCCCTGCTCGAGCTGCTGCGCCCGCTGCCCAAGCCCGCGCTGCTGCCGCCGCTCATCCTCTTCCTCGGCCTGGGCGACGCGATGAAGCTGACGGTCATCGGCCTCGGGGTCTTCTTTCCCACGCTGATCAACACGCTGCAAGGGGTACGCGGTATCGACCCCGTGCAGCTGGACGTGGCGCGCACCTTCGGCCACTCCCCGCGCGCGCTGCTGCTCAAGGTGGTGCTGCCTGCGGCCATGCCGCTCATCCTGTCGGGCATGCGCATCAGCCTGGGCCTGGGGCTCGTGCTGGTGGTGGTGGCCGAGATGATGGCGGGAACGGGGGGCGTGGGCTACCTGATCATCGACATGCAGCGCACCTTCCAGGTGGCCAAGATGTACGCCTGGATCCTCGTGCTGGCCGTGCTCGGCCTGCTGCTCAACCACCTGTTCGTGCGCCTGGAGCGGCGCGTCATCCACTGGTCCCTGCAAGGCCCGGCCTGATCCGGGCGACCCTCCCCCCACCCGTCACTCACCCACGGAGAAGCCGATGCGTTCATCCCTTGTCTCTCGACTGGTGCGACTGGCCACCCTGGCCAGCCTCGCGCTCGGCCTGGGCGCTGCGCCCGCGCTGGCCCAGCCCGTCAAGCTGCGCGTGAGCACGATCCCGATCATCGACACCGCCCCGCTGCAGGTGGGCATCGCCAAGGGCTTCTTTGCCGCCGAAGGCCTGGAGATCGACACGACCCCCACGGCCGGGGGCGCCGCAGGCCTGCCCGCGCTGGCTGCCGGCCAGGTGCAGATCGCCTTCAGCAACGTGATCTCGGTCATCCTCGGCGCGCGCCAGGGTCTGGGCTTCGAGGTCATCGCCGCGGGCAGCAGCACGGGTGACGCGCTGCCCGACCTGGCTGCCATCGTGGCCAAGAAGGGCCACACCTTCAAGACCGGCAAGGACCTCGAGGGCAAGCGCCTGGCGGTGAACACGCGCAACAACATCATCTGGCTGTACGCGCGGGCATGGGTGCAGGCCACGGGCGGCAACCCCGACGCGGTGACGTACCTGGAGGTGCCGTTCCCGCAGATGATCGATGCCGTCAAGGGCGACCGCGTGGACGCAGCCTTCGTGGTCGAGCCCTTCATGAGTGCGGGCGTGAAGTCCGATGCGGTCTCGGTTGTCGGCTGGCCCTACCACACGGTGCAAAAGCGCATCCCGGTGGCGCAGTACGCGGCCAGCAAGGACTTCATCCAGAAGAATCCCCAGGTGATCGAGCGCTGGGTGCGCGCCTACAACAAGGCCGTGGACTGGGCCAACCAGAACCAGGGTTCGGAGGAGTGGCTGCGCATCGTCTCGGGCTACACCCGGCTGCCTCCCGAGGCCATCAAGGGCCTGGCTTTGCCGCCCTACGAGAAGACGGTGGACCCCGCCGGCATCGACCTCGTGGTCGAGCAGATGCGTCGCCACAAGCTGCTCGAAGGCACCTTCGACAGCCGCGCGCTGCTGTACCGGACGTCCACCCAGGTGGTGCGTTGAGCCTGTCCACTGCCCCGGACGCCTCGGCCCGCGAGCCTGCGGGCGCCACGCTAATGGTCACGGGGGACATCGTCACGATGGACCCCGAGCGCCCGCGCGCGCAAGCGCTGGGGGTGCGGGCCGGCCGCATCGTGGCAGTGGGCACGCCCGCCGAGGTGCGCGAGGCGCTCGGGCGCGTCGACGCGCACCGCGACTTCGCGCACGGCACCCTCGTGCCCGGCCTGATCGACACCCACAACCACATGCATTGGACGGGGCTGCAAAGCCGCCTCGTCGACCTCGCGCCGGCCCGCTCGATCGCCGACATCCAGCAGGCGGTGCGTGCCTATGCGCACGCGCGTCCGCACGAGCCCTGGATCACCAGCGGCAGCGGCTGGCATGTGGTCAACCTGCGCGAGGGCCGCTACCCGACGCGCCAGGAGCTCGACGCCGCCTGCCCCGACCGTCCGGTCTACCTGCCCCGCGTGGGCCATGCGGCGGTGGCCAACAGCCTGGCGCTGCAACTCGCCGGCATCGGCGCCGACACACCCGACCCGGCTGGCGGCAAGATCGAGCGCGGGGCTGACGGCACACCCAGCGGCGTACTGATGGAGCCACCCGCCTTCGAGCCCGTGGCCCGCCTGGTGCCGCCGGTGTCTGCCGCAGACCAGCTCGAGTGCCTGCGAAAGGTGCAGGCGCGCTACCACGCCGCCGGTCTCACCGGGATCATCGACCCCGGCGTCACGCCCGAGATGATGCGGCTGTACCAGTCCCTGTGGGGCAGTGGCGAGCTCACGATGCGCACCGTGCTCATGCCGCTGGCCGACTCGAGCCGGCCCCTGCAGGAGACGCTCGCGCACATCGCCGGCATGGGCATGGCCACCGGCTTTGGCGATGCGCGGCTCAAGCTCGGCGGCATCAAGGTGTTTCTCGACGGCGGGGCCTCTCTCGGAACCGCCTTGATGCGCGAGCCCTACCCGGACGAGCGCTGCAACTGCGGCATCCAGGTCACGCCCACCGAGTCGTTCCGCGAGATCGTGCGCACCTGCGCGCGCCACGGCTGGTCGATCGGCGTGCACACGGTGGGCGGGGCGGCCATCGACATCGCGCTGGACGTCTTCGAGGAGGTCGACCGCGAGTATCCGCTGCGCGAGCTGCGTCCGCATCTCATCCACGCCTACCTGTGGCCCGATGCGCGCAACATCCGCCAGGCGGCCGCGCTCGGCGTGTCGGTGGCCACGCAGTGCTCGATGCAGTACACCTTCGGGCCGCTGCTGGTCAAGCGCTTCGGCACCGCGATGATGGCCGTGGCCACGCCCGTGCGCAGCTGGCTCGAGGGCGGTGTGCGGGTCACTGGGGGTTCGGACTCGCCCGTGACCCCCTTCGAGCCGCTGCTCGGGTTGTGGCAGGCGCGCACGCGCCACATCGCCGGCACCGACGAGCCGGTGGGGCGCCTGCAGGCGGTCAGCGGCGAGCAGGCGCTCGCGCTGTACACGCGTGACGCGGCCTGGCTCGCGTTCTCCGAGCACGAGCGGGGCATGTTACGCCCGGGTCTGCTGGCGGACCTGACCGTGCTCTCCGAGGACCCCGTGGCGTGCGACCCGGAGGCGCTGCGTGACGCACGGGTGCTGGCCACCGCGGTGGGCGGGGAGTGGGTGCATGGCTGAGCGGCCGGTGCGGCGCTGGAGTGGCCTGGCGCTGCTGGCCGCCTTGCTGCTGCTGTGGGAGGCCTCGGCCACCTGGTGGGTGAGCTCGAGCAACTGGCCGCGCCTGAGCGCAGTCGCCGTGGCGCTGGTGCAGGGCCTGCGCTCGGGCGAGCTGCTGGAGGTCTTCGGCTCGAGCCTGTACCGGATGGCCGCGGGCTACGCCGCAGGCTCGGCGGTGGGGGTGTTGACCGGCCTGTGGCTCGCGCGCCACCGCTGGGCACGAGCGGCCCTGGAGCCGCTCATCGAGTTCCTGCGGCCCATTCCCATCCCGGCCATCGTGCCCCCGCTGATCCTGCTGCTGGGCGTGGATGACGCGATGAAGATCTTCGTCGTCGCCTTCTCCGCCTTCTTCCCGGTGTTGATCAACACGATGGCCGGCGTGCGCGCGGTCGATGCGACCGTGCTCGACGTGGCACGCACCTTCCACCACGGCCGCCTGGGCACCTTGTGGCGCGTGGTGCTTCCCGCGAGCCTGCCCTACATCCTGGCGGGCATGCGGGTGAGCCTGGCGCTCGCGCTGATCGTCACGGTGGTGGCGGAGATGATCGCCGGCTCGGCGGGCATCGGCTACCACATCGTCACGATGCAGTACGCGATGCGCGCGGGCGACATGTACGCGGCCATCGTGCTGCTGGCCGTCACGGGCTATGTGCTGAACCGGCTCATCCTCGCGCTCGAGCAACGCACGATCCACTGGTACCACCGCTCGGGCGGGGCCTGAGACAGGCCCGTTACCCCGGACTTCCCGCTCATGAACCTCGCCACCTGGCGCCTCGGCGCCTGCACGGTCACCCGCATCGAGGAACAGATCGGGCCGGCGAGCTTCCCGCCTGCCCAGTACTTCGACCGCTTCGACCCTGGGCTGCTCGAGCGCCACCGGAGCTGGCTCGAGCCGCACCATTACCTGAGCGCCAGCAACCAGCTCGTGACGAGCGTGCACGCGTGGCTCGTTCGCACCCCACGGCACACGATCCTCGTGGACGCCTGCTCGGGCAACCACAAGCAGCGGCCCTGGTGGCCGCGCTTCCACGAGCTCGATACCCCCTTTCTCGAACGGCTGGCCGCCGCGGGCGTGCAGCCGGCGGATGTCGACTTCGTGATGTGCACGCACCTGCATGCCGATCACATCGGCTGGAACACCCGTCTCGTGGCGGGGGAGTGGGTGCCTACCTTCCCGAATGCGCGCTACCTGTTCTCGCGCACGGAACTCGAGCACTGGGACCCGGCCCGGCTGGCCCCAGACGTGGACGACCCGCCCCGGCGCATCGCCTTCGTCGACAGCGTGCTGCCGGTGCTCGAGGCCGGGCTCGCGCTGC
The DNA here is from genome assembly GCA_039798945.1 of Pseudomonadota bacterium. GTDB lineage: Bacteria > Pseudomonadota > Gammaproteobacteria > Burkholderiales > Burkholderiaceae_C > Rubrivivax. Next base: position 12,672 of record JBDKFA010000237.1, read on the forward strand.
CGGTGGACGGCACCCACACCATCGACGACACGCTGCGCCTCGAGCCCGCGCCCGGCCACACGCCGGGGCACATGGCGCTGCACCTGGCCGATGGTGGTGCGGGCGGAGTGTTCTGCGGCGACGCCATCCACCACCCGCTGCAGGTCTGTGCGCCGGCGTGGAACAGCCGCTTCTGCGAGGCCCCCGAGCAGGCGCGCACCACGCGCTGGCGGTTGCTGTCGGCCTGCGCGGAGCATGGCCATTGGCTCTTCCCGACGCACTTCGGCGCGCCGCACGTGGCGGCGGTGCAGCCGCAGGGCGAGTCGTTCGTGCCGCGTTTCGTGGAGCCGGCGCCCTGAGCCTGCGCGCGGCTCGCGTGCCGCGCGCCCCGGACCCTCAATTCGGCTTGAGCCCGATGCTGCGCGCCAGCGGCACCCAGCGGTCGACCTCGGCGCGCAGGAACGCCGTCACGGCCTCGGGGCTCTCGCTGGGCACCGCGTCCAGCCCCATGCGGCGGAACTTCTCCTGCAAGGCGGCCGACCTCACGGCCCCGTTGATCGCCGCGTGCAACCTGGCCAGCACGGGCCGAGGCGTGCCGGCCGGGGCGAGGATGTAGTTGTACGAGCCGACGTCGAAGTTCAACCCCTGCTCGGCAAAGGTGGGGATGTCCGGCGCCTGGGGGCTGCGCGCGCGGGCGATGTAGCCGAGCGAGCGCAGCTTGCCCGACTTCACGTGCTCGATGCAGGTGCTGATGGTGCAGAAGGCGAGGTCGACGTTGCCCGACATGACGGCCGTGACCACCTCGGCCCCCGATTTGAAGGGCACGTGCAGCAGCCGGGTGCCGGTGGCCTGCGCGAGCGACTCGCCGATCAGGTGCAAGAAGGTGCCCGCACCCGAGGAGCCGAAGCTGTATTTCTCGGGCTTGGTGCGGGCATCGGCCATGAACTCGCCCACCGTGCGAAAGCCGTGGCGCGGCTGCGTGACGAGCATCACGCGCGCATCGGCCACGGTGGCCACGCCGGTGAAGTCGTTGACGGTGTCGTAGGGCAGTTTGGCGTAGATGGCTGGCGCGACCGCGTGGCCCATGGCCACGAACACGAGGGTGTAGCCATCGGCCGGCGACTTGGCGGCGCGCGCGGCCGCCAGCGTGGCGCCTGCGCCCGGCACGTTCTCCACGACGATGGGCTGACCCAGCGTCTCCTTGACCTGCTCGGCGAGTACGCGCGCGGTGTTGTCGCTGATGCTGCCGGCCGAGAAGCCCACCAGCAGCCGGATCGGTTTCGTGGGGAACTCGTCCGCGGAAGCGTGGGCCGCTGTGCCGAGTACGGGTACGAGTACGAGCGCGGTCAGGCTCGCGAGGGTGCGCAGGGTCAGTCTCCTCATCGCGGGTCTCCGGGGCGGGGGAAGTGTCAGACCAGCTCGACGTCCAGCGCGTCGCCCACGCGCGTGCAGCGCGTGCTGTGCCGCCGCGACAGGGTGGCCAGGCGTTCGAGAATGGGGTCGGCTCGGGTGCCTTGGGCCAGCACCGGCCGGCCGCGCTCGCTGCGGCGGGTGCCGAACCCGAGGTCCAGCGGGTGCAGCCGCACCCGGCGCAAGCCGCCGCCAGCAAAGTCGACCTCCGCCAGGCAGCCTTCCCAGAACGCAGCTTCCGCCGGGAATCCGCGACGGTCCTGGTCGTTGCGCGCGTCCATGAAGTCCGCGGGCGTCGCCTCGTGCCCGAGGCCGAAGCGGCGGTACGACTCGGTGGGCACCTGCTGCACGGTGTCGTTCTGGAACACGAAGTTGCCCAGGCTGTAGAAGATGGGCCGCCCGGCGTGCAGCTCCATGCCGAGGGTCACGTGGTGGCCGTGGCCGGCCACCACGTCGGCGCCGGCTTCCACTGCAGCGCGCGCGAACTGCACCGCAAACGCGCCGGGGTCGAGCAGCTCGGTGTCCGAACGCGCGGTGAGTCGGGCGCCGTCGCCGAACTCGTGGGAATGGAACGAGAAGATCACCCAGTCGGCCTGGCGGCGCGCCTCGCGGATGGCGCGCAGGTTGGCCTCGGCGTCGGCGCGCTGCGGCACCGTGCGCACCGCAAAGCCCTCGGTGCGGCGGAAGTGCTGGCCGAAGAGGGTGAGCTGCTGCGCGTCTTGCGTACCGAGCTCGGAGGCGCTGAAGAACTGGCGGCTGTGGCGCTCGCGTTCCTGGGCCAGCCCCAGTTCCCGGCTTGCCTTGAGCAGGGCTTCGAAGGTGGGCCCATCCACCTCGTAGGTGGTGGCAAAGCCCAGCGGGTTGATGCCCGGGCGCCCCTGTGTGTCCGGTCGCTGGTCGGAGGCGGCGTTCCAGGGCTTGAAGAAGGAGGTGGCCGCGACGAGCGCCACCCGGCCTCGCGCCGTCTCGACGTAGGCCGGCGCGCGCGCCGCGGCCAGGTGGCTGCCTGCCCCGGCCGCCTGCAGTCCGGCGCGCCGCAGGTGCGTGACCATCGCCTCCAGGCCGCTCGTGCCCCAGTCGGAGGCGTGGTTGTTGGCGATCGACACGAGCTTCAGGCCGATCCACTTCAAGTCCTCGAGCAGCGCGGGGGGCGTGGTCATTGGCGTGCCCAGCGTCAGCGCGGGCCAGCCTTCGTGCGGCTCACGCACCACGCTCTCGAGGTTCGCAAAGGAGAGATCCGCGCCCCGCAGCAGCTCGAGCAACGACAGGTAAGGCGGCTCGTCGTGGGCGCGCAGCGCGCGCGAGAGCATCACGTCCCCCGCCAGGCACAGGCGCATGTCTCGGGCGGAGGAGCGGTAGCTGTTCATGGGTTCAGTCCGTTGGTGTCCTGGGCTGCGTGCCGACCACCCGGTCGCTCACCAGCTGAGCGATCTGCGCCTCATCGTAGCCGAGTTCCGCCAGCAGCTCACGCGTGTTGGCGCCCAGCGCCGGTGGCGCGGCGCGCAGGCCCGGGCGCTGGCCTCCCAGCGTGATGGGCAGCAGCGCGGTGCGCGTGTGCACCTCGTGCCCGGCGATGCTCGCATCGGCCGGCACCGTGACCGGGGCCAGGCCCCCGGTGGCCGCGAGGTGCGGGTCGTCGAAGAGAGCCTCCGGCCGCGTGATCGGTGCGTAGGGCAGGCCGTTCTTCTCGAAACGCGTGGCCAGCTCGGCGGCCGTGTGCTGCGCAAAGCGCTCGCGCAGCAGCGGCAGCAGCCAGGCGCGGGCCTGCACGCGTGCGTTGTTGGTGGCCAGCCGCGTGTCGGCCTTCCACTCGGCCCAGCCGAACTCGTCGCACAGCAGCGCCCACTGCGTGTCGCTGACGGCCGCCAGGAAGATCTGCTCGCCGGCTTGCACGGTGAACACGTCGTACAGCGCCCAGGCGCTGATCCGGCTGGGCATCGGCGAGGCGGGCTTGCCGGTGACGGCGTACTGCATCATGTGCTGCGCCACCAGGAGCACGTTGTTCTCGAAGAGCGCGCTTTGCACCTGCTGGCCGCGCCCGGTGCGCGCGCGCTGCGCGAGAGCAGCCAGCGCGCCGATGGCGCCGAACATGCCGCCCATGATGTCGTTCACACTCGTGCCCGCCCGCAGCGGCCGGCCCTCCGGGCCCGTCATGTAGGCGAGGCCGCCCATCATCTGCGCCACCTCGTCGAGCGCGGTACGGTGCTCGTACGGTCCGCTCAGGAAGCCCTTTTCCGAGCAGTAGACGAGGCGCGGGTTCAGCGCGGCGAGCGCTTCGTAGCCGAGGCCCAGCTTGTCCATCGTGCCCGCGCGGAAATTCTCGACGACGATGTCGGCCGAGGAGGCGAGCTGCTTCGCGAGCGCCAACCCCTGCGGATCCTTGAGATCCAGGCACACGCTCTTCTTGTTGCGGTTGTACATCGAGAAGTAGCCGGCGCCCGAGCCGAGCAGCTGGCGCGTGGCGTCGCCGCCGATCGGCTCGACCTTGATCACTTCGGCGCCCAGCTCGACCAGGATGGCACCTACCGCGGGGCCCATCACCATGTGCGTGAACTCGACGACGCGCAGACCGTCGAGGGGCGCCGGGTTGTCACGTTCGCTGGTGTCTTGCGCGCTCATGCT
>JBDKFA010000238.1:0-4153 GCA_039798945.1 Pseudomonadota bacterium
CCGAGGCCGCTGACCAGTGCAGACCTCTCTTACGGCGAAGCGGGACGAAGCGGGAGTGCAGACCTAATTTCGGTTCCTTTCGGTCTCTCGTTGACCAATGTTTGTGTGTTACAGCGAAGCGGGACGACAAAAGCAGAAGAATCCTAAGGAAACAGAAAGGAAACACACAGAAACAAAACACACACAAGGAAGACAGCCAGCAACTCACAAGTCATCCGCATCCTCCAGCCGCACGGCCGAGCCCGGCTGAAAGTGCCGGCCGGAGCGCTGGGCAAGGGATTGCAGCGACGCAGCGTAAATACCAGCGTTGCCCTTGCACAGCGCGCAACTGAGCTCCTTCCGCGCGAACCGAACGAAGGCCGCCTTGGAAACGTTCCCGTGGAGCGCAGCCGCGTCCCCAAGTTGGGAGAGGAAGAGCGAGGCGGCCCGGCCCATGCGACCGTATGACTCCACGGCAAGCGGCACGAACTCGAAGGCCGAGCCCTGGCCAAAGGTGGCGAAGTCGCGCCGCTTCCGACGCTCGGCCTGCGCCGCCGCAGAGCCGGTCTCGACAGACGCCGCCACGACATAAGACGAGGCGGCGGGGTGCGTGACCACGCAGTCCAAGACCACAATGCGGCCGTCAGGCATGACGGCGAGTATGTCGCCGCGCCGCTGGCCGGCCGCGTCACGCCCAACAGGCGCCACCGCAAGGTGGCTGTAGTTCGGCTCCAAGCTCGTCGCGCACCCCGCTCGGCGGATGATAAGGCGCCAGACCGCAGTCCAGATGTTGTGGCGCATCGTTATCACCGCTGCGAGGAGCCGGCAAGCCATCGCATGGTCCATCGCTCCAGAGCTGCTGGCACCACAGTGGCACGGCAGTGGCTGGAGTTGTGCCGAGGCCGTGAGGCCCAGGAGGTGCCTGCCCGCGAGGAGGAAGTGGGCGTCTGCCAAGGTTGTGCTGTGCGACCCAGGCAGGGCCGTGATCCACGCCGAGGCCGGGCCGTTGGCCGAGCTGCGCAGGCGCGCCGCAGCACGGCGGCCCTCGTCGGTCGTGGTATCGCAGGCCGCGAGGAAGGCGGCACCATCGCGGTCACCGACAAACCGCGACACCTCGCGCTGCGCCCGCGGCAAGGCTTCCCGTACGAATTCCGCCGGAAGGTCCCGCGCCGAGGGCTCCCACTCACAGCCAGCAGCGGCGGCATCGTGGACCCGGTGCCACACGGGCAGTAGCAGGAGCCGCGCCTCTCCGGCGAACGGGTGCGACTGTATCGGCCCAGTCGCCACGGCAGCCTGCGCCTGTGCCGCGGCCGACACGTACGCCGCATCTGCTTCGAGCGCCGAGACCGCGCGCAGGCCGAAGCCGCCGTGCCGCAGCGGTAGCTGCATCTGCCGGAGAGCCTGTTCCACGGCGATGTCTGCGTGGTGGGACGCCTCCTGCTCCGGCAGACGGAAGACGTGGGCAACGGCTTGCAACACCGCCCGCTCGACCCGACCCGTGTCGTCTTGCAGCTGCAGCCATGGCACCGTGCGCATCAGGTGGGCCATGCGCAAGGACAATGACCCGCGGAGCAGCGCGAATTTCGACTGCAGTGGCAGCGGCAGGCTCATGAGCTTGCCTATCTGCGAGATGACGTTGTCGGCCCGCTGGCGTAGCACGCCCGCCACATAGGCAGCCGAGCCGATGGGCGTGCCGCAGACCGTGACACCTTCCGGGCGGTGCTGGACGCTGAGGTCAGCAGCCAGTTGGGCAGCTGCGTCGTGCGGTCCCGCAGTGACGGCGCATTTGCGCGGCTGCACCCGGAGCCCGATGCCACCCACGCCCTGCGGTCCCTGCAACATGCGAAACGCGGCCCGGACGGCGTCGACGCGGCCAACGAGGTTCACGTCATCCGCGTCAGCCACGACCACCACACCAGGGGCCGCGTCGCGGGTGCGCTCCAGAGACTTCTGAATGCCCAGCCCAAAGAAGAGCATGGCCAAGACGTCGCCCTGCCGCATCCCAGTGCGCGACTGTACTGGAGGTGTGCCAGCAGGCGCACCGACGATGTGCAGGTCCGTGGGGGCGCCATAAGCCCAGTCCAGGACCGGTCCAAGGGCAGGGACGCGCTCCTTCACCGCTTCCATCACGGCCGGTATGTCGATGCTGTTGAACGCGTTCTCCATGTCGACCGTGAGCAGTACCGCCTCAGGGTCAGCGGCAAGGGCTGCCTTGACAGCGTGGCCGACCGCTTCCACGCCGCCCGACACACCGACGCCAAGCTGCAGTGGGGCGAGCGCCTTGCCGGCGCTGGCGCATTTCGTCAGAGCGCAGAGGGCTGCGAAGCGGTACCACGCCTCGCCGATCGCGATGGGGCGCACACCGCCGTCCGGCTTCTGGAGCCCAATGAGCGAGGAGTCGAGGAGCGAGCTGTGTCGCGGGAGCTCGCCACTCAGGATCAGGTTGACGAAGCCCAAGGCGGCATTCTTGGCGTCGGCGTTGACTTGTGTCAGCGCGAGGATATGCTCGTAGGTCCACCCGGTCGGCCCGCCCGCGGCGCCGCGTTTGGCTTTGAGGCGCTCCAGGGCTTGATCGAACACTTCGGCGTCCACCTGAAGCGCGGGAGTGTCCACCCGCAAGGGCGGTGGCGGATCCGCAGATGGGTGCTTCGCGCGCAGGGCTGCGATGACCTCTGGCGAGCGCGCGTCCGCAAGCGGCTCGGATGCCAGGGCGCGTGCGCCCCTGGTGATGCTGTAGGCGCCCAAGTGCCGCTGAATGCGCGCCGCAAGGCGCTGGTCGTCCGACAGGCGGGTGCCAGGCGCAGGGCCTGAGGAATCCCCAGCACTCGTGCCAGCAGCATCGTCATCGTCCTCAAGAGGAATGCCAGCAACGACCCGCCGGCATCGGGCAGCGATACGGATGTCACGTCCCCTGGACGCACCGCTATCCGCGAGGACTGTCAGCGGCAGATACGCAAGTGCCACCAGCGCGCTGTCGAGCTGCTGGGCGGATTGAGCCGCCTCAGCGTCGGCAGCGGCCCGCGGATCAGGAGCGGTGCGCCGCTGAGCTGCGGTGGCGAGCCGCTGAGCGGTGGCTGCCGTCGTGAGGACGGCGTTCAGACGGATTGCGGACACCTCGCCCCAGGGCGCACGGGCACGTCCGGCGACGTTCTGGGGCACGTCAGCGAAAGTGCGCTCGCGCTGGCGAGGACGTGGCTGCGGCTGTGCCGCGGCATTCCGCTGGCTGGCGCGGGCGCGGGCACCGGTGCCGCGCTGGGAAGAGGAGGGTGCTTGCCTGCGCCCGGAGGAGGATGCCCCGGCCGCGTGAGGCGGCGGCACGGGTGGCTGAGGCGCCGGCTGAGAAGGCGGCAAGGGGTCTTGACGCGCGCCAGGGGCGTGGGGAGCTGCATTGGCGCTGGGCGGCGGTCTGCCGCCAAGGCGTGCCGACGAAGGCCCCGCTGATGCGGACGCGCCCGGCGGTGGCGTCAGCTGGCTCGGAGGCGTCCGACCGGTGCGCTCTGCCTCGGGACAGCACCGGGCGGTGTGTGGCGTCCTCGTTGCTTCCACGGCTGGCGCCTTCGCCGCAGCCGGGACGGCGAGGGCGGGGGGTACGTTCAGGGCGACGCGACCCTGGCGCGAAGACGCAGCATGCGTGGCGTTAAGCACACGCTGCGTGATCTGCGGCGTGGGCCGAGGTGGCACCCAGCCGCCCGCGGGCGCCGATTCCGCGCCTGGCTGCTGCGGGCCAAGACCCGGCGGGGGGCGGACCGGAGTGGGCGCCAACGTTGTAGCAGGGAACGATGTACCCGGACCCATGGCTGGCAGCGTCGCGCACCACAGGTGGTGCGCTGGGATCCATGTGGGCCGTGCATGGCTGCCGGTGGCAGCTGATGCATGAGAGCCCCCCGACGCAGCATTGCCGGACTGCTGATGTACGGGCCGACGCACGCGTACAGGCATGGCCGAGAGGGTCGGCCACGATGACAGATCCGCAAATGAAAGCGAGGCCCCGGACGCACCAGGGTCAGCGAGATGGTGCAGGCCGCTGCAGCACTGGATGCCGGACCGAGGGGCACCCTGCGGCGACGCAGTTGGCGTGGGGTGCGGAGGCGGCGTCGTGGGGGGACGCGGAGGGGGGACATAGAGGGCGGCTAACGTGGGTGTGTAGCAGTCTGCCAGGGCTTTCGTGCGCGGC
>JBDKFA010000239.1:0-2549 GCA_039798945.1 Pseudomonadota bacterium
GCCGCGCAAAGCACGCGCAAGGTGCGGGTCACCAAGCGCACCGTGGTGCGCGCCGCGCCGGCTCGGCCGTCGATGGGCCAGCTGTACGGGCTGCATGCCACCGACGACCCGCTGGACCTGAAGTCCAGCGTTGCCCTGGTGATCGACCAGGACACCAACGAGGTGCTGTTCAGCAAGAACCCGTCGGCCGTGCTGCCGATCGCGTCGATCACCAAGCTGATGACGGCGCTGGTGGTCGTCGAGGCCGGATTGCCGCTGGACGAGCGGCTGGCCATCGTGCAGGAAGACGTCGACGTCTACAGGGGCAAGGGGTCCCGGCTGCGGGCGGGTACTACCCTCACGCGGGGCGAACTGCTGCACCTCGCACTGATGGCCTCGGAGAACCGTGCTGCGCACGCCCTCGGGCGTACCTATCCTGGGGGGCTTTCGGCGTTCCGCGAGGCCATGAATGCCAAGGCTTCGCTGCTGAGCATGCACCACACGCAGTTCGTCGAGCCCACCGGGCTCTCCAGCGACAACCGCTCGTCTGCCACCGACCTTGCGCTGCTGGTGCGTGAGGCATCGCGCCACCCGATCATCGGCGACTTGTCCACCACCCCCGACCTGCAGATGGCGCTGGGTTCGCAACGGGTGGCCTTCCGCAACACGAACGGGCTGGTCCGCAACCCCGCCTGGGAGATTGCCCTGCAGAAGACGGGCTACATCTCCGAGGCTGGCCGCTGCGTGGTGATGAAGGCACAGACGGCCGGCCGCAACCTGATCATGGTGCTTCTCGACTCGGCAGGCCGCCATGCTCGCATCGGCGACGCCGAGCGGCTGCGTTCCTGGCTGGCCACGGCCTTGCCAAGTCCCTCGGCAACGTCGAACGACGCCAAGATGTGATCAGGGCTGGTGCCGGCCAGTCCCGTCGCGGGCCTGACAAACCGCAACCGGCATCGGTCAGCGTGTGCCGGGTCGCCGCCAACCCAGCGCCTGCGAAATCTCCGTGGCCGTTCTGCGCAGGTGGTCAAGCCAACCTTCCTCCAGGCGGTCAGCGGGGGCCGAAATTGACAATCCTGCCGTCAGCTTGCCCTGGTCGTCGAAGACGCCCGCTGCCATGCAGCGCACGCCCAGTTCGAGTTCTTCGTTGTCTCGTGCGCAGCCGTGCGCACGCACCCCCGCCAGTTCACGCTCCAGCACCGATACGTCGGTGATGCTGTTTCGGGTGTGGCCCGCCAGGCCAGTGCGGGTCGCGTAGGCCCGCACGCGTGCCGGGTCGTCCTGGGCCAGGAACAGCTTGCCTACCGAGGTCAGGTGCAGAGGTGCCTTGCCACCGATCGTGCGCACCACCTGCATGCCCGAGCGCTCGCTGAACACGCGCTCGATGTAGACGATGTCGTCGCCCTGCCGCATCGAGAGGTTCACCGGCTGGTGGGTCAGCCGGTGCAGTTCCCGCATGGGGCCGATGGCCGCCTGTCGCACGTCCAGCCGCGCCTTGACGAGGTTGCCGAGTTCTAGCAAGCGCATCCCGAGCCTGTAGGAGCCTGCTTCCGGCCGTTCGACCAGGCGGCCCACCGTGAGGTCATTCAGGATCCGGTGCGCAGTGGACGGATGCAGGCCGGTGCTCTCGCTGATCTGCTTCAACGACACCGGGTCCGGGTGGGCGGCCAGCACGTCGAGCAGGGAGAAGGTGCGCTCAAGCACCTGGATGGCCGGTGAGGACTGTTCCTTCATTCGCATAGGGTAGACCCTGGTATCCGGGTCCGTATTTTGTATCGCGAAAGTCTCTGCTGCAACGTGGTAAGTCAACCAAAGTGTCGAGCCGCCGACGCACCCGCGCGCACGGCGCCCTCCAGTGTCGCGGGGTAGGGGCCTGACACGTAGTCCGCCGCTGCCACGATGCCCGCGCATACCGTGGGCGGCGGACGCTGCAGCCCGGCCGTGCAGGCGAAGGTCGCACGGTGCTCGACGATGCACGACACGGGCGTGGCGTGCACGGTGGGTGACCTGCCGAGCAATGCGCCGTCGCACTGCTGCATCACGCGCTCGATCAGCACCGACCGGCCACGCTCCAGCCACGGGGCGGCACCACTGACCACCAGGGTGAATCGCCCGGGTGTGGCGCCAATGGCGCCGTGATCGAAGGCGAACTGTGCCGGGCCAGTGGGCAGGCAGACCATCGGGTGGGCCAGCGTGGCGCCCGGGCAGTCGACGACCACCGTGGCAATCGGCTCGTGGGTCAGGGCGTTGGCCTGACGCGCCCAGCCCGGGGCATGGGGTGCTGCAAGGCGAGCCGCCTCGGCTGCCGGGCATGCCAGCACCACGCCGTCGAACGGGTCGCCCTGCACTTCCCACCTGGATCCCGGCGCGGGCAGGACGGACTGCACGCGGGTGTGCAGGTGTCGCTTCGCCCCGTGGCGCTCCAGCCAGTTCCACGCGGGAACCGGAAACAACTCGCCCAGGGGGCGCCGCGGAACGAGCAGATCGGAGCATCCGGGCGGGCCGAAGAGGGCGTCTCGCAGAACCCTCAGGAATACCTCGGCGCTCGCCTGCGTTGCAGGCGTATTCAT
>JBDKFA010000240.1:0-19232 GCA_039798945.1 Pseudomonadota bacterium
AGCTGCGCCAGGACAGCCTGCTCGTCGCCACGAAGCTGCAGGCCGACCTCGACAACGCCAACCGGCAGCTGCAGTCGCTGGCCAGTTCCTCGCTGGTGTGGACGGGCCTGACCGACAGCTACGGACGCGAGAGCTACCTCAAGCCGCTGCTGGCACGCTTCAATGCGACGGGGAACACGCCCTTCACGGTGTTGGACTACCGGGGACGGCTGGCCCTCGGCACAGGCAGCCCGACCCTCCAGCAGGTGCTCGCCAGCGCGCCGGTGCGCCAGGCGGTGGAGGGCGGGCAGCCGGCCCACGGCATCGTCGCGCTGGGTGGCGGACGGCGCGTGCTCGTCATGGTGAGCCCCGTCGTGGGGCCGCAAACGCCGGCGCCCGCAGGCTTCATCCTCGCCGAACTCGACCCCGACGCCGCGTTGGCGGAGATGCCCGTGCAGGCCGCGCGCACCATCGCGCTGGCTGCCCCAGGCGGTCCGGCAGCGGGGCCGGCTGAGCCGGTCATGCCGCTGCGGGTCAGCCAGACCCTCGTCGTGGGCCAGGCTCCGGCGCGCACCGAGTACCGCCTCACCGTTTCGCGAAGCGGTGCACCGGTGCTGCTGCTGGGGCTCGTCATCGCCTCCCTCACTGGCGGCCTGGGGTTGCTGCTCACCCGGCAACTGAGGGCCTGGTCGCGCCGGTTCGCGCTCGGCACGACGCGGCGGCTGGAGGAACTCGTGGCGTACTGCCGGGACATCGTCGCCGGACGACCCGTGACACTGGAGCCCCTCGCCACGAACGACGAGATCTCCGATGTCTTCCATGCGCTGGACGGCATGCTGCGCCAGCAGCGCCAGGACACCGAGGCCCTGCGCGCGTCGGCCCGGGTCTTCGAGACCTCGGCCGAGGCAATCCTGATCACCGACGGGTCCGGACACATCGCGGACGTCAACCCCGCCCTCCTGCGCATGACGGGCTTCCCGCGCGACGAACTGATCGGGTACCCGGCGGGGATGCTCTACCACGGTGCGGACACCACGGGCGCCTCGCAGCGCATCCGCGAGGCGCTGGCCGCCGGGGACATCTGGCGCGGCGAGACGGCCTTTCGGGCCCGCGATGGCAGGCTGATCCCCGCCTACGTGGCGGTGTCGAGGCTGGAGGACGAAGGTGGCACCGGCCGGCGCACGGTGGCCGTGATCTCCGACATCAGCCCCATCAAGATGGCCGAGGAGAAGCTGCGCTTCCTTGCCTACCACGACAACCTCACCGGGCTGCCCAACTTCCGCAGCCTGGCGGAGACGCTGCAGCAGCGGCTGGCGGAGCCTGACGCCGCCACGCGGCCCTTCCTGCTCGTGTTCTTCGACATGGACCACCTCAAGTGGGTCAACGACAGCCACGGGCACGACGTGGGCGACACGGTCATCATGGGTCTGGCCACCCACCTCAGCCAGCGGCTGCCGGCGCGGCACCTGCTGTGCCGGCGCTCGGGAGACGAGTTCGTGGCGCTGGTCGAGGTCGATGCGGGACAGCCCCTGGCCGACCTGCGCGAGCTCCTTGCCGACGGGCTGAACAACTTCCGCGTGACGGCCGAGATCGGTTCGATTCCGGTGAGCGTCAGCGCCGGCGTCGCGCGCTTTCCGGAAGACGCCACCGCGATGCAGGACCTGCTCATCTGCGCCGATGGCGCCCTGAACCGGGTGAAGCAGCACGGGCGAGCCGCCGTGGGCTGGTACGACGAGCGCCTGGGCCACAAGCTGCGGCGTGACCGGATGATCCAGACGCGCCTGGCGCACGCCATCGACTCCGGCGCGATCACCGTGCACTACCAGCCCGAGGTCGACCTGCGCCACGGCACCGTGGTCGGCTTCGAGGCGCTGGCGCGCTGGGTGGACGACGAGCTCGGCGAGGTCCCGCCCGCGGAGTTCATCCCGGTGGCAGAAGAGTCGCACCTGATGGAGCGGCTGACCCTGCACGTGCTGGCCACCGTCCACGCCGACAGGGCGCGTATCGAAGCGCGCTTCCCCGACACGCCGGTGAGCGTGAACACGCGACCGCAGGCCTTGCGCAGCCGCCGTGTGCTGGACCTCCTCACCGGCGTGGACACCGCCGAAGGCGAGACGCGCCGCCCGATCCATGTCGAGCTCGGCGAGGCCGACATGCACACCGCCACGCGCCAGTTGCCGCGCGAGATGCAGACCCTGCGCGGTCTGGGCGTGCGCCTCGTGCTCGACGACTTCGGCAGCGGCGACTCCTCGGTGGCCCGGCTGGCGGGCCTGCAGGGGCACCGCATCAAGATCGACGGTTCGCTGGTCGCTGCCCTCGAGGGCTCCGACGGGCTGCAGGTCGTGACGGCCATGATCCAGCTCGCCCGAGCACTCGACCTCGAGATCAGTGCCGAGGGTGTGGAAAGCGAGTCTCAGCGCGAGCTGCTGCTCGGCCTGGGCTGCGAACGCGCGCAGGGCTGGCTCTACGCGCGCGCCATGGGGCTCGACGAGCTGCTGGCGCTGCCGGCGCGGCTCGGGCCGGATGCGGCGGCGGCGCAGGACGGCCTCCGCCTCGCCCCAAGCTCCGCGACCGCCGCCGTCATGAAGGCATCGGCAGCCGCCTGAGCGGCGCTCGTCCGGCAGCGGGGTCAGCCCCCGCTCGCCCCCAGCAATGGCACGCTGCCGTCCCCGCCCGCCCCGAGCAACCCGGTGCGGGTGTAGATGCCGAGCTTGTCGCGCGTGTCGGCGATGTCCAGCGCGCGCATCGTGAGCTGGCCGATGCGGTCGGCCGGGGTGAAGGCGCCCACGCCCTTTTCCATCGTCAGCCGCTCGGGGTGGTAGGTGAGCTTCGGGCTCTCGGTGTTCAGGATCGAGTAGTCGTTGCCGCGGCGCAGCTCGAGCGTGACCTCGCCGGTCACGGCACGGGCTACCCAGCGCTGCGCGGTCTCGCGCAGCATCAGCGCCTGCGGGTCGAACCAGCGACCGTGGTAGAGCAGCTTGCCCAGGCGCCGGCCGTTCGTGCGGTACTGCTCGATCGTGTCCTCGTTGTGGATGCCGGTGACGAGCCGCTCGTAGGCGATGTGCAGCAGAGCCATGCCCGGGGCCTCGTAGATGCCGCGGCTCTTGGCCTCGATGATGCGGTTCTCGATCTGGTCGCACATCCCCAGGCCGTGGCGCCCGCCGATGCGGTTGGCCTCCTCGAAGAGCTCCACCGCGCTGGCGAAGGTGCGGCCGTTGAGCGCCACCGGCTGGCCCTCCTCGAAGCGCACCGTCACCTCCTCGGCCTTCACGGGCACATCGTCGCGCCAGAAGGCCACGCCCATGATCGGGTTGACGATGCGGATGCCCGCGTTCAGGTACTCGAGGTCCTTCGCCTCGTGCGTGGCACCGAGCATGTTGGAGTCGGTCGAGTAGGCCTTCTCCACGCTCATCTTGTAGTCGAAGCCCGCGGCGATGAGGTACTCGCTCATCTCCTTGCGCCCGCCGAGCTCGTCGATGAAACGCTGGTCGAGCCAGGGCTTGTAGATGCGCAGCTGCGGGTTGGCCAAGAGCCCGTAGCGGTAGAAGCGCTCGATGTCGTTGCCCTTGTAGGTGGAGCCGTCGCCCCAGATGTTCACGCCGTCCTCGCGCATGGCCACGACGAGCGCGGTGCCCGTCACGGCGCGGCCGAGCGGCGTGGTGTTGAAGTAGGTGGCGCCGCCGGTGGAGATGTGGAAGGCCGCGCACTGGATCGCGGCAATGCCTTCGGCCACGAGCTGGGCGCGGCAGTCCACGAGGCGCGCGATCTCGGCGCCGTAGGCGCGGGCCTTGCGCGGGATGTCCTCGTAGTCGCTCTCGTCGGGCTGGCCGAGGTTGGCGGTGTAGGCACAGGGGATGGCGCCCTTGGCGCGCATCCAGTGCACGGCTGCGGAGGTGTCCAGGCCTCCGGAAAAGGCGATGCCGACGCGTTCGCCGACGGGCAGGGACGGGAGGATGACTTGGCTCATGGTGGCATCGGGTTCACGGATCGGCCGCGGGCTCGCGGGGGCTGCATGCAGGCACACCGGGCTGCGCGGTACGCGATTATCGGCGGGCGGCGACAATCGGCGCTGGTGCGCACCGCGCGCCCCGCGCGACCCGCCCCGGCCACCCCGCCGGGCCAGCTCCCCTGCCCCAGCCATGACCGCATCTTCCCACCCACCCTTCGTGCTCGCCGGCGTCATCGGCTGGCCGGTGGCGCACTCCCGCTCGCCGCTGATCCACAGCCACTGGATGGCCGAGCGCAGCCTGGTGGGCGCCTATGTGCCGCTGGCGGTGGCGCCTGGGCGCCTGGAGTCGGCCCTGCGCGGCCTGGGTGCACTGGGCTTTGCCGGCTGCAACGTGACGATCCCGCACAAGGTCGAGGCCATGCGGCTCGTGGACCGGCTCGAGCCGCTGGCGCGGCGCATCGGCGCGGTGAACACGATCGTCGTGGCCGAGGACGGCTCGCTCGAGGGCCGCAACACCGACGCCTTCGGGTTCGTGCAGAGCCTGCGCGAGCGGCAGCCCGGATGGCGCGCGGACGCCGGCCCCGCCGTCGTGCTCGGGGCAGGAGGCGCCGCCCGCGCGGTCGTGGCCGGGCTCATGGACGCCGGCACACGCGAGATCCGCCTCCTCAACCGCACGCCCGAGCGGGCCGCCGAACTCGCGGGCGAACTGCAGCCCGCTGACGGCAGCTGCACGGTGAAGGTGTTGCCGTGGGACGTGCGCGACGACGCACTGGCCGGTTGCGCGCTGCTTGTCAACACGACGAGCCAGGGCATGCACGGGCAACCGGCACTGTCGCTGCGGCTGCATGCGCTGCCCGCAGGTGCACTGGTGTGCGATGCCGTCTACGTGCCGCTGGAAACGCCGCTGCTGGCCGCCGCGCGCGCGCGCGGCAACCCGGTGGTCGACGGCCTGGGCATGCTGCTGCACCAGGCGCGGCCGGCCTTTGCGGCGTGGTTCGGTGTGATGCCCGAGGTCACGCCCGCGCTGCGGGCGAAGGTGGAGGCCACGCTCTAGACCCGGCCAACCTGGCGCGCGGCGCGCGCCTGTGCCAAGCCTTCAAGGAATTGCCCTTTGGACAAGGGTGCCAACGCCCGCGGCGGCACCGATGCCCCAGCAGGCCTCGATCAGGGCCTGCACGCGCGGCGCACCCAGCACGGAGTCGGCCTGGCCGTGGAACTTGTCCTCCAGCGCGGCGTCGCTCATCGGCCGCACGAGCGAGCCCACCGCATGCTCGACGAAGACGTGCCGCCGCTGCCCATCGCGCAGCACGGCCGTCACATCGGCCTGGTCTTCCTCGATACCTTCGGCCACGGTGGCCACCACCTTGCGGCGCAGCGCGACCACCGCTTCGCTCGTCACCACGGCATCGGCGAACTCCGCCTCGCCCGCGCGGCCGAAGAGCAGCCCCGCGGCACAGGCGTGGTAGATGCTGAACTTGGCGGCCAGCCCGTCGGCAGGCTCCTTCTTGCCGCACAGCTCGAGCACCAGCGGGTGCACCTTCAGCTCGATGCGCTCGACCTCCTCGGCGCGCACGCCCTGCGCACGCAGCTGCGCGCAGGCATCGATGCCCGGATGCACGACGATGCCGCAGGCAAAGGGCTTGTAGGTGTTCAGGCTGATCTCGAAGCGCTCGCCCAGCGCGTCGGTGGCCTCGTGCCAGTCGGCGCGGGTGGAGACGACCTGCACGTAGCCGCGCGGTGCCTCGAGCGCGCGCGGGCTGGCGGTGAAGCCCTGGCTGGCCATCAGCGCCGACATCAGGCCGGCCCGCGCGGCCGCGCCTGGGTGAAGCGGCTTGCTCATCGTGCCGAACTGCTCGCGCAGACCCACCGGCTGCGAGGCGGCGATGCCCAGCGCCATCGCCGTGCGGTGGGCATCCAGCCCGAGCAGACGGGCACAGCCGGCGGCCGCGCCGATCGAGCCGGTGGAGCCGGTGATGTGCCAGCCGCGGTCGTAGTGCTCCGGGTACATCACGTTGCCGAGCCGGCACGACACGTCAATGCCGAGCACGAGTGCGTCGATGAGTCCGCGCCCGCTCGCGCCGCGCACCTCGGCCAGCGCGAGCAGCGCGGAGGCCACCGGGCCAGCGGGGTGGATGACCGTGCGCAGGTGCGTGTCGTCGAAGTCGAAGGTGTGCGAGGAGATGCCGTTGACGAGCGCGGCGCTGGCCATGTCCACGCGCTCGGCGCGCCCGAGCAGCGTGGCCTGCGGCGCGGGTTGCAGCAGCTGCACCGCCGCGAGCGCGGCACGCACCGCCTCATGCTGCGCGGCCCCGACCGCGCAGCCGAGCCAGTTCAGAAGCGTGCGATGCGCCTCGTGGTCGACGGCGTCGCTCCAGCCGCGAGAGGGGTGGGTGGCGACGAACTCGGCCAGGCGCTGCGTGATCGGCGGGGCGTTGGTGTCGGCGGTGACGGTGGTGTTGCGGGCCATGAGGGTCGGTGTCCGGGGTGTGGCAGGGGGTGGGAACAGGGCCGGCGGACGTGCGCGCTCAGGCGTCCAGGTCGATCTTGCGGTCGCGCGCCACGCGCGTCCAGCGCGCGATGTCCTCGCGCACGAAGCCAGCGAACTGCTCGGGATTCATCGGCCAGGGCTCCACGGCCTCGGCGGCGAGTTTCTCGCGCAGGTCCGAGCCCTGCAGCGACGCGTTCAGCGTCTCGTTGAGCCGGGCGAGCACCGGTCCAGGCAGCCCGGCGGGGGCCACCACGCCGTACCACTGCAGCGCATCGAAACCCTTGAAGCCCGCCTCCACCATCGTCGGCACGTCCTTGAGCGAAGGGTGGCGCACGGCCCCCGTGACGGCCAGCGGCCGCACGCGCCCGGAGCGGATGTGCGGCAGCGCCGCCGCGAGGCCCGGGAACATCGCCTGCGTCTGGCCGGCCAGCAAGTCGGTGAAGGCCGGCGCGATGCCGCGGTAGGGGATGTGCACGGCAAAGGTCCCGCTCGCCTGCTTGTACAGCTCCATCGTCAGGTGCGTGAGCGAGCCCTGCCCGGCCGAGCCGTAGCTCGAACGGCCGGGGTTCTTCTTCAACCAGGCCGTGAACTCCGCCAGCGTGGCCACTGGCAGCGCGGCGTTGACGACGAGCACGTTCGGGGTGGCCCCGATCATGCCCACGGGTGTGAAGTCCTTGATGGGGTCGTAGGGCAGCTTGCTGCGCGTGGCCGGGCTCGTGCCGTGCGTGGCGACGTAGCCCTGCAGCAGCGTGTACCCATCGGGGGCGGCCTTGGCCGTGGTCTGGCAGGCGATCGCGCCACCGCCTCCGCCGATGTTCTCGACCACGAAGCTCTGGCCCAGCAAGCGCGCCCAGCGTTCGGTCACGGTGCGGCCCACGAGGTCGCTGCCCCCGCCGGCGGCTACCGGCACGATGTAGCGGATCGGGCGTGCCGGGAAAGCCTGCGCGAAAGCGAGCGGGGCACCCAGGACCGTGGCACCCAGGCCAGCCAGCGCGGTGGTGAAGCGGCGACGGGTCGGCGTCATCGTCATCGATAGGTCTCCAAGAACTTGGCGTGCCCCTCAGGCCTCGAAGCCGCCGCGCGCGCGCAGCGCGGCCGCCTCCTGCAGCAGTTGCGAGGCGAGGGCCTGCACCAGGCCCGGGGCGGCGCCGTCAAACAGCAGGTTCGAGCCGGGTGCGATCATGGGGCAAACAGCGTACCGGGTTTTGGCGCGGGCAGCGGCGTGCTCAGGCTTGTGCGGCGATGGCCGCGCGGATGCGCCCAGGCGTGAGCGGCAGGTCGCGCTCGCTCACGCCGAGCGCCGCGGCCAGCCAATTGGCGTCTATTCGAACTCGCCCGCCATCGTGACCCGGTTGCGCCCCTCGCGCTTGGCTTCGTAGAGCGCGCGGTCTGCCCCGCGCAGCCAATCGTCCACGCTCTGGCCCGGGGCCCAGGTGTTGACTCCGATGCTGATCGTCACCGTGTCGCCGTCGGGCAGCCAGGCCTGGGATTCCAGGCGCTCGCGCAGGTCCTCGGCGATGGCGCGGGCCTGTGCCGGGCTCGTGCGGTGCAGCAGCAACATGAACTCCTCGCCACCGGTGCGGAACAGCAGGTCGCTCGAGCGCTTGCGCGCCGTGATCGCTCCGACCAGGCGCTGCAGCACAGCGTCCCCCTCGGCATGGCCGAAGCGGTCGTTCACGCGCTTGAAGTGGTCGATGTCGATGGCCAGCAGCGAGTGGCTCGCCCGCACACCCGCTTCGGGCGCGGACAGCCGCGCCAGCTCGGCCTGCAGGTGACGGCGGTTGTAGGCGCCAGTCAGGGGGTCGGTGATCGCCTGCTCCATCAGCGCACGCTGCAACTCGCCGATGATCGTGAGGGCCCACGAGATCATGAACAGGGTCAGGGCCATGGAGGCGAACGCGCGCACCGCAGGCGGCCAACCGACTTCGGCGGCCATGATGGCGCTCAGCGCGAGCGTCAGGGCCACGCCGATCACGGTCGCTTGTCGCCGCGGCAGCACGAAGTACGCGCCGAACAGGATCGGGAAGGCCCAGAAGACGCCGTAGTAGCCTTGGTACCAGGTGGCAAAACAGGCTGTGCACGCCACCGCCGCCGTGAGCACGCCGTACGGCACGAGCGGCCTGCCCCGCCGGGACAGCCAGTAGGCGTTCAGCAGCAGGAAGCTGGTCACGGCCGTCATCAATGCGGCCAGCAGCAGCCGCCCGCGGGCCAGCTGGTAGACCCACACCAGCGCCGCAATCACCCCGGCCAACTGCGACAGGCGCAGCGCAATACGCTGGCGGTGCGCGACCAGAGCATGGTCTTCCGACCACAACTCCCGAAGAGCCTGCAGGAGCCGGGCTGGTGCGCGCGCGGGCTGCGTCATGGCGATGCCAGGCTCTGGGAAAGGTCACGCATCGTTACCAGCGTATCACGCTAGCGTCACAACCCCGTCACACCGAACCGCAACGCGGCTCGACGCACGGACACGCGAGCGGCTCAACGTGGCGTGCCGTACAGGAAGCGCAGCATGCCCTCGAAGCGCCCGGCCCAGGCGGCCTCGTCATGGTCCCCATGCGGGTCCTCCACGTACGCCAGGTTCGCAGTCGTCCACCCTCTGGATTGCAGCGCCTCGTACAGCCGCCGGGCCTGCGGCAGCGCCTGCGCACCTTCCCGCGCGCCCATGTCCAGCCAGATCCGCTGCCAGGCGTCCGAGCGCGCCGGGCGGCTCAGCACGTCTCGCAAGGCCGCTTCGCCGTCCCACCACAGCGACGGCGAGACCACGAGGGCGGAGCCGAACACATCCGGCCGGTTCAGGGCCAGCCACAGCGACACGAGCCCGCCCAGCGAGGAGCCACCCACAGCCGTCGCCTGCGGGCCCGGTTCGGTGCGGTAGCGCCGCGCCACGAGCGGCAACACCTCCTCAGCCAGGAAACGGCCGTAGGCTGAAGCGCCCCCGCCTTGGTGACGAGGCGGATCACCCCAGCGCGAACGGGTAGGCGTGTAGTCGAGGATGCGATCGGGCCCGGCGTCCACAGCGACGATGATGGGAACCTCGATCGCGCTGGCCTCGGCAAGGCGCTGCGCAGTCTCGTCTACCTGCCACTCCAGGCCGGCTTGGGACGCGTCGAAGACATTCTGCCCGTCGTGCAGCACCAGCACCGGGTAGCGCCGGCCAGGGTGGGCAGCGTAACCCGGGGGCAGCCAGACCTGCACCGCGCGCGGCGCGACGTGAGCGGAAGCCACCACCCCCAGGAACTCGAAGGTACCGGTGCGCCGCAGCGGAACCGGCACCGGCTCGGCGCCAAAGGCGCGCGCGGTGCGCAGGGGCTGGTCGGGGCGTTGGGAGAAGCTCTGCAGCCACAGGGCATGGTTGCGACCGGGCTCCCACAGATCCGCCAGGCCACGTGCACCGCGCTCGACCATGAACTTGTGCAGCAGGGGCTGGCCACCAAAGGGCCGGCGCTCGATGCGCACGCGCACCCCGTAGCGCCCCTCACCCAGCGCCACGGCCGGCAGCGAGCGGGCCCAGGACAGCGGCGCGACCCCACCACGCAGACCGATCCGGTCGCGCGCGGGGTCGAAGCGTCCGTCGGCGACCAGCGCAGCCATATCGACGATGAACTCCGCCTCGGCAGGGCCCGGTGCCGACACCGTTGCACGCTCGGACGGCGCCGGCGCTGCCAATCCCTGGGCCGCAGCCGGTGGGACGAGCCGTGCGAGCCAGGCAAGCAAGACCCACGCGGCGGCCGCGCGCCACAGCACGCGCCCGCGCGCGGAGGAGCGGGCCTGGGGAGGCACGGCCAGGCCGCCGTGCAAACGGTTCAGCGATCGGGACAGCACGGGCTCGCCAGTGTGCCCGAGTGCGCCTGCCTGGACCACTCTGCCCTGGACTCACCCGGGCGTGGCCAACGGCCGCTGGGGGTCGT
Source organism: Pseudomonadota bacterium (assembly GCA_039798945.1). Taxonomy (GTDB): domain Bacteria; phylum Pseudomonadota; class Gammaproteobacteria; order Burkholderiales; family Burkholderiaceae_C; genus Rubrivivax. The sequence goes on from JBDKFA010000240.1 coordinate 10,325, forward strand.
ACCTGGGCCCGAGCGGCTCGGCCGCTCGACGATTCAACCACTCTCGGGCTGCGCCACTCAGCTGCCGCGCCCGCGCGGCGCCGGCACTCCGAGCCGGGACAGCAGCGGGCGCCCACGTCGGGCCAGCCTGCGCACCTGCCACGCGGCGAGCCCTGCCCCGGCCAGGCACGCCAGGGCGATGCCCGCCAGGCAGGCCGCGCGCGACTGCGGTGGCACGCTCAGCACGAGCCAGGCCGCACCGGCCATCGCCGCCATGAAGAGGAGGAACAGGCCGATCACCGCGCGCACGCACACGCGCACGAGCCGCTCCCACTCCAGCTGCAGCTCGAGCTGCGCGAGCTCGAGCCGCGTGTGGGCGATCTGCGCCGCCCCCTGCAGCAGACGCTGCACCGAGGCGACGATTCCGGACGGGCGCGCGCGCGGCTCGCCCCCCGCGTTCAACGCCGCGCCGCGAGGAAGCCGATGACGAGCCCCGCCGCGCCGGCCAGGCCCATTGCCCCGTAGGGGTGAGCATGCACCGTTTCATCGGCCTGGCGCGCTGCGCGGCGCACGCGCGCCACCGTGACCTGGTTGAGCTCTTCGACCTGCGCGCGCATCTCCTGCACCTGAAGGGCGAGCCGGTCGCGCACCGCGTTGAAGCGCTGGTCGCCGCTGTCGGCAGCGGACTTCAGGAAGGTGTCGAGCTCGTCGACCATGTGGCGCAGGTTGTGGCTGACGGCCTGCTGGCTGCTGCCGTCGCCCGAGATCGGTCGCGTGAGGGTGTCCATCTGAGTCTTCTCCCATTGAGGTGGCGGGTTGAAGGGGTGGCGGGAATGGGCGTGGCGCCTGGCGCAGCGGCGTGGGCATCACGACATGCCGGCAGCATCGCCGCAGGGCAGCAGGCGTCCATTGCGCAGGCGCAGGCAGCAGCCCCCTCGTTCGGTGGCCCAGGTTGCGCCCCACAATCGCCGCTGCGGGCCTTGTGCGGCCCGCCTGCGTGGCCCCTGGATGCGCCGCCTGCACCCCCAACCCTCACCGAGACCCACGATGGACCTCTCCCGCTTCCCCCGCCGCCGCTACACCGAAGGCCCGACGCCGCTGGAGCCGCTGCCGCGCTTCTCCGCCGCGCTGGCCTCGAACTGCCCGGGCGGGCACGGCCCGGAGGTCTGGGTCAAGCGCGACGACATGCTGGGTCTCTTCCCCGGGGGCAACAAGACGCGCAAGCTCGAGTTCCTGGTGGCCGACGCGCTGGCCCAGGGCGCCGACACCCTCGTCACCTGCGGCGCGCCGCAGTCCAACCACTGCCGCATCACGCTGGCCGCAGCGGTGAAGGAGGGGCTGAAGTGCCGCTTCGTCATCGAGGAGCGCGTACCCGGCAGCTACGACCCCAAGGGCAGCGGCAACCACTTCCTGTTCCGCCTGATGGGCGTGGAGGCGATCACGGTGGTGCCGGCCGGCACGAACATGGGCCAGGCCATGCAGCAGGTGGCCGACGAGGTCGCCGCGCAGGGTGGCAAGGCCTATGTCATCCCCGGCGGCGGCTCCAATGCGGTGGGCGGCCTGGGCTACGTGGCCTGCGCACAGGAGCTTCAGCAGCAGTGCTTCGAACGCGGGCTGCGCTTCTCGCGCGTGGTGGTCGGCTCGGGCAGTTCGGGCACGCACGGCGGGCTGCTCGCGGGCTTCCTCGGCAACCGCATCGACGTGCCGATCGTGGGCATCGGCGTGAGCCGCGACCCCGCCGACCAGGCGCCGCTGGTGCACAAGGAGGCGCAGGCCGTGTGCGCGCTGCTCGGCCTGGACCTGCAGGTGCCGGCCGAGGCGGTGGTGTGCGTGGGCGGCTACTGGCAGCCCAAGTACTCGATCCCCAATGCGCGCATGGTGGAGGCCGTGCAGCTGCTCGCGCGCACCGAAGGCCTGCTGCTGGACCCTGTGTACACCGGCAAGATCATGGCCGGGCTGATCGGCCTGGCGCGCGAAGGCTTCTTCGCACCCGACGAGCGCGTGCTCTTCCTGCACACGGGCGGGCTGCCTTCACTGTGGGCGTACGAGGAGGCGGTGCTGGGCGAGGTGCAGCTGGCCGACTGACACACCGGCGGCACCCTCAGGCCGCGCAGTGCGCGGCGATGTACTCCGCCTGCGTGGGCATCGCGTCCACGCAGCGCTCGATCACCGTCTCCACGTCGCGCAGGAACTCGAGCAGCTCGTGCTCGGGCCGCAGATCGGCCAGCGGGTGGTAGCCACCTGCCGCCACGCGCTGGCCCTGCAGCACCTGGATCCAGCTGAGCTCGGCGAAGAGCTCGCCGGCCTCGCGGTAGACCCGTCCGCTGCTGCGCCACAGCTCGATCTTGTGGCGCAGGCTTTCGGGGATCTCCATCGTGCGGCAATGGTTCCAGAACGCGGAGTCGATGCGCTGCGTGGCGTGGTAATGCAGGATCAGGAAGTCGCGGATCTTCTCGAACTCGAAGGCTGTCTGGCGGTTGTATTCGTCGATGTCGGCTTGTGCGAAACCTGCGTGCGGGAACAGCGACACGATGCGCGAGATGGCCGTCTGGATCAGGTGGATGCTGGTGGACTCCAGCGGCTCGAGAAAGCCGCTGGCCAGCCCCACGGACACGCAGTTGCGGTTCCAGAACTGGCGCCGGCGCCCGGTGCGAAACCGGATGTGCCGAGGCTCGGCGAGCGCCGGGCCGTCCAGGTTCGCGAGCAGCACCGAGGTGGCCTCGTCCTCGCCCATGTGGGCGCTGCAGTACACGTGGCCATTGCCGGTACGGTGCTGCAGCGGGATGCGCCACTGCCAGCCGGCCGCGTGTGCGGTGGAACGGGTGATGGGCAGCAGCGGCCCGGCGGACTCGCAGGGCACGGCCACCGCCCGGTCGCAGGGCAGCCAGTGGCTCCAGTCGTCGTAGCCCACGTGCAGCGTCTGCTCGATCAGCAGCGCGCGCATGCCGGTGCAGTCGATGAAGAACTCGCCCTCCACCACTTCGCCGCTCGCGAGCTCGATGCCGCGGATGTGGCCGTCGCCCTCGCGCTGGTGCACGCGCACGATGCGGCCCTCGGTGCGGCTCACCCCGCGCGACTCGGCGTGGCTGCGCAGGTAGCGCGCGTACAGGCTCGCGTCGAAGTGGAAGGCGTTGGAGAGGTCGGCAAAGGGCGAGGAGGCCATGTCGGGCCGGGCCCGCATGAACTTCGCGCGCAGCGGCGCCGCGGTATTCAGGGAGTACGCCCCCAGCGGGCTCGCGCGCCCGAGACGCAGGGCGCGCAGCCAGTGGTGGTGGAAGGGCAGGCCGTCGAGGTCCGGGCCGACGCGGCCGAAGCCGTGGATGTAGCGGTCGCCGATCTCACCCCAGTTGACAAACTCGATGCCGAGCTTGAAGGTGCCTTGCGTGCGCCGCAGGAATTCGTCCTCGTCCAGGCCGAGCGCGCTGTTGAACTGCTTGATGTGGGGAATGGTGGCCTCGCCCACGCCGATGATGCCGATCTCGTCGGACTCCACGAGCCGGATGTTGCAGCGCCCCTTGAGCAATGAGCCAAAGGCTGCGGCGGTCATCCAGCCGGCCGTGCCGCCGCCAACGACGACGATGTCGCGGATCGGTTCGAGAGACATCTGGGACCTCCTGGCGGGTTGACACCCTGGCAATGCCGGGCCTAGAGTGATGGAAACGTTTACAACCCTGGGCCGCCAGTATGACGCCGACCGATGACCGTGCCCATTGCGGCGATCCCGAGCCGGCCAGCGGCTTCTCGTGGCCGAACGGGTTCCTGTGGGGGTGCGCGACCGCGTCCTACCAGATCGAGGGCTCGCCGCTGGCCGATGGTGCCGGGCCGAGCATCTGGCACCGATTCACCCACACCCCCGGCCGCATCGCCAACGGGGACACCGGGGACTTGGCCTGCGACCACTACCGGCGCTGGCGCGAGGACGTGCAGCTGATGCGCGAGCTCGGGCTGAACGCCTACCGCTTCAGCCTGTCCTGGTCGCGGGTGCTGCCCGAGGGCCGCGGCCGGGTGAACGAGGCCGGGCTCGGCTTCTACGACCGGCTGGTGGATGCGTTGCTCGAGGCGGGCATCCAGCCCATGCCGACTCTCTACCACTGGGACCTCCCGGCCGCGCTCGACGACCGGGGCGGCTGGCTGAATCCGGACATCGCCGACTGGTTCGCCGACTACGCCTCGGTCGTGTTCCGACGCCTGGACGACCGGGTGCGGCTGTGGACGACCATCAACGAACCCTGGGTGGTGGCCGACGGCGGCTACATGCATGGCGTACTGGCACCGGGCCACCGCAGCGCCTTCGAGGCGGCGATCGCCGCGCACCGGCTGCTTCAGGCCCATGCGGCGGCGGTGCGGGCCTACCGGGCGCTGGGGCGACACCGGATCGGGCTCGTCGTGAACCTCGAGCCCAAGCACGTGCAGCCGGGGGCGAGCGAGGCGGACCTGCGCGCCCAGCGCCTTGCCGACGCGTACATGAACCGCCAGTACCTCGACCCGGCGCTGCGCGGCACGTACCCGGAGGAGATGGCGGAGATCTTCGGCGAGGCCTGGCCAGGCTGGAGCGCACAGGAGGTCGCGGCGCTCCAGGTGCCGGTGGACTTCATCGGCCTGAACTACTACACGCGCAGCGTCGTACGCCACGACCCGGCCGCCTGGCCGGTGCCTGCCGCCCGCATCGTGCAGGCTGAGGCGCTGCACACCGAGACGGCCTGGGAGGTCTATGCGCAGGGCCTCACGGAGACGCTGCTGTGGATCACCCGGCGCTACGGGCCGCTGCCCCTGTACGTGACCGAGAACGGCTCGGCCTTCTTCGACCCGCCTTCGGCGCTGGATAGGCGCATCGAGGACCCGCTGCGCCAGCACGTGCTGCGCGCCCACCTGAGGGCGCTTCGGGCGGCCTGCGAGCAGGGCGCCGACGTGCATGGCTACCTGGCGTGGTCGCTGCTGGACAACCTGGAGTGGGCGCACGGCTACGCCAAGCGCTTCGGCCTCGTGCACGTGGACTTCGCGACCCAGCGCCGCACCGTCAAGGACAGCGGGCGCCTGTACGCACGTCTCATTGCCAACGGCATGCGCGACCTCTGACACCCGTCCAGCCGAGGTCGCCGTCGGGCGGAGCGGCCCGGCATCGGGCACCTGCTGCCCGGGCATTGGTGGAAACGATTACATCCAAACGATTCCCGCTGCGGTTCAATGATGAAAACCTTTTCATACCACGCCTGGGGCCCGGCGTATCGCTGGTTCGCCGCAGGCCTGGTGCCCTGACCCTCGCCAAGCCCCCGTGCCCTCCACGATCCGTGATGTCGCCCGTGTCGCCGGTTTCTCGGTGGCCACGGTGTCGCGCGCGCTGAACGGAGCGGACAACGTCCTGCCACAGACCCGCGCACGCATCCTGCAGGCCGCCGCGGAACTGCGCTTCGCGCCCTCGGTGGCCGCGCGCAGCCTGATCACCCGGCGCACCGACACCATCGGCGTGGTGCTCCCGGACCTGCACGGCGAATACTTTTCCGAGCTCATCCGGGGAATCGATCAGGCCGCACGGCCACGCGGCCTGCACCTGCTGGTGTCGAGCTCGCACGGCGACGCCGCGGAGGCGGCGCTCGCCCTGCGGGCGATGAGCGGGCGCGTGGACGGCCTCATCGTGATGGCCCCGCAGGCCGATGCCGACATGCTCGGCGCGAACCTGCCGGCGGGCCTCCCGTCGGTGCTGCTCAACAGCGGCGTCCAACTGGAGGGCCAGGGCAACATCGACGTCGACAACCGGGGCGGTGCGCTGGCGATGACGCGCCACCTGGCGGCTCTGGGTGCGCGCCGGATCGTCTTCATCGGCGGCCCCTCGGGCAACCACGAGGCTCGCGAGCGTCTCCAGGGCTACCTCGAAGGCCTGCCCGCCGGTGAGCGCCCATGGGTGCTCGACGGCGACTTCAGCGAAGAAGCGGGCCGCAGTGCCGGGCTGCAGCTGGCCGCGGGCCCGATTCGGCCCGACGCTGTGTTTGCGGCCAACGACATGATGGCGCTGGGCTGCATGGCCGCTCTGGCCGAAGCCGGCTGGCAGGTACCGCGCGATGTGCGCATAGCCGGCTTCGACGACATCCCGATCGCCCGCTTCGTGGCCCCAGCCCTGACCACCGTCCGCGTGGGCATCGCCGGCCTCGGCCGCCGCGCACTCGAGCGCCTGCACGTCGCCTTCGGCCAGGGCGACGGGCCGTGCCCGCCGCACGAAACCGTCCCCACCGAACTGGTCGTCCGCCGCTCCTGCGGCGGCGGATGAGCCCAGCACCCCTGCCCCCCGCCCCTTGGAGCCTTCCCCTCGAGGAGAAACACGATGAGACAGCGAATTCCCGCCTTCAGGCGTCACACCCTTGCCACTGCGGTCGTCCTCGCGCTGGCTGGCGCCGGCGCGGCGCACGCGCAGCTGGCCAGCTCGACGATCAAGGGCCAGATCGTGGCGGCCAAGGCCGGCACGGTCGTCACCGCCGTGAACGTCTCCAACGGCACCTCCTACCGCACCACCACGCGCGAAGACGGCAGCTACGTGCTCACCGGCCTCGCGCCAGGCAGCTACCGGCTGAGCGTGGGCGGCCAGGCTGCGCAGGTGATCACAGTGTCGGTGGGCGAGACCGCGTCGGTGGACCTCACCGGCGGGGGCACCCAGCAGGTCACGATCGTGGGCTCGGTGGCGCGCAAGGACGCGACCAACCCGGAGTCGGGCACCACCGTCACACAGCGCCAGATCGAGACGCTGCCGCAGGTCACGCGCAACTTCCTGGCCTTCGCCGACCTCGCGCCCGGCGTGCGCTTCATCAACGATCCGGCCACCGGTTACACGCGGATCCAGGGCGGGGCCCAGAGCTCGGACCGCGTGAACGTCTTCATCGACGGCATGAGCCAGAAGAACGACCTCACGCGCGGCGGAATCGCCGGGCAGATGGAGTCGCGCGGCAACCCGTTCCCGCAATCGGCCATCGCAGAGTACCGGGTGATCACGCAGAACTACAAGGCCGAGTACGGCTCGGTGTCGAGCACTGCGATCTCGGCCGTCTCCAAGAGCGGCACCAATACCCTCAAGGGCGATGCCTTCCTGGACTACGCCGGCGCGAGCCAGATCGCCTACAGCCCGTTCGAGACCAAGGCCGAGGCTGCCGGGCTCAAGCGCCCGCCGCCCAAGCAGTCCCAGTACGGCGTGTCGGTGGGGGGTGCCCTGGTGCCTGACAAGGTGCACTTCTTCCTCGCCTACGAGGGCAAGGACAACACGATCCCGTCGCAGCTGATGGCCACCAACCTCACCGGCATCAAGGTGACGCCTTGGCTGCAGCAAAACGTGCTCGACCAGCAGTGGACGACGCAGCGCAAGTTCCACGAGGACCTGCTGTTCGCCAAGCTCAGTGCGGTGGTGGACGAGCGTAACCGCTTCGAGTTCTCCGCCAAGTACCGCAACGAGCGTGACCAGGGCTCCTTGCAGTCCGACGACCACCCCGACTGGGGTTTCTCCACGCCCTCGAACGTGCTCAACCGCACGCAGCGCGAGGAACGCGTGACGGCCAAGTGGGAGCTCACCGGCGAGCGCTGGGTCAACGAGGCCAACGCCGAGTACTACTTCCAGAACTACCTGCCGCAGACCGTCGACATGCGTCCCTTCGTCGAATACAAGACGACGAGCTGGGGCGGCGTGATGATGGACGGGCGCATGGAAGGGCGCAGCCGCAACGAGCAGACGGCCTTCACCGTGAAGGACGACCTCACCTACACCGGCAAGGCCGGCCACGTGATCAAGACGGGCGTCTCGCTGAACCGCTCCACCTACGATGTCGGGGGCTCGCGCTTCGCGGTGCCGCACTACTTCGTGTTCATCGGCGCGGACGGCCAGCCCGCGAAGGTGGATGACGTCGCCTCCTGGGCCATCAACGCGGACAACCCCTCGGGTTCCACCCGCCTGTATCCGCCCTGGGAGCCTTTTGCGAAGAACCCGGCCCCGGCGGTCTACTCGAAGTACACCAACAACAAGGTCGGCCTGTACGTGCAGGACGACATCACGGTGGCCAAGGGGATGGAGCTCAGCGTGGGCCTGCGCTGGGATTACGAGGACAACGCCTTCAACAACGGCTATGTGACCCCGGCCCACGTCGTGACCGCGCTCAATGCGAAGGACACCCGCCCTGGGGCCGCGGCAGGCCAGACCTACGCGCAGTCGCTGGCCAAGGGTGGCGTCAACGTTGCCGACTACATCTCCACGGGAAAGGAACGCAAGGCCTATACCGGTGCGCTGCAGCCGCGCCTGGGTTGGAGTTGGGACCTCAAGGGGGACAAGTCCTCCGTGCTGCTGGCCGGGGTCGGCCGGGCCTACGACCGCACGCCGGCGATGAAGGCACGCGACGAGCTCATCAACAACGCCGCCGTCAGCGCCAGTGGCACCGCCTGGGAGTACTGGCTGCTGAACAACACCATGAAGATGCCGTACTCGGACCAGTTCGGGCTCGCCTTCAGGCAGGCCGTCGGCGAGTGGTCGACCGAGGTGGGTGTGCAGCAGGTGCGCGGCTTCAATGAGTTCCTGTGGGTCAACGGCGGGCGCAACCCCGACGGCTCGGTACCCGCTGGGGGCGCGTGGTTCGACCCCGCAGGCGGTGGACCGCCGACCGTGCAGAAGCTCCTGCTCGGCGACACCTCGGCGCGGACGAAGACCACCAACGTGATCCTGCGCGCCGACAAGCCGTACACCCGGTCATCGGGTTGGGGGGCGCAACTCGCGCTGACCCTGTCCAACGCCTACACGACCGCCACCGACTTCGGAGCCGAGTCCAGCGATGCGAACCAGTACAACTGGTCGGTGGGCAAGCCCGAAGGCAATGTGTGGCGGCGCTCGATCGACGTGGAGCGCTACCGGATAGTGGCCAGCGCCAGCAGCGACAAGCTGTTGCCCTGGGGCATGGTGCTTGGAGCC
>JBDKFA010000241.1:0-6693 GCA_039798945.1 Pseudomonadota bacterium
CACCTCGATCGCCTGGCTGACATCGGCTTCGGTCAAACAGCGCCTATTTGCCCTGTTGGCCAGCGAGAAGGCCGATGACGAGTTCCGCAGCATCGTCCTGCTGCAGTTCAGCCGGTTCGCGCTGACGCGGCAGGAATATTCCGCCTATCAGGCGGTGAGCCACGAGTTGTTCGGCAAAGCCGATGAACCGGTGGGGCGTTGAACGTGTGGAGCACGGCAGAAGGCCGGGTACCACGCACCAGGAATGCAGATCGGCGGCGTTCGTTCACCATCGATCTGCTTGTTGTGAGTGATGGTCGCAAGACCGGACCTGACGCTCTTGCAACGGGCGAGTACTCACGTACCACCGCCCACTACTCCAAAGGAAGACGACCATGCGTAAGACTCTGAAGACCATCGCAGCACTCGCTGTCGCGAGCAGTGCACTTATTGGCGGACATGCCTCGGCAGTGACGGAATTGAAATGCGCCCTGCAGGGGGCGAACCCCCCTTCGTCATGTTCCACTGGCGTGGCGACCGTTAAGGCCGGCAAGCCTTATGCGGTTTTATTTGCGATCCAATCCGTGGGCACGAGCGCGGCAAGCGCAACTTTTGCGCTAAAGAACATCGACCTTCCCCTAACTATCGTTACGAAATCTCTTTCCGTTAAGAATGACTACAAAGCTTGGTCCGCCGCATACACCAACTATGACTCAGTGCCTATGCGGTATAGGGGATACGTTTCGAAGTACAATCGTCCAAGCGGAGACCTTAATGGCTACGCCAAAGTCTCAGTTATTATTAATTGAGCGCGAATAGCCCTTCGTGACCTCCCCCTCGGCGTGTGCGTTGATGCATCGGTCGACGGGGGAGGGCTCCGGAAACCCTCGTCGTTTGGCGCGAACACCGATCTTTGCGTTGGCGGTGTTTATCGTCGGCTGATTCGACGACCATCGGGTGCGAGGCGACGCATACCGGCCCACCGGACAACCCTGCGGACCCGGGCCATTTCAGCATTGGTGTGTCACAAGAGATGGGACTGAGGTCGGGCGTCGAGCCTGGGGCTGGATCGGTCGGGCTGCGTTCGGTGCACGCTGCGGGCGATCATGCCCGGGGTGAGCTGCGGCAGCGCGGTGGGGTCGGCCTCTCCGGGGTGGCGGGGCGCTGCGCAGGCCGGGTCGACGACAGCCTGGGCCGCGGGCGGCCTCGGGCGGTTCATCGCATCGTGCAGGTCGCTGCGGATGCGCCGCCGCAGGCTGCGCCCGCCATCGCTGGTGGCCTCCGGACCGCCGGGCCGAGTCCCGCGATCTTGTCAGCGTCGACGCGATTCAGGCTCCGAACGGCACTGCGCTGGATCGTCGGTGCCTGGCTGACGATTTCCGGCACGCAGTGCCCCGCCTCGTCGTCCGCCGCATCCACTGAGCCAGGGCTCGCACGTCCCATGACGATGGATCGGCAAGGCGTTGCCTCGGCTGCGGACGCGCGCCCACCCTTTGCCTCTGCACAGTCGCCCGCGGAACCCTCGGTCGGGCCGGCCGCTTCGCGCAGGGACCTGAGCGCAGCGGAGGTGGTTCGCGCTGCGCTCACCGAAGGCCTGGGGATGCGTGTCGCCGTCGACAACCTCGGGCTGCAGGCGCAACAGCTCGCCACGGTCAACCGCCGGGCGTTCCTGCCGAAGGTGAGCACGTTCATGGGCGTCCAGCGCCAGGTCGGCATCGAGACCGGCCTGCCGCCCACCGGAGTCCGCAGCGCGCAGGCTGCCGTCAACGTGGCCTGGCAGCTGCGCACGGGCGGCGTGGTCGCGGTCACGCGTGCGCTGGACGTCGGCGGGGCGGGCGGCGTGTCGAGGCCGGACGCCGGCTCGGGGGTGATCTCGATCTCGCAGCCCCTGCTGCGGGGCTTCGGGTCGGCGGTGGCCGAGGCAGGCCTCGAAGCGGCCGAGTCGGGATTCCGCCTGGCCGTGAAGGATGTCCGTGCCATGGCGGCCTCGATCGTCGCGCAGGCGCTCGGCGCCTACGTCGAGGTGCAGACCGCGCAGGCGGCCGCGGTCCAGGCCCGTGAGGCGTTGCAGCTCGCTCAGCATCTGCACGAGGTCAACCACACGCTCGTCGAAGCGGGCCGCAGCGCGCGCGTCGTGCTGTTGCAGAGCGAATCGGACATCGCACTCGCGCGTGCCGGTGCCGCCCAGGCCGAGAACGCTCAGCGTCTGGCCATCCGGGCGCTTGCGCAGCTCATGCGGGCGGGCAACGCCTTCGAGCAGACCGAGCTCGTGCTCACGGACGAGCTGGCGTCGGACTCTGCAATGGCCGACGCCGCCGGGCATCCCACGTCCGAGACTGACCGTGCCTTCTTGGACCGGGTGTTGACCGAGTCGCGTGAGCTGCTGGCCGCCCGCGAGGCGCTCCGTCTGGCCGAGCGACAGCTGCAGCTTGCCGAGAACGCACAGCTGCCCGGGCTGGCACTCACCGCGAGCTACGGGGACGCCTCGTTGGGCGCCACGGGCGGGCGCCGCCGGGACACCCAGGTCGGACTCCTCTTCGAGCACAGCTTCGACGCCGCGGAGCGCAAGCTCGCCTTGCGCGCGGCCCAGCTGGCGCTCCAGCAGGCGCGCGATGCACTGACCGATACCGAGCGGCGACTGCGCGAAGCTGCCACCGACGCATGGCGCCAGCACGAGTTCGCCGCCGAACAGGTGCGGCTCGCTCGACGCACGCTGGCAGGGATCGAGCGGCAGCTCGATTCGGAGCTCACCCGTCAACGCATGGGCCGCACGAGCCAACTCGAACTCACGAGCGTGCAGCGTGCCCTGTCGGATGCGCAGAGACAATTCCGGGCAGCGCAGGTTCAGCTCTACCTCGGCAGGACGCAACTCGAACTGCTCGACGGCTCGCTGCTCGCGCGCTGGGGCATGAAGCAGACGGTCGACGCGTGGGTCACCTCGCTCGCTGTGGACAGCCAACCATGACACACGCATCCCGCATGCCCCGCAAGATCTCGACCCGAGCCCTCGCGCTCGTCGCGGCCGGGCTGGCAGCCGTTGCTGTCTTCGCCCTGGTGGCCGGACACCCGGAGGCCGCGGACGACGGAGACGACACACGCGCCGAGGGGGGGGCCTGGGTGGCGGTGAGCACGACCACCCGCAGTGTCGAGGTGACCACCGCAGGCAAGCTGCAGCCGCTGCGCCGGGTGGAGCTGCCCAGCCCGGCAACCGGGACGGTGGTCAGTCTGGAGGCCGAGTGGTCCGACACCGTCGCGGCTGGCCAGCCCCTGCTGCGCATCGACAGTCCCGAACTGCGGAGACGGATGGGTTCGGCGCAAGTCGAGTTGCTGCGCAGCCGGGTTAAGGACGGCGGCGTTTCCGAGGGCACCGAGCCGATGGAGGTGGTCGGTGCGAAACGGCGGCTGGTGTCGGCCCAGTCGGCGGCCACGACGGCGCTCACGCGTGCGAGTGAAGCGGCGGTCCTGTTCGACAAGGGCATCATCTCCCGCAACGAGCTGGAGTCGGCCCGCACGGAGGTCGACAACGCCCGCCAGCAGACTGCGCTTGCGGAAGATGAACTGCAGCTTGCGCTGCGCAAGCACGCGCCGGATCAGCAGTTGGCGGCCCGGCTCGAGGCTTCCACGAAGCAAGCCGAGCTGGATCACATGCGGCGCCAGTCCGAGCTGCTTCGCGTCGCTGCACCCATGGCCGGCGTGGTGCTGGCACCCGAGTCGAGGCAGGGCAAGAGCGAAGGGCCTGCCGCGCCGCTGGCGGTGGGCTCGCGCGTCACGGAGGGAGACAGCCTCCTGGCCATCGGCGATGTGTCCGCCTTCACCGTACGCGGCCAGTGCCGTGAAGCCGATCTCGCCTGGCTGGTGCCCGGCACCGCGGCCGAGGTGACGGTGGCAGCGCTGCCCGGTCGCAAGCTGCCTGCGCGCGTGGTCAAGCTGTTGGGGCCGGTACGCGACCGGGGTTGGCCGGACAGCGGGGACGCTGAGCCGGCATACGAGTTCCTGGTGCAGTTGCAGCCGTCCGAGGCTGGCGTGTCGGAGGCCGAGCGCCGTCTACTCAGGGTGGGCGGGTCGGCTCGCATCCGGGCGTACGGGCAGCCCGGCTCGGGCTTCAGCACCGTGCCGCTGGCCGCTGTCACGTGGAGCAGCGAGGGCGGACTGACGGTACGCTGGCGGGCGGGGCCTGGCGACGCCGTGCAGGTGAAGGCCTTGCGCCCGGAGAGCGTGGGCGTGGCGGAGGTGGTCGTCGCCGGCACCCTCGGCGGCGAGGTCTGGGTGCCCGCGCAGGCCCCCGAGGGTGCGACCGCGCGCAGCACCCTGCGGCAGATGCTGGGCCTGCAGGAATGAACGCCGGCCTCTCCCCTGCCGGCCCCCTGGTGCAGCTGTGCGGCGTCGGCCGGTCCTACGCGCTGGGCGGCGAGACGGTGCGGGCGCTTCGCGGCATCGACCTCGACATCGCGCGAGGCGAGCACTTGGCGATCATGGGGGCATCGGGGTCGGGCAAGAGCACGCTGATGAACATCCTGGGCCTGATCGACCGCCCGGACACCGGCCTGCAACACTTCGAGGGCGCCGACGTGGGCATGCTCGGCCCCGACGCGCGGGCCGACATCCGCGGCAGCGCGATCGGCTACGTGTTCCAGCAGTTCCACCTGCTGGCGCATCTCGACGCTGGCATGAACGTGGCCTTGCCGCTGCGCTACCGGGGTACTCCCCGCGCCGAGCGCGATGCCCGCGTGGCGGCCCTGCTCCGGGCTGTGGGGCTGGATGCCCGCCGCGGCCACCGGCCGACGCAGTTGTCAGGCGGCGAGCGGCAGCGGGTGGCCATCGCTCGCGCACTGGTCACCGGGCCTCGGCTCGTGCTGGCTGACGAACCGACCGGTGCGCTCGACTCCAAGACCGGGCAGGCGGTCATGGAACTCATGATGCGGCTGTGCGCGGAGGCCGGCAGCGCGCTGGTGGTCATCACCCACGATGCGGCGGTGGCCTCCTGCCTGCCCCGCTGCGTGACGCTGGCCGACGGTGCCATGGCCGGCGACGTACGGTCGTGGGCGCGGCCCGCTGCAGGCACCGGGTGCTGATGCGCTCGCCGGGCACGGCAGCCAGGCCGGCCTCGCTGCACGGCCTCACGACGCGCGGCATGCTGGCGCTGGCCTTTGCGCTGGACACGGTCTGGCGCGCCAGGCGTCGCATGCTGCTGGCGGTACTGGGGGCGGCGATCGGCTTCGGCACCACCGACGTCATGCTCATCATCGGCAGCAGTGCACAGGCCAGCGCGCGAGCCGCGCTGGCCAGCTTCGGGGGCGACGTGGCCACGCTCACCTTCGCCCCGAGGCGCTCCGCCGAGGCCGCAGCCTCGCCGATGGAGCCTCAGCCCGCCCCGACTGTCCCCGATGAGTCCGGGTCGCAGGATTCGCCGCTCGACCTGGCGTCGACCGGGCGGCTGATCGCCTCGATGCCCGGCGTGCACGAGGCGACGTGGGCACGCGGTCTCAACAACTGCAACACCATCGACGCGTCCACCGAAGTCGCCGTCGTTGTGCCGCGAATCCAGCAGCTGCTGTCGCTTCGCGTGGCCTTCGGGCGCGCGCTGACGGAGGTGGATCAGGGGCAGCCCAACATCGTCCTCGGGGCAGGCGCCGCAGCGGCCCTGCGCGCCAAGCACCCGGGACTCACCGTGGGCAGCCTGCTCTCGCTGTGCGGCAGGACGATGCGGGTGGTGGGCCTTCTGCAGTCGCACCCGGGCAACGATCTGCTGCAGGCGCTGCGCATCAACGAGTCTGCGCTCCTGGCCATGAGCGAACGCGAGCTTCTGGGCGCGCAGTCCGACAAACAGCTCCTGCTGCGCCTGCGCCCCAGCACGGATGCGCAGGCTCTGGTCCAGCAGGTGCAAGCCCAGGCTCAACGGCTCGTACCCGACCACAGAGTGAGGGCGCAGGGGGCATGGGAGTTCCTCAGGGCCCGCCAGGAACAGATCAGCCTGTACGTGCGCTTCTTTGCCGTGATAGGCGGGGTGGCGCTGCTCGTGGGCATCCTGGGCATCGCGAACATGATGCTGGCGGCAGTGAGCGAGCGGCGCCACGAGATCGGGCTGCGCATGACCCTGGGCGCACGGCGCTCTGACATCGTCACACAGTTCCTCCTCGAAGGCGTGCTGGTGTGCGCGGCGGGTGCGGTGCTGGGCATGGCCGCGGCACTACCCATCGGCTGGCTTGCGCTGAACGCGGTGGGCCTGCCCATGGTGCTGTCGCTCGAGGTGGTGGCGCTGGCGACGTTGCTCGCGCTGGTGTGCGGCACCGCCGCCGGCATCGCGCCGGCGCGCCGCGCAGCCGGCATCGACCCGATCCAGGGTCTGCAGACCGGTGCCTGAGACCTGAGGGCTCGGCCCGAACCGGGTCCTCCCCTCGACGTAAAGCGGCTCGGGAACGCGAAGCGCGAGCCGCTGCGACGGCGACGACTCGATTTTCCGCCACGGCGCATCCGCAAACCCGGAAGCGCCAGCCGGCTTCTCGGATCGATGAGCGGATCGATCGAACCACCGCACAGAACGCCAGTCTTCGAGATGCTCAGATACGAAGGATCCGCAAGGCGAGTCGTTCAGGCCCGACCCCTTGAAGCCTCGAACGAGCCTAAGTCCAACGACGTGGAAAATCTTTCGCGACCGGCGCTCGAGAATCGGAATCGGCGCGGCGCCCGGTAACGCCCGTGTGACGCCCGTGTGAC
>JBDKFA010000242.1:0-22907 GCA_039798945.1 Pseudomonadota bacterium
GCGCGTGCTGACGTTCCACGGCGCGCGCGGCAAACACCTGAAGGGCGTCGTCGTCGAGATCCCGGTCGGCTTGTTCACCTGCGTCACCGGCGTCAGCGGCTCGGGCAAGAGCACGCTCGTCAACGACACGCTGCACGCGGCGGTGGCCGCGCGGCTGTACGGCAGCCACGCCGAGCCGGCTGCGCACGACACGCTGGAGGGGCTGGAGGCCTTCGACAAGGTCATCAACGTCGACCAGAGCCCGATTGGCCGCACGCCGCGCAGCAACCCGGCCACCTACACGGGCCTGTTCACGCCGATCCGCGAGCTCTTCGCCGAGGTGCCCGCCGCGCGCGAGCGCGGCTACGGGGCCGGGCGCTTCAGCTTCAACGTCGCCGCGGCTTCCGGCGGCGGGCGCTGCGAGGCCTGCCAGGGCGACGGCGTGCTGAAGGTGGAGATGCACTTCCTGCCCGACGTCTACGTGCCGTGCGACACCTGCGCGGGCCTGCGCTTCAACCGCGAGACGCTGGAGATCGTCTGGAAGGGCCGCAACATCGCGCAGGTGCTGGACATGACGGTGCAGGAGGCGCACGAGTTCTTCGCCGCCGTGCCGGCGGTGGCGCGCAAGCTGCGCTCGCTGCTGGACGTGGGGCTCGGCTACGTGCGCCTGGGCCAGAGCGCCACCACGCTGTCCGGCGGCGAGGCGCAGCGCGTGAAGCTCGCGCTCGAGCTCGGCAAGCGCGACACGGGGCGCACCCTCTACATCCTCGACGAGCCCACCACGGGGCTGCACTTCCACGACATCGGCCTGCTGCTCGGGGTGCTGCACCAGCTGTGCGAGGCGGGCAACACCATCGTCGTCATCGAGCACAACCTGGACGTCATCAAGACGGCCGACTGGGTCATCGACATGGGCCCCGAAGGCGGCGCGGGCGGCGGCACGGTGGTGGCCGTGGGCACGCCGGAGCAGGTTGCGGCCCACCCGGGGAGCCACACGGGGCGCTTTCTCGCACGCGCGCTCCACAGCTGAGCCCGCGCCAGTTCCGACAACCACGAAGCCCGGGCAGGGCCGGGCTCGTTACCCCAGAAAGCACCGAGCCCGGACGGGGCCGGGCTCGTTACCCCAGAAAGCACCGAGCCCGGACGGGGCCGGGCTCGGTGGGGCTGTCTCGCCAGCGGCACCGGGGCCAGACACCCCGGGGCCGGCTGCGGGGATCACTTCAGGTGGCTGCTGATCAGCTTGGTCATCTCGAACATCGAGACCTGGGCCTTCTTGAAGATCTCCTTGAGCTTGGCGTCCGCGTTGATCATGGTCTTCTTCGCGGTGTCCTGCAGGCCGTTCTTCTTGATGTATTCCCAGACCTTGCGCGTCACCTCGGTGCGGGGCAGCGCCTTGTCGCCGATGACGGCGGCCAGCTGCGCGCTCGGGGTCATCGGCTTCATGAAGGCGGCGCTCGGGGTGCGCTTCTTGGCCGGGGCCTTCTTGGCCGGTGCAGCCTTCTTCGCGGGCGCGGCCTTCTTGGCGGCGGGCGCGGCCGCTGCCTTCTTCGCGACCGGCTTGGCTGCGGCCTTCTTCGCGGCGGGCTTGGCGGCCGCCTTCTTCGCGGCGGGTTTCTTTGCAGTTGCCATGCGGCGTTCTCCGGAGGTGAGGGTCTCGAGGGTGTAGGGGATGTGCCCTCGTGGCACGGGCGCGATGGTACTGCCTGCCTCGCAGGCTGAGAAGGCTGCAAGCCCTTCGTGTGGCCTAGGTGTTACGAGGAGCAGGCCTGCCCGAGCCCGTCCTCGTCAGCCGCCGCCGTCCTCACGCGCGCCCTGGGCACGTGTGCCCCCTCGCAACTCGCGCGCGATCTCGCGACGCTGCGCCTCGAGCTCGCGCAGCCGCGCGTCGATCACCGAGGCCTCGATGAAGTCGGCCGCAGTGCTGGCGGGCACCGTGCGACGGGCTGTGCGCAGCAGGTCGACGGCCGCACCCAGGTCACCGAGCGCGGCGCGCGTCTCGGCCCAGGCGCGCGCCGCGCGCAGCGGCTGGCCGAGCACATCGTGGTGGCGCGCCAGCAGCTGCCACGCCGCGGCATCGGCACGGTGCTGCGCGACCCACGTCTGCAGCGCTCCGGCCGACTCCACCAGCGCCTCGCGCACCTCGCGCGCCACTGGCGACACTGGCGCCAGCACTGCACCTGCTGCACCTGCTGCACCTGCCGCACCTCCTGGACCTGCCGCACCAGTCGCACCGGCCGCACCTGCCACGGCCGCCTGCCACGCGGCCTGGCCACGCAGCAGCATGCCGGGCCGCAGCAACGCCGCAGCCACCTCGGCATCGTCGAGCAGCGCGCGCGCGCGCGCAGGCGCGCCCGCAGCGAGCTCGACTTCGGCCTGCAGCAGCACCGCCGCGCGCCGCACCGCAGGCGGTGCACCCGCCTCTCGCGCCAGGCGCTGCAACGCCTGCGCGTTCGCGCGCGCCGCCTCGTGCTGCTGCAGCCGCGACTGGGCCAGCGCGGCGCCGTACAGCACCCCCAGCTGCTCGCGCAGCGACGCGGCGGGCGCCGAGGCGGGTGCCGCCTGCGGCACGGACAGCGAATCGGCCTGCGCGGCCAGGCGCCGCCACGCGTCCACGCTGTCGTCCATCCACACCCGGGCGCGGGCCTGCATCAGCGCGTGCAGCTGCGCGTCGGGCACCGGCGCCTCGGGCGCGAAGCCCACGCGAGCCCGGGTTTCGGCCACGCGCTCGATGGTCAACGGGTGGGTGCGCAGGTAGGGGTACTGGCCGGCGTCGTTCAGCCGCGAGGACTGCTCCAGCTTCTCGAACATGCGCGCCATGCCCGTCGGCACGAAACCCGCGTCTTGCAGCACCGCCAGGCCGATGCGGTCGGCTTCGCGCTCCATCTCGCGCGAGAAATTGAGCTGCCCCTGGATCATCGCCGCCTGACCCCCGGCGATCGCCGCCTGGGCGAGGTCGGGGCTGTTCGCGCGCGAGGCCGCGAGGACACCCAGGATCATCGCTGCCAGCCCCAGCGCCCCCTGGCGCCCGGCACTGGCCATGCCGCGCGCGATGTGGCGCTGCGAGACGTGGGACAGCTCATGCGCGAGCACGGAGGCGAGCTCGTCGGTGGAGCCCGTCAGCCCGATCAGGCCCAGGTGCACGCCCACGTAGCCTCCGGGCAGGGCAAAGGCGTTGACGCTGCGGTCGCGCACGAGGAAGAGTTCCCAGGGGAACTGGGTGCGCACGTCCTCGCCGATGTCGCCGCGCCGCACGGCCGCCTCGACCAGGCGCTGCCACAGCCCCTGGGCATACTCGAGCAGGACGGGGTCGTCGAAATAGGCCGGGTCGCGGCGCACCTCGCGCATGATCTGGTCGCCGTATCGGCGCTCGGACGCGATCGTCAGCCCGTCGTCCCCGTTGTCTCCAAGGGCGGGCATGCGCACCTGCGCGTAGGCGGGCACGCCGGGTGCACTGGCCAGGGCCGCTGCCATCAGCAGGGCCATCAGCCTCGAGGCGGTTCGTCTCACGGGTGCGGGGCCTCCCAGGCGCACAGGCGCTCCATCGCGAACGCGCGCCGCCGGTGCCGGCACGCTGCCCGCACGGGTGCACGGGCCTCGCTATGATGACAGCATCGGGTTTCCGGTTTGTGTCGCCACGCCGGGAACCGCCGAACCCTCCCTCGGGCCCGACACGCTGATCGCCATGCGAGGTGGCCCGCCCTGCGCACGATGCCCGCTTCCCCGCCGCCTGCCGCACCGATCGAGCCCGACGCCGTCGCTGGCCTCGCCTCGGGGCACGCCGTCGCCACCGGCGTGGCCGGCGTGGCCGGAGCGGGTGGCGCCACCGCGGCTGCCGGCGCGCTCACGCACTTCGACGCCAGCGGCCAGGCCCACATGGTCGATGTCGGGGCCAAGGCGGCCACGCACCGCGTGGCGCGCGCCACGGGCAGCATCCGCATGCAGCCCGCCACCTTCGAGCTCGTCGCGCAGGGCCGGGCGAAGAAGGGCGATGTGATTGCCGTGGCCCGCATCGCCGCGATCCAGGCCGCCAAGCGCACGGCCGAGCTCATCCCGCTGTGCCACCCGCTGGCGCTCACGCGCGTGGCCGTGGACTTCGAGCTCGACGCCGCCTCGAGCACCGTGCACTGCACCGTGCAGGCCGAGACCATCGGGCCCACCGGGGTGGAGATGGAAGCCCTCACGGCCGTGCAGGTCGGCCTGCTGACCGTCTACGACATGTGCAAGGCCGTCGACCGCGGCATGGTGATGCAGGGCATCCGCGTGCTCGACAAGCGCGGCGGCAAGTCCGGCGACTGGGTCAGCGCCGGCTGAAGTCGCGCCAGCCGAGCACCCGGCTCGGTGCCTGGCACTGGAACGGCTCGGCCAGCACCTCGGGCTGGTCCGCCAGCGCGGCCAGGCGCGCGGGCGCGGCCTTGGGGTGGCCTTCGTCCTCCTCCTGCAAGCGCGAGCCTGCCGGTCGCGCGCACGGCTCGAAGAACTCGGCCGCGGCCGGGTTGCGGAACTCGCGCAGCCGCGCCGCGAGGTGGCGGGCGCGGTCCAGGTCACCCGCCTCGGCGTAGGCGCGCGCCCAGGCGATCATCAGCCGCGTGTCCAGCAGGTGGTGCGCCGCGTCCCCGAGGCTCGCCAGCTCGGCCGCGGGCGTCGGACTGACCGTACCGGCTGCATAGTGGGCGTGGTGCGCGAAGAACACGCTGCGCTGGCCGCTCGCCACGCGTTCGGACAGCGGCGGCGCCCCGGGGCCGGACTCGAAGATCGGCACCACGCGCGCATAGTCGACCACCGCCGCCACCGCCCCCACCACGCACAGCGCGCCTGCGATGCGCAGCGCACCGCCAGACGAGCCAGCCTGCGGGCGACGTGCGCCGGCCGGTGGGCCGGGCTGCACGGCAGGCTGCCCGGGTGGATGCTGGGCCGGCTGCGCGGAGGCGAGCGCCGCAGCGGGCCACCGCAGCGGGGCGAGGGCCGCCCCCATGCACCACGCCGCGGGCAGCAGGAAGTAGGCGTACCACAGCGGGTACTCGAGCAGGCTGTGCAGGCCGATCATCACCACCACCGCCAGCGCGAAGCGCCGCGACACGCCGGCCGCGGTGGCCTGGGCCGCCTCGTCGTGCCCGCCGCTCGGAGTGGCCGCGCCTTCAGGCGCCGGCTGCGCCCGTGTCCAGGCCAGGCGCGCCGCGCGCACCAGCGCCCAGACGAGCAGCCCGAGCACGAGTGCGGCCAGCGGCACGCCAAGCTCGACCGCCAGCTGCAGCGGCAGGTTGTGGGTGTGGTCGAAGAAGGCCACCGGGCGCTGCGGCAGGGGTGTCAAGGTCCAGGCGAAGTTGAACTCGCCGAAGCCCACGCCCCACCACGGATGCTCCCGGATCAGCGCGAGCGTGTCGCGCCAGATCGCCAGGCGCGAGCTCGACTCGACCGACTCGGCCAGGCGCGCCTCGCCGACGAAGGCCTGTTGCGCGAAGCGCGACCACGCGGCCATCGCCGCCCAGGCGAGGGCATAGCAGGCGGGCGCAGCCAGCAGCAAGGCTCGGCCCGCGCGCGTCAACCGGCGGTCGGCCAGCGCCCACACCCCCAGCAGCACGGCACCCACCATGCCGGTGCGCGAGGCCGTCAGCACCACCGCGCCCATCACGCAGGCCACCGCGACGGCGGCTGGCACACGACGCAAGCGCCCCAGCTCCACCAGCGCCACGAGGCCGAGGGCCCCGCACAGCAGGAGCGTGCTCAGGTGGTTGGGCTGGCGCAGGTTGCCCACCGCGCGCCCGGCCAGGGACGAACGCGCGATCACATCGCCATCGGCCCACTGGGGTGCGAACACCTGCACGAAGGCGATCCCGACGTTGGGCAACGCTGCCAGAGCCAGGCCGACCCACAGTGCGACGCCGGCCGATGGGGTGGCGGCGCTGCCCGCCAGCAGCACCACGGCGGCAGCCGCCAGCATCGCGCAGGCGGACAGCGCCAGGCTCGCCGGCAGGCCAGTCACGAGCGCCGAGGCTGCCGCAGCGGCCGCGAGAAGCGCCAGGGCCAGCCACGCAGGACGCGCCGCACGCACGGCCACACGCAACGGCACCTCGCCCACGGCCACCGCCGCGAAAGCCCCCCATGCCGCGAGGGCAAGCGCCTGGTTCAGGAAGGTCGTGGACGGCGCCACGTTCCACGCCAGCAGCGAGGGTGCCGCCGTGGCGAGCGTGGCCAGCGCGGCAAGCAGGGACAGGGGGGCAGCAGCGGGCAGGCTCATCGTCGGCGCGCACGGGCGCCGCTTCCACCGCGGCACGCCAGGCGCCCGATGCTACCAACGCCGGCGGCAGGTCCGTTGCGGCGGCTCCTGGCCCCTGGCGGCTCTGCCGCCCTGCCGCCCTGCCGTCCTGCCGTCCTGCCGCTGCGCCGCCCCTCCGCTCAGGCCGCCGAGGGCTGCGCGGCGGACACCGACGATGCCGTCGGTGCGCCCGCCGTGGCCGCCTGGGCCTGCGACTCCTCGTGGTACTCGTCGTCGATGTTCACGGCCCAGATTGCCGCATGGTCGCCACCGCCGGCGAGGATCTCCTGCGCCGCCACGCGCGCCGACAGCATCGAGTGGTCCTGGTTGTTGTAGCGGTGCATGCCGTTGCGGCCCACGAGGTACAGGTTGGGCATCCCGTCCAGCCAGCCGCGCACGGTGTCGAAGCGGCTGTAGGCAGCGCCGAAGTAGCCGGGGTAGGCCTTGGGCATGCGGATGACGGTGGCCTGCAGCGCGTCGGCTTCGTCGGCCAGGCGCAGCTGCTGCATCTCGCGCAACGCCAGCGCCTTGAGCTGCTCGTCCGACAGGGCCCACAGCTCGTCGTCGTCGCGCGCGAAGAACTCGAGCCCCACCCACACCGTGCCGGGGTCGGCCACCATGTAGGGGCTCCAGTTGTTGAAGATCTGCAGCCGACCGACCTTGACCCCGGGGTCCTGGATGTAGATCCAGTTGTCGGGCACGAGGTTCGTGGCCGCGTCCACCGATGCAGCCGTTCGGCGCAGCTTGCGATACAGCAGACCCACCGTGATGAAATCGCGGTATTGCAGCCCGTTGCCCACCTCGAGCACCTCGGGCGCGGGAGCCGGACGCATGGCCTGGAGCAGCTCGCGCACGGGCATGGTGGACACCACATGCCCGGCCCCGAAGCGACGCTCCTGGCCATCGGGCATCGAGGCCACCACGCCCGTGACGCGGTTGCCGTCGCGCTCGATGCGCGACACGCGCGCGCCCCGCACCAACTGCCCACCGCCCTGCTCGAAGCGCTGGGCCGCCGTTTCCCACATCTGGCCCGGCCCGTACTTCGGGTACAGGAAGTGCTCGATGAGGGAGGTCGCCGGGCCGGTGTCGTTCCTGCCGGGCACGAGCTTGCGCAGCGCATGGGTGATGAGCTTGGTCACCGACAGGCTCTTGATCCGCTGGGCGCCCCACTCGGCGCTGATCTCGTGGCAAGGCACGCCCCACACCTTCTCGGTGTACTCCTTGAAGAACTGCAGGTACAGCCGCCGGCCGAAGCGGTTGATGAGGAAGTCCTCCAGCGAACGCTCCGGGCGGATCGGGCGGGCGCGCGCCATCGCGTAGCTGGCGCCCAGCGCCATGCACTTGGCCGGCCCGAGCTTGCGCACCATGTCCAGGCCCGGCTTGAGCGGGTAGTCGTAGAACTGGCCGCCCCAGTAGATGCGCGACAGCCGGTTGCGCAGCAGCATCACGGCCTCGTCGCTCTCCTGAGCGCGCAGCGCACCCTGGCCGAGCAGGCGCGAGGAGCCCTGGTAGCCCAGGCGCACCTGGTCGTGCGCCAGGCCGTCGGCGGGCCGCGCCACGGGCAGCATGTCGCGCCACCAGTCCATCACCCAGTCGGACTTCGAGAAGAAGCGGTGGCCGCCGATGTCGATGCGGTTGCCGTTGTGGTTCACCGTCTTGGACAACCCGCCGATGTCGGCCGTGGCCTCCAGCACCGTGACGCCCTGGCGACCCGCGCGCACGAGTTCCAGCCCCGCCGTGAGTCCGGCTGGACCGGCCCCAATGATCACCACTTCATCGGCCATGCAAAGCTCCTTCGGTGGGGCGGCTGAAGAGCAGCCACTTGCGCACCGCATAGTTGAAGACGAACACTGCGCTGGCCGACATGCCCTTGGCCACCAGTGCATCGGCGCCAAACCCGTCGATCAGCATCCACAGCAGCCACTCGGTGAGCAGCAGCCCGGCCACGCCGATGGCCGCGAACAGCGCGAACTCCGCGCGCGCATCGCGCAGCCGGCGCGTGCGAAACGCCCAGCGCACGCTGAGCATGTAGACCACGGCCAGGCCCGCCGCAAAGCCTGCTGCCGCCGCCGCTGCGTAGCCCCAGCCGGCCGCGCGCATCAGCAGCCCGTACAGGCCCGCATCCACGCCCAGCGCCAGCGCGCTGCACAGGAAGTAGCGCAGGAGTTCATGCAGCGCAGGCGGCGCGGGTACTGCCGCAACAGCTGGGGCGGCCACCACCGCCGCCGGGGATACGGGTTCACGCATGGGTCCTGCACCGGTAAAGGTAATAGTTGCGGCGGCGCTCGGCGCCTTGGAAGGTCCAGCTCGCCAGCGGCGTCCCCCAGGCCTGGGCCGGCAGCACCAGGAAGTCCGGTGCCTGCGCGTGTGCGCACAAGTCGTCGAGCAGTTCGCGCCCGGGCAGGCAGGCCAGCTGCGCGTCCTCGGCGGTACGGTCCTCCAGGACGCTGAGCAGCATGCACAGCTCGCGCTGCAGCATCATGGGCCGCAGGAGCTGGTGTCGGCGCTCGAAAGCCTGTGCCGTCTCGCGATGGAACACGATGCCGGCAGCCTGCGGGAAAGTGAAGTAGCTGGGCCGGCCCAGCATGGCCCAGGTTGCGGTGAGCTCCTCGGGCCAGAAGACCTGCGCGTCCGGCGGCACGTGGCGGCTGAACGGGTGCTGCCCGGGCTGCGACTGCTCGATGTGGCGCGTCCAGTCCGACCGCCGATCCCACGACAGCGCGCCCCCGGCCAGCAAGGCGAGCGCCACCCCGGCGACCATGACCCTGCCGCGAGGCGAGTCGGCGGCGTGCAGCAGCAACGCTGCCACGCCGAGCGAGATCGTGGGCACCTTGAGCACGGCCCACAGGGCCAGGGCCACGTCGATCTGCACCCCCGCGCCCCGCAGATCGAACAGGTTGCGTGCGACCAGCGTGGCGCTGAGCACGACCACGGCGAACGCCATCGCCCACACCAGGGCACGCGCCAGCGACGCGCGCAGCGCGACGCCGCGCGCCCGCAGCACCAGGGCGCCGGCCGCCGCCAGGGCCAGCGCCCAGGACACCTCCCAGGTGCCGTTGATCGCCGTCGCCGCGAGCGCCGCCGTCAGGGCAGCCAGTCGGTCCAGGGCGTGCGCCGACCACAGCCGCCACACGAGCGCCGGCAACAGCAGCAGGGCCAGCAGGTGCGCAAGCCACTGCACGCGCCACAGCTGCAGAGCGGTGATGAGCTGGTTGTGCAGCACATCGGCCCCCAGCCACGACACCCCGAGCAGCAGGGCGAGCGCCATCAGCACCGCTCGTGCCGGCACCGCCAGCGCCGGCCCGAGGGCGCCGCGCGCCACCGCGGCGAGCACGCACGCGTCCATCGCCAGCACCATCCACTCGGGCAGGCGCCACAGCGACAGGTACAGGTGCGGGCTGAGCTCCTGGGCGCCCGTCAGCCAACGGCCGTCCATCGAGGTCAGCAGGCCGTCGAAAGGGGCAAGTCCCAGGCCAGCGGGCACCAGCAACAGCGGGGCGGCCAGCGCGAGCGCGGCCCAGCGCCGGTCGCGCAGCACCAGCAGGCACCACCCGACCACCGCCACCGGCAACGCCACCAGCGGATGGGTGAGCCCTGCGCCCAGCAGCGCCACCAGGGCGTAGGCGCGACGCCCGGCCAGCCACAGCGCCAGGGCGAGCAGCGCCAGCGGTTCGGCCAGCGTACGTGCCGTCACGAAGGTCTCGGTGAAGGCGAATATCGCGTGCCCACCGTAGAAATGCGACATCACCGCGAGCGAGGCCAGCGCCAGCCAGCGCTCCTGCGCGCGGGCCAGCGGCTGCACCAGCCAGGCCGCGATGACGAGGACGGCCGCGTGGCTGACCGCCAGCATCACGAGCTGCGAGCCCGCCAGGCCGAACGCCCGCTGAGCGAGCGCGAGCGCGTCGGAAAAGAGGGTGAAGCGATCTTGCGAACCGTGCGCAAAGAACACGTCGCGGTCGAGCAGCCCGGGGTACAGGTGCTGCAGCGTCTGGGCCAGGTACAGCACGCCGTCGTGCCGCACGCCCAGGTAAGGCCTCGCGACCAGCCACAAGCCGAGCACCAGGGCAGCACCGATCCACGCCACCACACCCGGGCGTGGGGTCACCACGCTCGGTGTGCGAGGCAATGCGAAGTCGCTGGCCATCATGGTTGCGTGGCGCTCGGGTTCGGCGAAAAAGGGGAAGGGGGGAAGAAGAGCGGCCCTCTGAGGGCCGCTTCAGACAGACTGGGCCGAGGGCGCGCTCAGGCCGCCCCCGCATCCCGATCAGGCCCCGCGGCAGGAAGCCGGCAGGTACTTCGAGTTAACGTCGGTGCCGTCCGTCGTGTTGCCACAACGCCAGCGCGCGATCTGGGCCCCGACGTCGCCGTTCGCGAGCGCCGTGTCGCCGGACTTCAGCGGCGTGAAGGTCACCTTCTTGCCGTTGAGGTCTGAACCCATGTTCTGGATGAAGATCGTGACCTTGCCCGTGTTGGTGGTCTCGATCTTCTGCACGAACTTGCTCGAGCTCGTGCTGCTCTCGCAGCCCCAGCCGCCGGCCGCCGGCAGTGTGGAACCGTTGGAGGTCTGAACCACTTCGGAGATCGTGGTGCGGCAGGTCGCGGCCGCCAGCATCACCTCCGACATCTGGGCACGCTTCGTGTAGTCCTGGTAGGCCGGCAGGGCGACAGCGGCCAGCACGCCGATGATCGCCACGACGATCATCAGCTCGATCAGGGTGAAACCTTGTTGAACACGCTTCATGGACACAGCTCCTTTGCTCAATGGCAGGGTGGAAAGCCCTTTCATGAGCAGGACGCGTGCCAGCCTTGCATCCCCCGAATTAGGGGGCCCAGCTGGCCGCCATTGACACTTCCTGTCAACGGCAGCGACAGAATGTGACGAAAAGCGTCAGTCCTCGCCGGGCAGCGTCATCAGCTGTCCGGCCCGCAGGGCCTGCACGCGGTGGGTGCCAGCCTGGGCGGCCACTTCGCGCATCACCGAGGCGTGTTCGCCGGGCTTGATGTGGGTGACCCACACCTCCACGCCCGGGGCGAGCGCTCGCAGCTCGTTCGCCAGCTGCTTCGGGTGCAAGTGACCACTCACCTCCGCGAGCCGCGCGTCCGCGTCACCAAAGGCAGTCTCGATGACGAGGCTGCCCACCCGCAGCTGCGCGAGCCGCTGCCACAGCGCGGGGTTCGGGCCGGTGTCGCCGGTGTAGACCCAGGCTGGCCCGCTCGCGTCGGCGCGGGCAAATACGGCCATGCCCACGGCCGGCACCGAGTGGCGCGCGGGCAGCACCTCCAAGGCCCGGCCGCCCAGCACGATGCGCTGGCCCACCGCCAGCGGCGCAAACGCCAGCACCGGCTGCTCGGCGGTGGGCAGCCGCGTGAAGTCGGGCCAGATCACGCCATTGAAGATGTGCTGCTGCAACGCCTGCAGCGTCTCGGGCAGCGCGTGCACGCGAATCGGCGCGCGCGCGGCCGACATCCGCCGACGCATCACGCTGTCGGCGAGCAAGGCGATGGCCAGCACGTGGTCCAGGTGCGAGTGGCTGAGCACGATGTCGTCGATGCGGGCCATCTCCTCCAGCGTGAGCTCGCCCACGCCCGAACCCGCATCCAGCAGCACGCTGTCGTCGAGCAGGAAGGACGTGGTGCGATCACCCGCGGCCAGCGAACCCGAACAGCCCAGGACCCGGATACCCATGCACGTACGCCGCGGACGCGGCTCAGCGCTGCGAGAAACGCATCTGCGTTCCCGCCAGCTCGATCAGGTCGCCGTCGCGCAGCGGCTGGGCTTCCCCCAGCAGCGGCAGGCCGTTGACGCTCAGCCGCTCGCTGCCTTCGACGTGCGCCAGCACGTAGGCGTCCCCGCGGCGCGTCAGCGAGGCCACCTGATGGCCGGGCCGGCCGATGGTCGTGACGGGCTTGGTCAGCGGCATCTCGCGCCCGGCGGCGGTACCGGTGAGCACCTGGATGCGCGCCACCACGGCACCCGCGCCACGAGGAGCCGCTCGCGGCGGCGCCGTCGCGGGAAGCTCGGCACCCGGGCGCAGCACCATCGTCTTGTCGAAGGTGGCCGCACCCGGCTCGTCGGCCAGGTACTTGATCTTGTACTTGCCGATCTCGATCGTGTCGTTGTGCACGAGGACCTGGCGCTTGATGGCCTTGCCGTTGATGTACGTGCCGTTGGTGCTGTTCAGGTCCTCGATCATCACGTCCGGGCCGTTGAGCTGCAGCGCCGCGTGCTCGCCGCTGACGGCCAGGTTGTCGATCACGACGTCGTTGTAGGGGCGCCGGCCGAGCGTGGTCCTGTCCTTGGTCAGCAGGACCTCCTTGATCACGACCCCGTCCAGCCAGACCACCAGCTTGCTCACCGGATTGCCTCCCGCGTGCCGCACCGTGCCGGCCCTCAACGCCTGCGCCCGAGGCGCCACCAGGGCGCCGCACGTTCGCCGCGCACACCCGCCACGTACGCCACGACCACGGAAATATTATCCCGCCCACCTGCGTCGTTGGCCGCCTGCACGAGGCGCTGGCACAGCACCTCGGGCTCCGTCTCGCCTTGCATCAGCTGCTCGATCGCGGTCTCGGCCAGCATGTCGGACAGCCCGTCCGAGCACAGCAGGATGCAGTCCGCAGGCTGCAGCGCGTGCACGTGCGATTCCACCAGCACGGTGTCCTCGACGCCCACGGCACGCGTGACCAGGTTCTTCATCGTCGAGACGGCAGCGTCCTGGGGCGTGATCAGGCCCGCGTCGATCTGTTCCTGCAGCAGGGAGTGGTCACGCGTGAGCCGCGCCAGTCG
The DNA here is from genome assembly GCA_039798945.1 of Pseudomonadota bacterium. Classification (GTDB taxonomy): domain Bacteria; phylum Pseudomonadota; class Gammaproteobacteria; order Burkholderiales; family Burkholderiaceae_C; genus Rubrivivax. Next base: position 13,020 of record JBDKFA010000242.1, read on the forward strand.
GCCCGCCCGCAGCCGGTAGGCGCGCGAGTCGCCCACATGGCCGATCAGCACGCGCGCGCCCCGAAAGACCGCGCACACGAGGGTCGTGCCCATGCCCTGGTAGTCCGGGTTCAGGGTGGCGGCGTTGAAGATCTGCCGGTTCGCGCCGTCCACCGCGCGCTCCAGGGCTCGACGCACCTCGGCGTCGCTGCCTTCGCCACCGTCCTCGGCCAGCCAACGGCTGAGCTCGCCGTGCACCAGGTGCGTGGCCATGCCGCTGGCCACCTCGCCCGCCTGGTAGCCGCCCATGCCATCGGCCAGCACGGCCACCCCGCAGGCCTCGTCGATGACCACCGCGTCCTCGTTGTTGGCACGCGCACGCCCCGTGTCGACCGCGCAGGCGATCCGCAAGCTCGGCAAGGCCTTGGACACGGGCGGGCGCAGTTGTGTCGGCGCGGATCGTCAGGCGGCGGCCGTCCGCCGCCGGAGCACCCACTGGCCGAGCAGGTAGACGACCACCGCCCCGGAAATGCCTGCCCCGTAGCGCACCATGTCCTGGACCTGCACCGCGCCCTTGGCGTCGGTTTCGGTGGGCATCCAGCCCATCACGGCCGGATCGGTCACGGCCATCGTGCCGGCGATCCAGCCCAGCAGCATGCCGCCCACCGTGATGACGACCGGATAGCGGTCCATCAGCCGGATCACGAGCTGGCTGCCCCAGACGATGATCGGGATCGACACCAGCAGCCCGAAGACGACGAGGAACATCTTGTGGTCGCCGCCCGCCCCCTCCGCGGCCCCGGCGATCGCGATCACGTTGTCCACGCTCATGACGAGGTCGGCCACGATCACCGTCTTCACCGCCGCCCACAGCCGGTCGGAAGCCTGCACCTCGTGGCTGCCCTCATCCTCGGGGGCGAGCAGCTTCACGCCGATCCACACCAGCAACGCCGCGCCCACCAGCTTCAGGTAGGGGACGGCCAGCAGCGTGAGGGCGAAGAAGATCAGCACGACGCGCAAGGCGATCGCACCGGCCGTGCCCCAGATGATCCCCTGGGTGCGCTGCGCGGGCGGCAACTTGCGGCACGCCAGCGCGATCACCACCGCGTTGTCCCCGCCGAGCAGGATGTCGATCATGATGATCTGCGCGACGGCGATCCAGAAATCGGGGTTGGAGAGCATGTCCATGGGAGGCTGGCGGATTCACCGCGTACGGCAGATGCGAAACGAAAAAGGGGTGCGCACGCGCACCCCGTCGGAAACGAAGGCGACTCGTCCGGTCAGAGCAGCGACTTGAGCAGCTTGCCCATTTCGGACGGGTTGCGGGTGACCTTGAACCCGCATTCTTCCATGATCGCGAGCTTGGCATCGGCCGTGTCGGCGCCTCCGGAGATCAGCGCGCCGGCGTGACCCATGCGCTTGCCCGGTGGCGCGGTGACGCCGGCGATGAAGCCGACCACGGGCTTCTTCATGTTCGCCTTGCACCAGCGCGCGGCGTCGGCCTCGTCCGGCCCGCCGATCTCGCCGATCATGATCACGGCGTCGGTGTCCGGGTCGTCGTTGAACATGCGCATCACGTCGATGTGCTTCAGCCCGTTGATCGGGTCGCCGCCGATGCCCACGGCGCTGGACTGCCCGAGGCCGATCTCGGTGAGTTGCGCCACCGCTTCGTAGGTGAGCGTGCCCGAACGGCTGACCACGCCGATGCGGCCCTTGCGGTGGATGTGGCCGGGCATGATGCCGATCTTGATCTCCTCGGGGGTGATCACGCCCGGGCAGTTGGGCCCGAGCAGCAGCGTGCGCTTGCCGCCGGCAGCCTCCTTGGCCTTCATGCGGTTGCGCACCTCGAGCATGTCGCGGATCGGGATGCCCTCGGTGATGCACACCGCGAGGTCGAGGTCGGCCTCCACGGCCTCCCAGATCGCCGCGGCGGCACCGGCGGGGGGCACGTAGATGACGCTGACCGTGGCGCCCGTGGCCTGCCTGGCGTCCTTCACGCTCGCGTAGATCGGGATGCCCTCGAAGTCTTCGCCCGCCTTCTTCGGGTTGACGCCGGCCACGAAGCAGTTCCGGCCGTTGGCGTAGTCGCGGCACATGCGGGTGTGGAACTGGCCCGTCTTGCCGGTGATGCCCTGGGTGATGACCCGGGTGTTCTTGTCGATGAGGATGCTCATGTCGGCTCGGCTCCGGGCGGGGTCACTTCACGGCGGCCACGATCTTCGTGGCGGCCTCGGCCATGGTGTCGGCGCTGATGATGGGCAGGCCCGACTCGGCCAGCATCTTCTTGCCGATCTCCTCGTTCGTGCCCTTCATCCGCACCACCAGCGGCACCGTCAGGTTCACCGCCTTGCACGCCGCGATCACGCCCTCGGCGATGGTGTCGCAGCGCATGATGCCGCCGAAGATGTTGACGAGGATGCCCTGGACCTTCGGGTTGGCCAGCATGATCTTGAAGGCCTCGGTGACCTTCTCGGCGGTGGCCCCGCCACCGACGTCCAAGAAGTTCGCCGGCTCGCCGCCGAAGAGCTTGATGGTGTCCATCGTCGCCATCGCCAGGCCTGCGCCATTGACGAGGCAGCCGATGTTGCCGTCCAGGCTGATGTAGGACAGGTCGAAGCGGCTCGCCTCGATCTCGGCCGGGTCTTCCTCGTCGAGGTCGCGGTAGGCGACGATCTCCGGGTGGCGGAAGAGCGCGTTCGAGTCGAAGTTGAACTTCGCGTCCAGCGCCTTGATCGCGCCGTTGCCCTCCAGGATCAGCGGGTTGATCTCGGCCAGGCTCGCGTCGGTGGCCATGTAGCAGGCGTACAGCTTGCCGAACACCTCCTTGGCCTGCGCCTGGCTGGCCGGGGGCACGCCGATGCCGTCGGCGAGCTGCTGCGCCTGCGCATCGGTCAGGCCGGTCAGCGGATCGACGAAGACCTTGATGATCTTCTCGGGGCTGCTGTGGGCGACTTCCTCGATGTCCATGCCGCCTTCGGAGCTGGCCATGAGCGCCACCTTCTGCGTGGCGCGGTCGGTGAGCGCGGCCGCGTAGTACTCCTTGCGGATGTCCGCGCCCTCCTCGATCAGCAGGCGGCGCACCTTCTGGCCCTCGGGGCCTGTCTGGTGCGTGCGCAGCTGCATGCCCAGGATCTGCCCGGCGAGCGTGCGGACCTCGTCGATCGAGCGCGCGAGCTTGACGCCCCCGCCCTTGCCGCGCCCGCCGGCGTGGATCTGGGCCTTGACCACCCAGACGCTGCCGCCGAGCTTCTGCGCGGCCTCGACGGCTTCCTGGACCGTGAACGCCGGAATGCCGCGCGGCACGGGCACACCGGCCTGGCGCAGCACTTCCTTTCCTTGGTATTCGTGGATTTTCATGCGGGCTGTCTCGAGAAGACGGATGAAGGGGCCGGCTCGCGTGGCCGGCCATCATTGTGGGCGGGCTCCTTGGCGCCAGCCTGACGCGGCAGCACCCCGGCGCCCGGATGCTCCCCCGGCACGCCCGCGCCGCGCACTGTAGCAGGGCAGCGTGGGGCTCCCGCGCCGCCTCAGCCCCCGCCGGGGGCGGGCTCGTCGGGGGCGTCCTGCGGCGAGGGCAGGCTGCCGAGCACGCGCCGGATGGTCTCCGCGCGAAAGCCGCGCCCCGCCAGGAAGCGGGCCTGCCGGGCTTGCTCGGCGCGGGCGTCCGGGCACCCGCGGCCCGCCCCGCCGGCCGCGCCAGCGTCTCGCGCCAGACCGCCCTGCCCCGGCTGGCCGCGGCCGAAGCGCCGCGCCCACACCGCCTGGGCACGCGCGAACTCGCTTGCGTGAAGCTCGGCACGCAGCGCCTCGTCGGGCTGCACGCCGTTGCGCCGCAACTCGAGCTCCAGGCGCACGTTGCCCAGGCGCGCCGAGCGGGCCTGGACGCGGCTCTCGATGAAGCGGGCGTCGCTGAGGTGGCCGGCTTGCTGCAAGGCGGCCAGCAACCCGTCCAGCCCTTCAGCCTGGGCGTCGCGGCCGCGCGCCTGCGCCCAGCGCACGAGCTTCGTGCGCAATTCGTGCGTGCTGTGCTCGCGCAGAGCCAGCCACGCGAGGGCCTTGGCGCGAAGCGACGGGCCAGCGGCCGCCACCGACGAGCCGCCGGCCGGCGGTCCAGGCTCGGGCTCGGGCCCGGGCGCGGGGGCTGACGCTGACGCTGACGCTGACGCTGGGGCGGTGGCGGGGGCAGGAGCGCTCACGCTCCTTCGGCCGAACCACCGAGCAGCGGAATGCCCATCGACTCGCGCACCCTGTTCTCGATCTCGCGGGCCAGCTCCGGGTTCTCGCGCAGGAACTCGCGCGCGTTGTCCTTGCCCTGGCCGATCTTCTCGCCCTTGTAGGCGTACCAGGCGCCGGACTTCTCGAGCACGCGGGCGTTCACGCCCATGTCGATGATCTCGCCCTCGCGGCTGATGCCCTCGCCGTAGAGGATGTCGAACTCGGCCGTCTTGAACGGCGGGCTCACCTTGTTCTTGACGACCTTGACCTTGGTCTCGCTGCCGATGACTTCCTCGGCCTTCTTGATGCTGCCGGTGCGGCGGATGTCCAGGCGCACCGAGGCGTAGAACTTCAGCGCATTGCCGCCGGTGGTGGTTTCGGGGTTGCCGAACATCACGCCGATTTTCATGCGGATCTGGTTGATGAAGATGACCATGCAGTTGGTCTTCTTGATCGTGGCGGTGAGCTTGCGCAGGGCCTGGCTCATCAGCCGGGCCTGCAGGCCGGGCAGCGAGTCGCCCATCTCGCCTTCGAGCTCGGCCTTGGGCGTGAGCGCAGCCACCGAGTCGACGACGATCAGGTCCACCGAGCCGGAGCGCACGAGCGCATCGACGATCTCGAGCGCCTGCTCGCCGGTGTCGGGCTGGGAGATGAGCATCTCCTGCAGGTCAACGCCGAGCTTGCTCGCGTACTGCACGTCAAGGGCGTGCTCGGCGTCGATGAAGGCGCAGGTGCCGCCGAGCTTTTGCATCTCGGCGATCACCTGCAGCGTGAGCGTCGTCTTGCCCGAGGACTCGGGACCGTAGATCTCGATGACGCGCCCGCGCGGCAGGCCGCCCACGCCGAGCGCGATGTCCAGGCCGAGCGAGCCGGTGGAGACCACCTGGATGTCCTCGATCTTCTCGCCATCGCCCAGGCGCATGATCGACCCCTTGCCGAACTGCTTCTCGATCTGCGCGAGCGCGGCTTGCAGGGCCTTGGCTTTCTCGGTGTTCAGGGCTTTCACGGGTGCGTCCATGGTGATCTCCTTCGATGGGATCCATTATCGCAGGCGGGCTGGATGTTTGTACAGCTCTTTTGGGGGATCTCCGGGGTCAAACGATACCCCCTGGCGGGGGAGACGGCGCCTAGAATGGGGTGATGCGAGGTCCGCAGCAGACGGGCCCGCCCGAGGACGGAGACACCCATGCGCATCCTCATCGCCGAAGACGACCAGGTGCTCGCCGACGCGCTGCTGCGGGCGCTGCGCAGCTCGGGCTATGCCGTCGACCAGGTTGCCAGCGGCACCGAGGCCGACGCTGCCGTGGCCTCGCACGAGTTCGACCTGCTGATCCTGGACCTCGGGCTGCCGAAGATGAGCGGGCTCGACGTGCTCAAGCGGCTGCGCGCCCGGGGCTCGTCGCTGCCGGTGCTGATCCTCACCGCCGCCGACTCGGTCGAACAGCGCGTGACAGGCCTGGACCTGGGCGCCGACGACTACATGGCCAAGCCGTTCTCGCTGCAGGAGCTCGAGGCGCGCGTGCGCGCGCTCACGCGCCGGGGCCTGGGCACGGCCTCCTCGGTGATCCGCCATGGCCCGCTGAGTTTCGACGCCACCGGCCGCGTGGCCTACCTGGACGAGCAGATGGTGGAGCTCTCGGCGCGCGAGATCAGCCTGCTGGAGGTGCTGCTGCAGCGCGCCGGCCGCCTGGTCAGCAAGGACCAGCTCGTCGAGCGGCTGTGCGAGTGGGGCGAGGAGGTCTCGACCAACGCCATCGAGGTTTACATCCACCGGCTGCGCAAGAAGATCGAGCGCGGGCCGGTGCGTATCGCCACCGTGCGCGGCCTCGGTTACTGCCTCGAGAAGATCGCCCCTTGAGCGGGCCCGGCCAGCGCTCGCTGTTCGGCGAGATCCTGGACTGGATGCTCGTGCCGCTGCTGCTGCTGTGGCCGATGAGCCTGGGCCTGACGGGCGTGGTCGCGCAAGGCATCGCCAACCTGCCCTACGACCGTGACCTCGGCGAGTCGGCGCAGCTGCTGGCCAAGCAACTCCGCTTCGAGCCGGGCGACGCTGCCGGGCCGGCCGGCACGACGGTGAGGGTGCGCCTGCGCTCGCCCGGCTTCGTCGAGCTGCTGCGCGTGGACGACACGGACAGCACCTACTTCCAGGTGCTCGACCTGGACGGCACGCTGGTGGAGGGCGACCCGGACCTGCCGGTGCCCGATGCGGCCTCGGTGGGCAGCGGCACGCCCGTCTTTCGCAACGACACGATGCGCGACGACCCGGTGCGGGTGGCGGCCATGTGGGTGCCACTGCCTGCCGATCCCGAGGGGCGGGCCGTGCTCGTGCAGATCGGGGAGACACTGGGCAAGCGCTCGCGGCTGTCCACCGAGATCATCAAGGGCGTGATCCTGCCGCAGTTCGTGATCCTGCCCCTGGCCGTGTTGCTGGTGTGGTTCGCGCTCACGCGAGGCATTCGCCCGCTGTCGGTGCTGCAGCAGCGCATCCGGGAACGTCCGGCCGACGACCTGAGCCCGATCGACGAGCGCGCCGCCCCGGAGGAGCTGATGCCGCTGGTGGTCGCCATCAACGGCTTGCTGCAGCGGCTGGACCAGTCGATGGCCGCGCAGAAGCACTTCCTCGCCGACGCCGCGCACCAGCTGAAGACGCCCCTGGCGGGGCTGCGGATGCAGGCCGACATCGCCGTGCGCGAGATCGATGCCGGCCAGCGCGACGCGCAGGCCCTCAAGGCTTCGCTGGAGCAGATCGCCCTGTCCAGCCAGCGCGCGGCGCATGCGGTCAACCAGCTGCTGGCGATGGCCCGTGCGGAGGACCGTGGCCAGGCGCTGCGGCGCGAACCGGTGGACCTCGCGGACCTGACCCAGCAAGTCGTGCGCGAGGCCGTGCCCAAGGCCCTGGAACGGCGCATCGACCTCGGCTACGAGGGGGTGGAGCCCGGCCAGGCGCCGCTGCTCGCGGGCCAGCCCGTGCTGCTGGGCGAGCTCGTGCGCAACCTCGTGGACAACGCGCTGCAATACACCCCTGCGGGCGGCAGCGCCACCGCGCGCGTGCTGCTCGACCCCTTCGGCCAGGTGCTCGTGCTGCAGGTCGAGGACTCGGGCCCGGGCGTGCCCGAAGGCGAACGCGAGCAGATCTTCCAGCCGTTCTACCGCGCGCTCGGCACGGGCGTGGACGGCACGGGGCTGGGGCTGGCGATCGTGCAGGAGATCGCCCAGCAGCACGGCGCGCACGTCGCGGTGACCGACGCCCACCCCCGCCCGCTGCCGCCAGGGACGACGCCGGGGGCGCTCTTCACGGTGCGCTTCGCGCTGCCCCAGCCGGCGCTCGCGCCGCCTGCGGGCACCGGCGCGCGCGGCACCTGAATCAGGACTGGATCAGCTGGCGGTTGCGCGCCACGGACATCAGGATGCCCAGCCCCAGGCCGAGCGTGACCATCGCCGTGCCGCCGTAGCTGATGAACGGAAGCGGCACCCCCACCACGGGCAGGATGCCGCTGACCATGCCCATGTTCACGAAGGCGTAGGTGAACAGACTGAGCGTCACCGACCCGGCGAGCAGCCGCGCAAACAGCGTCGGCGCGACCGCCGCGATCATCAGGCCGCGCAGGATCAGCACCGCGAAGCCGGCCATCAGCGCCAGCACGCCGAGCAACCCGAATTCCTCGGACAGCGCCGCGAAGATGAAGTCGGTGGTGCGCTCGGGGATGAACTCCAGGTGCGTCTGCGTGCCCTGCATGAAGCCCTTGCCGGCCAGGCCGCCCGAGCCGATCGCGATCATCCCCTGCAGGATGTGGAAGCCTTTGCCGAGCGGGTCCTTCGCCGGATCCAGCAGCGTGCACACGCGGTGCTTCTGGTACTCGTGCAGCACGTGCCAGTCCAGGCCGGGCACGCAGATGTACGGCTCGGCGAGCACGATGGCCACGATGCCCGCCACCCCAAGCGCCAGAGCGGGCACGATCAGGCGCCAGCTCAAGCCCGCGAAGAAGATCACGTACAGGCCCGCCGAGGCGATCAGCAGCGCCGTGCCGAGGTCGGGCTGCTTCATCACGAGCAGCGTGGGCACGGCCAGGATCAGCGCCGCCACCCCGAAGTCGCGCCTGCGCAGCTGGCCCTCGCGGCGCTGGAACCACCACGCGAGCATCAAGGGCAGCGCGATCTTCATCATCTCGCTGGGCTGCACCACCACACCCAGGTCGAGCCAGCGCGTGGCGCCCTTCTTGGTGACGCCGAACAGCTCGGTGGCCACGAGCAGCACGAGGCCAAGCGCATACAGCGGCACGGCCAGCGCCATCAGCCGGCGCGGGGGCAGCTGCGCCACCGCCAGCATGACGAGCGCCCCGATGAGCATGTTGCGGGCGTGGTCGACGAAGCGCGTGCCGTGGTCGAACCCGGCCGAGTACATCACGACCAGCCCCAGCGCAGCCAGCCACAGCACCGCCAGCGCCAACGGCTGGTCGAAGCCCCGCACCAGCAGCCGCAGCCGCTGGGCAAGCGCGGGGCGCTCGAGCACCGCGCTCACCGTGCATCTCCTGCCAGTCCGGGCAGCAGATCCTGGGCGCGCCGCGGCACGCCCGTGGGTGCAGCCGAGCGGCCCTGCCGCGTGGCCTCGAGGTCTTCGGCGCTCGGCACCTGGCCGAGGAGCACGTAGTCGAAGACGCGCCGCGCGATCGGCGCGGCCGCCTCGGCGCCGAAGCCCGCATTCTCCACCACCACCGCCAGCGCGATGGTCGGGTTGTCCACCGGCGCCAACGCCACGTACAGCGAATGGTCGCGCTTGTGCTCCTCGAGCTTGGCGGCGTTGTACTTCTCGTTCTGCCGGATGCCCACCGCCTGCGCGGTGCCGGTCTTGCCCCCGCTCGCGTACGGTGCGCCGGCGAACACGCGCGCAGACGTGCCCTCCAGCGTCACCGCGTGCAGCGCGCGGCGCACGACCTCGACATGCGCCGGTGCGAGCGCCAGCTGCACGGGGGGCGCCGCCTCCGGCACGCGCCGCGCGCCCGTGACGGGGTCCTCGATGGCGCGCACCAGGCGCGGGGTGTGGCGCACCCCGCCCGAGGCGAGCGTGGCCATGGCGCCGGCCAGCTGCAGCATCGTGAAGTTGTTGTAGCCCTGCCCGATCCCGAGGGAGATCGTCTCGCCCGCGTACCAGCGCTGCTGCTCGGGGCGCCTGTAGGCACGGCGCTTCCACTCGGTGGAGGGCAGCACGCCCGCGGCTTCGCCTTCGAGGTCGATGCCGGTGCGCGCCCCGAAGCCGAAGGGCGAGAGCTGCTCGTGGATCAGGTCCACCCCCATCTCGTTGGCCAGCGAGTAGTAGTAGACGTTGCTCGACTTGACGATCGAGCGGTGCATGTCCACCGGACCGAGCGCGGTATCGCCATGGCTGCGAAAGACGTGGTTGCCGAACTGGAAGGTGCCGCCGTCCATGATGGCGGTGGAGGCGCTGCGCTTGCCCGAGGCCAGCGCGGCCAGTGCCATGAAGGGCTTGAAGGTCGACCCGGGCGGGTAGGTTCCGCGCAGCGCCCGGTTCAGCAGCGGCTTGTCGATGGACTCGCTGAGCTCGCGCCAGCTCTCCGCGTCGATGCCCTCGACGAAGAGGTTGGGGTCGAAGGTGGGCTTGCTCACGAAGGCGAGCACCTCGCCGTTGCGCGGGTCGATGGCCACGAGCGCGCCGCGGCGCTCGCCGAACATCTCCTC
>JBDKFA010000243.1:0-3636 GCA_039798945.1 Pseudomonadota bacterium
AGAGCGCGAAGTAGTGCCCCTTGGCCAGCCACTGCTGCGGCAGTGCGGAAACAGGCAGGCCAGCGATGCCTGCGGCGACCCGGTGCGTGCCGATCCCAGCGGCGTTCACGATCCACCGGCAACCGATCTCGAAAGCCTCGTCACCACCCGTGCACACCACCCAGCCGGCTGCACCCTCACGCCGGGCGCTCTCGAACGGGCTGCGCAGCGCCAGCAGCGCGCCGGCCGACTCGCCGTCCCCCAGCAGGGCCGTCATCAGCGCGTGGCTGTCGACGATGCCCGTGACGGGTGAGTGCAGCGCGGCCACGCAGGTGGCGGACAACGCAGGCTCGAGGGCGCGTGCCTCGTCTCCCGAGAGCGGCTGCAGCTCGCGCACGCCACTGGCGTGCGCGCGCGCCAGGATCTGCTCGAGGGCTGCGCGCTCGGCATCCGAGTTCGCGACGACCAGCTTGCCGCAGCGCCGGTAGGGCACCCCAAGCTCCGCGCAGTAGGTGTACAGCAGTTCTCGCCCACGTACGCACATCCGTGCCTTCAGGCTTCCGGGCGGGTAGTAGAGCCCGCCGTGGATCACCTCGCTGTTGCGCGAGGACACGCCCGTGCCGATCGCGGCCTCCCGCTCGACGATGACGACCTCCCGCCCGGCCTGCGCGAGCGCGCGCGCCACCGCCAGCCCCACCACGCCGGCGCCCACCACGACCGTGTCCACCCAGTCCATCCCGGGCATTGTCGGGCACGCGTGCTATCGTCCCGCAGACCTCGATCACTCCTGCTGCCATGTCCTACGACATCGATCTTTCCGGCCGCGTGGCCTTCGTCACCGGTGCTTCCAGCGGGCTCGGTGCCCAGTTCGCGCGCACCCTCGCCCGCTCCGGGGCCGGCGTGGTGCTCGCCGCGCGCCGGCTCGAGCGGCTGAAGACCCTGCGCGCCGAGATCGAGGCTGCGGGCGGCGACGCGCACGTGGTCGAGCTCGACGTGACCGACCCCGACAGCATCAAGGCCGCGGTGGCCCACGCCGAGACCGAGATGGGCACGATCGACATCCTCGTCAACAACTCGGGTGTGAGCACGACGCAGAAGTTGATCGACGTGACCCCCGAGGACTTCGACTACGTGATGCAGACCAACACCCGCGGCGCCTTCTTCGTCGCACAGGAAGTGGGCAAGCGCATGATCGCGCGCAGCCGCGGCGCGGCACCGGGCACCTTCACGGGCGGGCGCATCGTCAACATCGCCTCGATGGCCGGCCTGCGCGTGCTCGGGCAGATCGGCGTGTACTGCATGAGCAAGGCCGCCGTCATCCACATGACCCGTGCCATGGCGCTCGAGTGGGGGCGCTACGACATCAACGTGAACGCGATCTGCCCGGGCTATATCGACACCGAGATCAACCACCACCACTGGCAGACGGAGGCCGGGCAGAAGCTCGTACAGATGCTGCCCCGCAAGCGCGTGGGGACCCCCGAAGACCTGGACGCGCTGCTCGTGATGCTCTGCGCGAAGGAAAGCCGATTCGTCAACGGCGCCGTGATCGCGGCCGACGACGGATTCGGCGTCTGAGCCCGCGCTCCAGGATCGCGCCATGAGATTCGTGCTGCCCGAGGCGAAGAAGCTCGTCCACGAGATGGTGGTCCCCATCCGCTGGGGCGACATGGACGCGATGGGGCATGTCAACAACACCATCTATCTGCGCTACTTCGAGATCGTGCGCCTGGACTGGGTCTACGGGCTCGGCCGGCGCGTGGACGCCGGTGCCGGCGAGGGGCCGGTGGTGGTCAACGCGTTCGTGAACTTCCTGCGCCAGCTCGAATTCCCGGGCGACATCCGCCTGCGCCACTACGTGGCCAACCCCGGGCGCACCAGTGTCGAGACCTACGTGACGATCGAGCGCACCGACGAACCCGGCGTGCTCTACGCCGAAGGCGGGGCCAAGATGGTGTGGACCGACTACGCCAGGCGCAGCGCCGTGCCGCTGCCGGACTGGTTCCGCGCGATCGTCAGCTGAGGCTAGAGCAGCGCGTAGGTCGTCGTCGCGTGCGCGGCAAGCACGCCCTCGGGCGTCAGCAGCGCGATCTCCCCGAAGGCCAGCGTCTTGCCCCGGCGCAGCAGCTTCGCCTGCACCTGCACCGAGGCTGCCGAGCCGGGCACGGGCTTGAGGAAGCTCGTCTGAAGCTGCACCGTCGTCATCGGCCGGAATTCGCCCAGGCTGCACGCCACGACGAGAATCATCGCCGTATCGGCCACCGCCATCAGGGCCTGCCCGCAGACCACGCCGCCGCCGTGGACGAGGGCGGCCTGCACCGGGAGCTCGAGCCGCACGGCCTGGCCATCGGCGTGCAGCGTGCGCAGGCCCAGCTCGCGCACCCACGGCGCGGTGACCTCCTGCAGCAGCCGTTCGCACAGTGGCACCAGGTCGACGGCGGGATTGGGCATGGTCGGGTTCTCCGGTTGGGGCGTAGGCTCCCGTCAAGGCAGAGGCGTTAAGCTGACGGCTTCGCTCGTCGGAGGTTACACCCATGAACAAGATCTACCCCAGCGCCGCAGCCGCGCTCGAGGGCATCGTGCGTGACGGCCAACTGCTGGCCGTGGGCGGTTTCGGCCTGTGCGGCATCCCGGAGCTGCTCATCGACGCCCTGCGCGACAGCGGTGCACGCGACCTCACCGTCGTCTCGAACAACGCCGGGGTGGACGGGTTCGGCCTGGGCAAGCTGCTCGCCACGCGCCAGATTCGCAAGATGATCTCGAGCTACGTGGGCGAGAACAAGGAGTTCGAGCGCCAGTACCTGGCCGGCGAGCTCGAGCTGGAGTTCACGCCCCAGGGCACGCTGGCCGAGCGGCTGCGTGCCGGGGGCGCCGGCATCCCGGCCTTCTTCACGCGCACGGGCGTGGGTACGCTGGTGGCCGAGGGCAAGGAGACACGCGAGTTCGACGGCAAGCTCTACGTGATGGAGCGCGGCATCGTGCCCGATATCTCCCTTGTCAAGGCCTGGAAGGCCGATACCTCGGGCAACCTCGTGTTCCGACGCACCGCGCGCAACTTCAACCCCGCCGCGGCGATGGCCGGGCGTATCACGGTGGTGGAGGTCGAGCAGATCGTCGACAAGGGCGCGATCGACCCCGACGCCGTGCACCTGCCGGGCATCTACGTGCATCGGATGGTGCTCAACCCGAATCCCGAGCGGCGCATCGAGAAGCGCACGGTGCGCGAGAAGGCTGCGGCCTGAGGCCGCGCTGGCCGCACCTTCGCCCCGCTGCGTCCCGACACGCCCCACACCCCCTCAAGGAGTCCCACACACCATGGCCTGGACCCACGACGAGATGGCCGCGCGCGCTGCGCGCGAGCTGCAGGACGGCTTCTACGTGAACCTCGGCATCGGCCTGCCCACGCTGGTGGCCAACTTCGTGCCGCCGGACATCGAGGTCTGGCTGCAAAGCGAGAACGGCATGCTCGGCATCGGCCCGTTCCCCACCGAGGACGAGATCGATGCCGACGTGATCAACGCCGGCAAGCAGACCGTGACCACGCTGCCCGGCAGCAGCATCTTCGGCAGCCACGACAGCTTCGCGATGATCCGCGGCGGCAAGATCAACCTCAGCATCCTGGGCGCGATGCAGGTCAGCGAGCGCGGTGACCTGGCC
>JBDKFA010000244.1:0-2740 GCA_039798945.1 Pseudomonadota bacterium
TGGTCGCGCCCTACCTGACGTGTCGCCACGTGGCGCCGGTGATGATGCGGCAGGCCTACGGGCGCATCGTCAACATCGCCTCGGTGGCGGGCAAGGAAGGCAACCCCAATGCCTCGCACTACAGCGCGAGCAAGGCGGGGCTGATTGCGCTCACCAAGTCCCTCGGCAAGGAGCTCGCCACGAAGGGCGTGCTCGTCAACGCGATCACGCCAGCAGTGGCGCGTACCGCCATGTTCGAGCAGATGACGCAGCAGCACATCGACTACATGCTCGGCAAGATCCCGATGGGGCGTTTCCTGGAGGTGCAGGAGATCGCCGCGATGGTGGCCTGGCTCGCGAGCGAGGATTGCTCGTTCTCCACGGGCGCCGTGTTCGACATCACGGGCGGGCGCGCCACCTACTGAATCCGAACGCACGCGGGCCGCACTCGCCGTGCTGCAACGCCCCATACGCCCCATGCGCCACATGGGCCACATGGGCCACATGGGCCACATGGTCCACATGGGCAGCGGCGGCCCACCGGCCACCATTCACTTCCGGAGACTGCCTTGACTGCTCCCACCCCCGACCTGTCCTCGATCGACGTGCTGGCTGCGGCCCGGCTCTTTCCCGCCTACCAGGCCCACCTGCAGCAGACCTTCCGCCTGCACGACCGCCTGCACGAGGGCGACGCCGCCGCCTTCGCTGCCGTCGCACCCCGTGTGCGCGCGGTAGCTTGCGGCGGCGAGTCAAAGGTGCCGGGCACGCTCATCGAGCAGCTCCCCGCACTGGAGATCATCTCCGTCTTCGGTGTGGGCTACGACGGTGTGGACGTGGCCGCCGCCAAGGCCCGCGGCGTGATGGTCACGCACACGCCCAACGTGCTCAACGACGAGGTGGCCGACACCGCCATCGGGCTGATGCTGTGCGCGGCGCGCCAGCTGCCGGAGGCCGACCGCTACGTGCGCGAGGGGCGCTGGCTGGCTGGCCCGATGCCGTTGTCGCGCAAGATGTCCGGGGCGCGGCTGGGCCTCGTCGGCATGGGCCGTATCGGCCAGGCCATCGCGCAGCGCGCGCTCGCCTTCGGCATGAGCATCGCCTACACCGCCCGCAGCGCCAAGCCGGAGCTGCCCTATGCGTTCCACGCCGATGTCGTGGCGCTGGCCGAGCACAGTGACTTCCTGGTCGTGATCACGCCGGGCGGCGCGGGCACGCGCCACCTCGTGAATGCACGGGTGCTCCAGGCCTTGGGGCCCCACGGCATCCTGGTCAACGTTGCGCGCGGCTCGGTCGTGGACGAACAAGCACTCATCGAGGCGCTCGAGTGCGGCACCATCGCAGGCGCGGGGCTGGACGTCTTCGCCGACGAGCCGCGCGTACCCGAGCGGCTGATCGCGCTGCCGCACGTGGTGCTGGCGCCGCATATCGGCAGCGCCACCACCGCCACGCGCCAAGCGATGGCCGACCTCGCGTTCGGCAACCTCTGCGCGCACTTCACGGGCCAGCCGGTGGCCACTCCGGTGCCGGAGTGTCGCCCGGCCTGAGCCGGCCTGAGCCGGCGCCTCTGGCGCCTCGCCCGACCGGGCACCTCGCCGGTGCCGTGCGCCGCCCAACCCGTGCGCGCGCGCCCGCCTCGTTGCGGGTTTGTCCGAATCGGACCCTCGTTCAATGGTCATACGATTCGGCGTCGGTCCGGCTCGTAGCCGCGCGGGCCGCATCACCACACAGGAGACACGTCGCATGAAGATGAGGACCTGGATCACGACCGCACTCGCGGGCGCGGCGCTGCTGGCCATGGGGCCGGTGAGCGCTCAGGAAAAGCTCAACGTCTTTTGGGTCAAGGGCTTCTACAAGGCCGAAGACGACGCGCTGTTCGAGGCCATCAAGAAGTTCGAGGCCAAGAACAAGGGCATCAAGGTCGAGCTCTCCCAGTACCCGATCCAGGACATGATCCCCAAGACTGTGGCGGCACTCGACTCGGGCACTCCGCCTGATGTCGCCTACGCCGACGTCTACGACTTCCAGGTCACGGCCAAGTGGGCCTACGACGGCAAGCTCGAGGACATCACGAGCATCATCGACCCGCTGCGCGCCAAGTTCGAGCCGCGTGCGCTGTCGACCACCTTCCTCTACAACAACGCCGCCAAGAACCGGGCCTACTACGCGTTCCCGGTCAAGCAGCAGACGATGCATATCCAGTACTGGAAGGACATGCTCGCCGACGCCGGCTTCAAGGAAAGCGACATCCCCAAGGACTGGAAGGGCTACTGGAACTTCTGGTGCGACAAGGTGCAGCCGGCCTACCGCCAGAAGACCGGCAACCGCGCCTTCGGCATCGGCCAGCCGCTGGGCGTGGACTCGAGCGACGCGTTCTTCTCCTTCCTCACCTTCATGGATGCCTACAACATCCAGCTCGTCAACGACGCCGGCAAGCTGCTCGTGGACGACCCGGCGGTGCGCAAGGGGCTGGTCGAGGCGATGAGCGACTACGCGGCGGTCTATTCGAAGGGCTGCGCGCCGCCCTCGGCGACAAGCTGGAAGGACCCCGACAACAACGTCGCCTTCCACAACAAGACGACCGTCATGACCCACAACGCGACGATCTCGATCGCCGCCAAGTGGCTCGACGACATGAACAACACCACGCTGACCGAAGCGCAGCGGGCGGTGGCCAAGAAGAACTACACCGAGCTCATCGCCACCGCCGGCTTCCCGAACAAGCCCGACGGCGGCAAGATGACCTACCGCGCCGCGGTGAAGA
>JBDKFA010000245.1:0-6731 GCA_039798945.1 Pseudomonadota bacterium
CTGATGAAGCACTTCCTGCAGTTCAAGGACCTGCGCGCCGAGGAGTACGCCTACCTCTTCGAGCGCACGCGCATCATCAAGACGCGCTTCAAGAACTACGAGAAGTACCAGCCCCTGGCAGACCGGACGCTGGCGATGATCTTCGAGAAGGCGAGCACGCGCACGCGCGTGAGCTTCGAGGCGGGCATGTACCAGATGGGCGGCTCGGTGGTGCACCTGACCACCGGCGACAGCCAGCTCGGCCGCGCCGAACCGGTGGAGGACAGCGCGCGCGTGATCAGCCGCATGGTCGACCTCGTGATGATCCGCACCTACGAGCAGGCCAAGCTCGAGGCCTTCGCCGCGCACTCGCGCGTGCCGGTCATCAACGGCCTGACCAACGAGTACCACCCGTGCCAGATCCTGGCGGACCTCTACACCTACATCGAGCACCGCGGCTCGATCGAGGGCAAGGTGGTCGCCTGGGTGGGAGACGGCAACAACATGGCCCACACGTGGCTGCAGGCTGCCGAGATCCTCGGCTTCACGGTGCACCTGAGCACCCCCAGCGGCTACGAGATCGACCCTGCCGTTGCCGGCGTGGGTGACACCGCCTGCTACCGCGTCTTCGACCACCCGATGGATGCCTGCCGCGGCGCGCACCTCGTCACCACCGACGTGTGGACGAGCATGGGCTACGAGGCCGAGAACGAGGAACGCCGCAAGGCCTTCGTGGACTGGTGCGTGGACGAGGACATGATGGCCGTGGCCCAGCCGGATGCCCTGTTCATGCATTGCCTGCCCGCGCACCGCGGCGAAGAAGTCACCGCCGAGGTCATCGACGGGCCGCAGTCGGTGGTGTGGGACGAGGCGGAGAACCGGCTGCACGTGCAGAAGGCGCTGATGGAGTACCTGCTGCTCGGCCGGATCGGCTGAAACCGGTGGCGGCGGCGCCCTCGGCCAGCGGGGCGCCGATCACAGATTCGATGTCGAGCCCCGCGCCGTCGATCAGGCGCAGGCTGGCACGCTCGGCGAGGTCCGGCGCGCGTGCGATGACGGCGTCCAGGATCTCCCGGTGCAGGGGCAGTGACAACGCAGGGCCGTTGGGCCGCCCGATGGAGATGCGAAAGCTCGTGCGCAGCAGGGCCTCGAGCGTCTTGCCCATCTGCTGCAGCATGCGGTTGTGGCACGCAGCGATGAGCGCCTGGTGAAAGGCGAGGTCCTCGGCGACGTAGTCACCGCCGCCGAGGATCGCCTCGCGCATGCCGGCATAGGCGCGCTCGATGGCAGCGATGTCCGCGTCGGTCGCCCGCTGGGCAGCCAGCCGCACCGCGGCAGGCTCGACGATGCGCCGCATCTCCTGGAGGTCGTGCAGGAAGGCTCGTGTCGGCCCGGCTTCGGTCTGCCAGGCGACCACCTCGGGGTCGAACCAGTTCCACTGGCTGGCCGGCAGCACACGCGTGCCGCGCTTGGGGCCCGTGACGAGCAGGCCCTTCGCCACGAGCGACTTCACCGCCTCGCGCACCACCGTGCGGCTCACACCGAAGTGCTCGCACAGCGTGGGCTCGGGCGGCAGGCTCGAGCCGGGGGGGTGGCGGCCAGCGACGATGGCCGCGCCGAGGGCAGCCAGCGTCGGGGCCAGGGCGTTCTTCATGGGCGCACCGCGAGGCCAGACCTCAGCCGCGCACGAACAGCGTGACCAGCGGCTCGGGCCCGGCCTGGCGGCTGCGGTGGCCGTGCCAGCGGGGGTCGAAGGTGGCGCCGGCGGGCAACACGTCGGCCGAGTGGAAGTGCTGGCCCGGACCGAATCGGCGCCAGCTGCCGTCGTGCAGTCCGATCTCCATCACGCCCGACAAGATGAACACCCACTGCGCCTTCTCGGTGCAGTGGAAGTCGCTGGCGAAGCCGACCGGGCTCTGGCGCAGCTGGTAGCCGCCGCTCGCGGCCAGCGGCGAGAGCCGCGCCTGCGGCTTGCCTTCGGTGAGCGCGATCGGGTGCTCGCGCCAGCGGGCACGGCCGTCGGTGTCGGTGTAGAGCTGGACCTGGACGAAGGTGGGAGTGGGATCGGGCATCGAGGGCGTGGCCAGGCGGGAAGGCGGGGTGCGCCGGTCAGAGCGTAGCCGTCACGCCACCGTCCACGTACAGCACGTGGCCATTGACGTAGCGCGCGGCGTCGCTGCACAGGAACACCGCGGCGGGCGCGAGGTCTTCCACCTCGCCCCAGCGCTTTTGCGGCGTGCGGTTCATCAGCCAGGCGTTGAAGGTGGCGTCGGCCGCCAGGCCGGC
Organism: Pseudomonadota bacterium; assembly: GCA_039798945.1. Classification (GTDB taxonomy): domain Bacteria; phylum Pseudomonadota; class Gammaproteobacteria; order Burkholderiales; family Burkholderiaceae_C; genus Rubrivivax. The sequence goes on from JBDKFA010000245.1 coordinate 2,266, forward strand.
GGTGAGCTCGGTGCGGAAGTAGCCCGGCCCGATCGCGTTGACGTGGATGCCATGCGGGGCGAGGTCGATGGCCATGCCCTTGGTGAGCATCTTGGCCGCCCCCTTGCTCGCGGTGTAGGCCGCGGTGCCGGGCCGGCCGAGCTCGCTCATCACCGAGCAGATGTTGACGATATGGCCGCGCTTCCTGGCCACCATGTGCCGCGCCACCGCCTGCCCGACCATGAACAGGCCGTCGATGTTGGTGCGCAGCACCATCTGCCAGTCGGCCACCGGCTGCTCGTGGAAGGCGCCGCGGCGCGTGACTCCGGCATTGTTGACGAGGATGTCGATCGGGCCGATGTCGGCCTCGATCGAGGCCACGCCGGCAGCCACCGAGGCCTCGTCGGTGACGTCGAAGGCGCGGTGGTGGACCACGTGCCCCTCGGCGGCCAGCGCCTGGGCCGTTTGCACCAGGCGAGCAGCGTCGCGCGCATTGAGCACGACGGCTGCGCCCGCTTGCGCGAGGCCGCGCGCCAGGGCGAGGCCGATGCCGGTGGACGAGCCCGTGACGAGGGCCAGACGACCGTCGAGGCGGAAGGTGGAGGGGTTGATCATGGGGAAGACGCCTGGAGTTGCCGCAGCAGGGCCGCGACGATGGTGTCGGGGGTCTGGGCCACGTCGCCGACGATCGCACGCTCGTCGGGCCCCGGGGGCTCGAGCGTGGCGAGCTGGCTCGGCAACATCGAAGCCGGCATGTAGTGGTCGCGCCGGGCGGCCAGACGCGTCGCCAGCAGGCCCGACTCGCCGTGCAGGAACACGAGCTGCAGGTCCGGGGCGGCGGCACGCAGCTGGTCGCGGTAGGCTCGCTTGAGCGCCGAGCAGGTGACCACCAGGCCGCCGCGACGCCGCCCGCCGGCGGCCGCGAGCCGCATGGCGATGGCTGCCAGCCACACCTGGCGATCGGCGTCGGTCAGCGGCACCCCGGCGGCCATGCGCGCGATGTTGTCCGGGGGGTGCAGGTCATCGCCCTCCAGGAAAGGCAGCTTCAAGGCTTGCGCCAGGGCCCGGGCAACCGTGGTCTTGCCACTGCCGCTGACGCCCATGACGACGATGCGTGCGCTGCCCATGCCGGCCCGTTCAGCCCTCTTCCCCGGTGATCCGTGGCGGACGCGATCAGACGAGGCGGCGACCGCTCGCGCCGTCGAACGCGTGCACGGCCGAGGGATCCACGCTCACGCGCACCCGGTCTTCCGGGCGCGCCAGGGTGCGCCCATGCATGACCGCCACGAGCTGCGTGCCGGCCACTTCCAGCAGCAGCTCCGTCTCGGCCCCGGTGGGCTCGACCACCATCACGCGAGCCTCGATGCCCTCGGGCGCGAGCACGAGGTCCCCGGGACGCACGCCGTAGTGCAGCGCGCTGCCTTCGGCCGGCCGGACACCCGGCGGCAGCGGCCATCGCTGGCCCAGGGCTTCCACGGCCCCGCCGCGCACGGTGCCTTCGAACACGTTCATCGCCGGCGAGCCGATGAACTGCGCCACGAAGAGGTTGGCCGGCCGGTCGAAGAGCTCCAGGGGGGCGCCAATCTGCTCGATCACGCCGTCGTGCATGACGACGATGCGATCGGCCATCGTCATCGCCTCGATCTGGTCGTGCGTGACGTAGACGGTGGTCGTCTTCAGGCGCTGGTGGAGCGCCTTGATCTCCGCGCGCATGGCCACGCGCAGCTTGGCGTCCAGGTTCGACAAGGGCTCGTCGAACAGGAAGACCTTGGGGTCGCGCACGATCGCACGGCCCATCGCCACGCGCTGGCGCTGGCCGCCGGAGAGCTCGCGCGGGTAGCGGTGCAGCAGCTGGTCCAGGTTGAGGATGCGCGCGGCGTCGTTCACGCGCTGCTCGATCACCGCGGCGTCGGCCTTGCGCAACCGCAGCGAGAAGCCCATGTTCTCGCGCACCGTCATGTGCGGGTAGAGCGCGTAGCTCTGGAACACCATCGCGATGTCGCGGTCCTTCGACTCGAGGTCGTTGACGACGCGGCCATCGATCAGGATCTCCCCGCCAGAGATCTCTTCCAGCCCGGCGAGCATGCGCAGCAGCGTGCTCTTGCCGCAGCCCGAGGGGCCGACGAGCACGACGAACTCGCCATCGGCGATGTCGAAGCCCAGCCCGTGCAGCACCTCGACCTTGCCGTAGGACTTGCGGATGTCGCGAAAGGAGACGGAAGCCATGGTACGGGTCCGGGTGGGGCTCAGCTCTTGACGGCGCCGGCCGTCAGGCCCGACACCATGTAGCGCTTGAAGGCGTAGTAGATGGCCGCAGGCGGCAGCGCGTAGATGAGCCCCGTGGCCATCAGCAGCTCCCAGGGCGAATCGTCGGCGGACAGAAAGTTGCCCAGCGCCACGGCCAGGGTCACGTCCTGATCGCGCGACAGGAGCAGGAACGCATAGAGGTACTCGTTCCACGCCAGCAGCAGCGAGTAGGTGCCCACCGCCACCAGCGAGGGCACCATCAGCGGCAGGTAGACGAGACGGAAGAGCTGCAGCGGCGAGGCGCCATCGATGCGTGCGGCCTCGTCCAGCTCGGCCGGCAGCTTGTCGCTTGCCTGCTTGAGCACCCAGATGCAGTAAGGCGAGGCGATCGTCACCATCGCCAGGATCAGCGCCCACTGCGAGTTCAGCAGGCCGTAGGTGCCCATGGTCTTGTACATCGGCACGGCCAGGAAAGCGGCCGGGATGAAGTACGTGAACAGTGCCATGTTCATCACCGTGCGACCGCCGCGCACCTTCAGGCGGCTGATCGCGAAGGCCGCACAGGTGGAGATGAACAGCGTGAGCGCGCCCACCGCGGCGGCGATCAGCACCGAGTTGCCCAGTTGCACCCAGAAGTGGTCGAGGTAGAAGTGCTTCTGCGAGAAGACGATGTCGAAGTTCTGCAGCGTGGGCGACTTCGGCCACAGCCGGCCGGAGGTGGCGGTGTCGCGCTCGGAGATCGCGAACAGGAACATGTGGTAGATCGGCACGATCGTCCACAGCAGCACCGGGATGCCCACGAGCAGCAGGCGGGCCTCGTCGAACACCTTGCGCAGCAGGGAACGGCGGCGGCTCATCGGCTGAGCCTCTTCATCATGAAGAACACCAGCGGCAGCACGAGCGGCAGCGAGACGACGATGGCGGCCATCGCGAGGTCGACCTGGTCGAGCCGCAGGTAGCGGATGCCGAGCGTGGCGAGCACGTGGGTGAGGTCGGCCGGCCCGCCGCCGGTGAGCAGGTAGACGCTGTTGAAGTCCCCGAGCGTCCAGATCGTGGAGAGCACGACCGAGGTCAGGTACAGCGAACGCATCGCGGGCCAGGTGATGTAGCGGAACTTCTGCAGGCCGCTGGCCCCGTCGACGGACGCGGCCTCGTACTGCTCGGCAGGAATCGCCAGGCGGCCGGCCAGCAAGATGAGCGTCCAGAAAGGCAGCGACTTCCAGATGTGCATCAGCATCGAGAACGACAGCGCGAGCGTCGGGTCGTTCAGCCAGTTCGGGCCGTCCAGGCCCGTGAGGCGGAAGATCGTCGAGTTGATCACGCCCCACTCGGGGTTGAGCATGAAGCGCACCGACAGGATTGTCGGGATCGAGGGCACCGCCCACGGCAGGATGAAGATCACCGACAGCACGCTGATCCACCAGCGGTTGCGGGCGAAGAAGCCCGACAGCAGCAGCGCGATCACCATCTTCACGTTGATGGCGATGGCCAGGAAAACGACCGTGTTGACGGCGGTGCGAAAGAAGATCGGGTCGGCGGCGAGCTTGACGTAGCTCTCGGGGTGGCGGGCCAGCCACAGCCCGTAGCACACCGGGTAGATGACGAAGACGAGAAAGATGAGCAGGTACGGCACCACGAGCACGCGGCCCCAGAACTGCCAGGTCGACAGCGGGCGGGCGCTCGGCGGCGAGGCAGGGCTCACCGGCAGGTGTGCGGCGTCGGAGGTGCTCATGCGGGACGGGTCGAGAAGAGCCGGCCGCCCGGACGGGTGCCGGGCGGCCGGATTCCCGACGGCAAGGTCAGGCGTTCAGTCGCAGGCGGCTCAGTTGCCAGCCACCTGCTTGATGCGGCCGATCATCTCGTCGACCGCGCGCTCGGCCGTCCACTTCTCGTTGAGGATGCGGTTGGCGGCCTTCGCCCACACGTTCTCGTTGTTCAGCACCGTGAAGCGGTAGTTCTTCGTGAACTCGAAAGGCGTGGTGCCAGCCATGAACTGGTTGTACACGGCCAGGCGGTGCGGGTCGCTCTTCCAGAAGGCGCTTTGCTGCGCGTTCTTCGTCACCGGGAACCAGCGGCCGAGCGCCCCTTCCACGTACGGCGTCAGATTGGCTTCCTCGAGCAGGAAGGCGACGAACTTCTTGGCCGCCGCCTTGTTCTTGGCGTCCTTGAAGATGACGCCGGTCTTCACCGCGGCGCGGTAGGTCATCTTCGTGCCGTCCGGCTTGTTGGGGAAGCCGGCC
>JBDKFA010000246.1:0-2532 GCA_039798945.1 Pseudomonadota bacterium
CACCGGCTGCACGTGGTGCGGCTAGACTTTTCCCTGCCCGATGTCCTGCGCGCAGAGATCCTCGGGCGACTGGGCAGCCTGGGCCGTCCCGCCTCTGCCGCATCCAACCGCTGAACTTCCCGCTTCCCGATGACCCTCGATTCGCGACTGCTGCAGGTGCTCGTATGCCCCGTGTGCAAGGGGCCGTTGCAGGCCGTCCACGACGACGCCGGGCGCCTGACGGAGCTCGCATGCCCGGCCGACCGGCTTGCCTATCCCATTCGCGACGGGATCGCGCTGATGCTCGAGACCGAGGCCCGCAGCCTGGACGGCGCGGCCGAAGCTCCGGGCGCCTCGGTGCAGGGAAGTGGCCTCGGCGCGCCGCCGCCTGCGCCGTGAATACCAGACGCGTGGTCATATCCGGGGTTCGAGGTCGCGCGCCGAGCCAGGGCTTCCGATGAGTCAGGGTTTTCACGTCCTGATTCCGGCTCGCCTGGCCTCGACCCGCCTGCCGGGCAAGCCGCTGGCGGACATCGGCGGGGTACCGATGGTGGTCAGGGTCGCCCGCCAGGCCCAGGCTGCGGGGGCCGAGAGCGTCGTGGTGGCGGCGGACGACGCACAGGTGGTGCGCGCTTGCGCACAGCACGGCGTGAGCGCCGTGCTGACCCGCCCCGATCACCCCAGCGGCAGCGACCGTCTGGCCGAAGCCTGCACCCTCCTCGGGCTGGACGGCCAGGACATCGTGGTGAACCTGCAAGGCGACGAGCCACTGATGCCCCCAGCCCTGCTCTCGCGGTGTGCCGCCCTGCTCGCCGAGCACCCCGACTGCGTGATGGCGACCGTGGCCCATCCCATCGAGGCGGTCGAAGACTTTCGCAATCCGAACGTCGTCAAGGTCGTGCTGGACGCGCGCAGCCGCGCCCTGCTCTTCAGCCGTGCGCCGCTGCCCTGGTGGCGCGACGCGCCCAGCCCCCAGGCCCTGCCAATCGAACCCGTCCCCCTTCGCCACCTGGGCCTCTACGCCTACCGGGCCAGGTTCCTGCGGGGCTTCCCTGGCCTGGCGCCCGCCCCGTTGGAGCGCACCGAGGCCCTCGAGCAGCTGCGCGTGCTCTGGCACGGCGAGCGCATCGCCGTCCACGTGGCCGATGCCGCCCCCGCCGCAGGCGTGGACACGCCCGAGGACCTGGCCCGCGTGCGGGCGCTGCTGGCCGTCGCACCTCGGCGTTGAGCTGAAAGCTTCGCGTGGAGTCGCCGGGTGATAATCCGGCGAGCCGGCCGTTGCACGCGCTGGCCGAGGAGACCGGAATGCGACTGATTCTTCTGGGCCCGCCGGGTGCGGGCAAAGGCACACAGGCCACCCACATCTGCAAGCGCTACGGCATCCCGCAGATCTCCACGGGCGACATGCTGCGGGCGGCCGTCAAGGCCGGCACGCCGCTGGGCGTCGCCGCCAAGAAGGTGATGGACGCGGGCGGCCTCGTCAGCGACGACATCATCATCGGCCTCGTCAAGGAGCGTATCGCGCAGGCCGACTGTGCCGCAGGTTTCCTCTTCGACGGCTTCCCGCGCACGATCCCCCAGGCCGACGCGATGAAGGCGGCCGGCGTCAAGCTCGACGTGGTGCTCGAGATCGACGTGCCCGACTCCGAGATCGTCGAGCGCATGAGCGGCCGCCGCGCCCACCTGCCGTCCGGTCGAACGTATCACGTCAAGTTCAACCCGCCCAAGGTCGCCGGTATCGACGACGTGACCGGTGAGCCCCTCATCCAGCGCGACGACGACCGAGAGGAAACCGTGCAGAAGCGCCTGACGGTCTACCACAGCCAGACGCGCCCGCTGGTCGACTACTACTCGGCCTGGTCCGCCTCCGGAGACGCGCAGGCGCCACGCTACGCGCGCATCTCGGGCCTGGGCGCGGTCGAGGACATCACATCTCGGGCGCTGGCTGCCCTGGGGAGCTGAACAGCATGGAAATCGCAGGAAAGGTATTCATCGTGACGGGCGGGGCCTCGGGCCTTGGCGAAGGCACCGCCCGCATGCTGGCCGGCGCGGGTGGGCATGTCGTCGTCGCCGACCTGCAACAGGAGCGCGGCGACGCCCTCGCCAGGGAAATCGGCGGCCGCTTCGTGCGCTGCGATGTCACCCAGGAGGCCGACGGCCAGGCCGCCATTGCCGCAGCGGTCGGCCTGGGCAAGCTGATGGGGCTGGTCAATTGTGCGGGCATCGCCACCGCCTCCAAGACGGTCGGCAAGGAGGGCGCGCATCCGTTGGCCTTGTTCAGCAAGACCATCATGGTGAACCTGGTGGGCAGTTTCAACATGATCCGGCTGGCGGCCGAGGCCATGTGCCGCAACGAGCCCGAGCCCACCGGCGAGCGCGGTCTGCTGATCTCCACCGCCAGCGTGGCCGCCTACGACGGCCAGATCGGGCAGGCCGCCTATTCGGCGAGCAAGGGCGGCGTGGTCGGCATGACGCTGCCCATCGCCCGGGACCTTGCCCGCAACGGGATCCGCAACATGACCATTGCTCCCGGCATCTTCGGCACGCCCATGT
>JBDKFA010000247.1:0-6685 GCA_039798945.1 Pseudomonadota bacterium
CGATTCTTGTAGTTGACGACGAACTGGGCATCCGCGGCCTGCTGTCCGAGATCCTGTCCGATGAGGGCCACACCGTCGAACTGGCCGAAGACGCCGGCGAGGCGCGCGCCGCGCGCGACCGCGTGCGCCCCGACCTGGTGCTGCTGGACATCTGGATGCCCGACGTGGACGGCATCACGCTGCTCAAGGAGTGGGCCGGCGGCGGCCTGCTGACGATGCCCGTGATCATGATGAGCGGGCACGGAACCATCGACACCGCCGTGGAGGCCACGCGCTTCGGTGCCGTGGCCTTCCTCGAAAAGCCCATCACGCTGCAAAAGCTCCTGCGGGCCGTCGACCAGGCGCTGGTGCGCCCGGGCCCGGCGGTCTCGCGCCTGCCCGGGGTCGGCGAGGGTCGGGGCGAGCCGGGGCCGGCGGGCGTCGCCCGAGCGGGCGGATCGGCGGCCGAGCCCGCCGGCGTGCCCGTTGCCGTGCCCGTCGTGCAGGGTCTCCTGCCGCGCCAGAGCTTCGAGCTCGACCGCCCGCTGCGCGAGGCGCGCGACGCCTTCGAGAAGAGCTACTTCGAGTTCCACCTCGCCAAGGAATACGGCTCGATGACGCGCGTGGCCGAGAAGACGGGCCTGGAGCGCACGCACCTGTACCGCAAGCTCAAGCAGCTCGGGGTGGACCTCACCCGCAACAAGCGCGGGGGCACGGGCGCCGGCTGAGGCCGGCCGACGGTTGAGGCTCGGGGGCGGCTGTGGTGACCTGAGCTATACTCGTCGGCTCCGGCCAAGTAGCTCAGTTGGTAGAGCAGCGGATTGAAAATCCGCGTGTCGGTGGTTCGATTCCGCCCTTGGCCACCACCACAAGAAGCCGCCGTGCTGTCCTGCAGCCCGGCGGCTTTTTCCTGGCTTGCGTCGCCTAGCGCGCCGCACCCTTGAAGTCCCCGCCCCACGCCGTGACCAGGCGCGCCGGGTCGATGTGGCGACGGAACGCCGCGTTCACCTGCTCCAGGCTCACGCCGGCGATGGCCTCGTCCACACGCTGGCGCAGCAGGAAGTCGCGGCCCTGCTCGAGCTGCGCCCCGAGTACGCCGGCCACGAAGGCATCTTGTGCCAGGGCGAGGCGCCGCTCATTGAGGATGCCCGTGCGCGCACGGTCGAGTTCGGCGCTCGTGAAGCCCTCGGCCAGCGCGCGCTGCAGTTCCTCGCGCACCGCCGCCTCGACGCGTGGCTGGTTCTGCGGCGCGAAGATGGCGCTGAAGGTCCAGACCGAGTTGGCGTCGCCCACGCTCCAGGAGACACCCGCGCGTGCGTCGTAGCTCATGCCCTCCTTTTCGCGCAGCCGGTTCCACAGTCGTGAGCTGCCGCCCGAGCCGAAGATGGTGCTGGCCACCACCAGCGCGGCGTAGTCCGCGTGGTCGTCGTTGATCGGCAGCGCCAGCCCGCCGAGCACGTTGGCGTTCTGCTTGTCGGGCGTCTCGATGACGAAGCGCGCGGGCGGCACCTGAACGAAGGGCCGGGGCACGCGCACGTAGCGGGCGGCGCCTTCGGCCGGGTTGCGCCAGTCGCCCATCGACTGCTCGAGCGCCGTGCGCAGCGCGGCGGCATCGAAGTCGCCGGTGGCGGCGAACTCGCCGTGCGCCGCGCTGAGGAAGCGGCGGTGGAAGGCGCGCAATTGCGCCACCGAGACCGCGCGCAGCTCCTGCTCGCTTTCCTCGAAGGTCGCGGTGTAGCGGAGGTCGCCGCGCGGGTAGGGGTTGCCGTGGCGGGCGAGTGCCTGCGCCACGAGGGCTCCCGGTTCCTTGCGTCGCGACTCCAGGCCCGCAAGCGCCTGGCGCCGCAGTTCCTCGAGGGCGTCCTCGGGGAAGGCGGGCTCGCGCAGCAGCCGGGCGACGAGCTGCACGACGGCCGGCAGGTGCTCGCGCACGGTCGTGATCGACACCTGCAGGGTCTGGGCCGAGCCGCCGAATGCGACCTGCGCCCTCAGTTCCGCCAGCCGGTCGCGGATCTGCTGGCGCGTCAGCCCTGCGCCACCCTTCTCGACCATGCTGCCCACGAGGCTCGCGACCAGCGCCTGACCTTTCAGGCTGTCCACGTCGCCGAAGCGCAGCACGAGCCGCGCCTGCACGGCCTGCCCACGGGTGGCCTTGGGCAGCAGCGCCACGCGCAGGCCGGAGGGCAGGACCGAGCGCTGGGTGCGGGCCTCGAGGTTGGCGGGGGTCGGGTCGAAGGTCTCGACCGCCGCGGCCACGGCGTCGCCGCGGTAGTCCTTGACGAGCGCGGCCACGTCCACCAGGGCCGGGGCTGGGGCCCGGTCGGGCTGTGCCGTGGGCAGGTAGGTGGCCACCGTGCGGTTGTCGCGCTTGAGGAATTGCGCGGCCACGCGCTGCACGTCCTCGGGCTTCACGCGCCGGATGTGGTCACGCTCGAGGAAGAAGAGCCGCCAGTCGCCGCGCCCGATCGCGTCCGACAGCGCGACGCCGAAGCGCTCGGGGTCGGCAAAGCCCTGTTCCCAGGCGTTGAGCCATTGGCGCCGCGCCCGCTCCACTTCCTCGGCCCGCACCGGCTCGACGGCCAGCGACTCGACCGTGGCCAAGAGTTCGGCCCGCGCGCGCTCGGCGTCCTGGTCGGGCGCAAGCTGCACGCCGAGAAACAGGGCCCCCGGCTCGGCCAGCGACCACGCGAAGCCGAAGCTCGAGGCGGCGAGCTTCTTCTGCACGAGCCGATCGTGCAGGCGCCCGCCGGGTGCGCTGCCCATCACCTGGGCCAGGATCGACAGCGCGGCGAAATCGGGGTGGGCGCCCGCCGGCACGTGAAAGCCGGCCATCACGATGGGGGTGCCGCCGCTGCGCCTGAGGGTCAGCGCGCGCTCGCCGTCCTGCACGGGGTCGACGGTGTAGGTGGGGGGAATCTTGCGCGTGGGCCGCGCGATCGGGCCGAAGTACTCCGACACCCACTTCAGCACCTGGCCTTCGTCGAACTTGCCGGCCACCGTCAGCGTCGCGTTGTCGGGCTGGTAGTACAGCCGGTAGAAGGCCTGCAGGCGCGAGATGTCCACGTTCTCGACGTCGCTGCGTGCGCCGATGGGTACCTTCCCGTAGTTGTGCCACTGGTACATCGTGGCCATCGTGCGCTGCAACAGGATGCGGAAGGGGTTGTTCTCGCCCGACTCCATCTCGTTGCGCACCACCGTCATCTCGGTGTCGAGGTCGGCGCGCGCGATCAGGCTGTTCACCATCGCATCGGCCTGCCACGACAGGTACCAGCGCAGTTGCTCGTCGCTGGCGGAAAAGCTTGCGAAGTAGTTCGTGCGGTCGAAGGAGGTCGTGCCGTTGAAGCGCATGCCGCGGCTGCGCAGCTCGCCCATCAGGTTGCGCGTGGTCGGCGTGCCCTTGAAGATCAGGTGCTCGAGCAGGTGCGCCATGCCCGTTTCGCCATAGTTCTCGTGGCGCGACCCGACGCGGTAGGTCATGTTCACGGTCGTCGTCGGCTTGGAGGCGTCGGGCACCAGCAGCACCTGCAGGCCGTTGGCGAGGCGGTACTCGGTGATGCCCTCCACGCTCGTCACCCGGCTGATGCCGGTGGGAAGGCTCCTCTGGGCGGGTACGAGGGAGGGCGCGAGCAGCAGGGTCAGCGCGAGGATCCAGCGTGCAGTCATGTTCGTGAGCCGTGAAAGGGTGCGAAGCGAGGGTGATGAAGGTGGAGGCGGGCGAAGCAGGCGCCCGGCGGCGGGCAGGCGCCCCGATCGCGGAGCGCGCCCCGTGCCGCCCGGTGCGCGGGCGGCGCCGTCAGAGGGTGCGACGTGCCTGCAGCGCAGCCCAGATGCGTGGCGCGGTCAAGGGCATCTGCAGCGCCTGGGCGACCTCCGGCGGCACGCCGCCCGCCACGAGGGCATCCACCACCGCATTGACCACCGCCGGCGTGGCGCCGATCGTGCCCAGTTCGCCCACGCCTTTGGCGCCGAGCAGGTTCGTGCGGCAGGGCACCGAGGTGTCGAAGCGCGTCTTGAAGGCGCGAAATCCATCGGCGCGCGGCAGCGCATAGTCCATGAAGCTCGCGGTGAGCAGCTGGCCCGATTCGTCGTAGACGATCTGCTCGCTGAGCGCCTGGCCGATGCCCTGCACGGCACCGCCCTCGAGCTGGCCCTGCACGATCTGCGGGCTCACCACGCGGCCGATGTCGTTGACGCTCGCGTAGGCGACCACCTGCACGTCGCCAGTGTCCGGGTCGAGCTCCACCTCGCAGGCGTGCGCGCCATTGGGCCAGCTCGGCGCGCCGGCCACCGTCTCGGCCGAGACCGTGATGCGTCCCGTGGCCTGGCGGCCGGCGAGGTCGAAGAGGCCGATGCGCAGGTCCGTGCCCACCACGCTGAACTCGCCGGCGCGGTACTCGATGTCAGCCGCTGCAGCCTCCAGCGCCTCGCCCGCGAGTTCGCGGGCATGATCCACCGTGCGTTCGCTGGCCACGTGCACGGCGGCCCCGCCCGTGAAGAGCGAGCGGCTGCCGGCGCTGCCAAAACCGTTGGCGCGGTCGGTGTCGCCCTGCAGCACGCGGATACGCTCCAGGGGCACACCGAAGATGTCCACCGCGAGCTGTGCGTAGCTCGTGGCGATGCCCTGGCCCATCGGCATGGTGGCACTCGTGAGCTCGATGAAGCCGTCGGCGGTCACGTCCACCTTCACCGTCTCGGCCAGCGCGTTGCCGCCCGTCCACTCGAGGAAGGTGGTGATGCTGCGCCCGCGCAGCTGGCCTCGCGCGGCGGACTGCGCGGCCCGCTCGGCGTAGCCGTCCCAGTCGCCGAGCACGAGCACCTGCTCGAGCATCTTGCCGAACTCGCCGGAGTCGTAGACCTGCCCCATCGCGTTGCGGTAGGGCATCCTGTCGGCAGGGACCAGGTTGCGCCTGCGCAGTTCCACGGGGTCGATGCCCGAGGCGCGCGAGGCGGCGTCCATCAGCCGCTCGATGATGTAGACGGCCTCCGGCCGGCCGGCGCCGCGGTAGGCGCCCATGGGCATCTTGTTCGTCAGCACCGAGCTCGCGTGCAGGTCCACGAGCGGCACGTCGTAGACGCTCGTGGCCACGTGCAGCCCGATGAGCAGCGGGATCGCGCAGCCCGTGGGCGTGCCGTAGGCGCCGATGTCCGCGTGCGTGCGGTGTCGCAGCGCGAGGATGCGCCCCTGCGCGTCGAGCGCGAGCTCAGCGTGCGTGTGCCAGCCCCGGCCGTGCACCGAGGCGGCGAATTCCTCCAGGCGCTGCGAGCGCCAGCGCACGGGCCGCCGCAACTGGCGCGCGGCGAAGGCCACGACGAGGTCTTCGGGGTACAGGCCCGTCTTCATGCCGAAGCCGCCACCGACGTCGCCCACCTTCACGCGCACCTGCTCCTTCGTGAGGCCGGGCAGCAAGGTGGCGATGCCGTCGCGCACGGCAGTGGGCATCTGGCTGGACAGCGTCACGAGCAGGCGGCCGGTCCCGGGCTCGGGCTCGGCCATCACCACGCGGGGTTCCAGCGAGGCGGGTGCCAGGCGCTGGTTGTCGATGTCGAGCTTGACCACGTGCGCGGCGCGCGCGAAGGCGGCGTCGCAGGCGGCCGCATCCCCGTGGCGCGCCTCGGCGGCGATGTTGTCGGGCGCGGCTTCGCACACCGCAGGGGCGCCCGCTGCGGTGGCGGCGCGCACGTCCACCACGGCGGGCAGCGCGTCGTAGTCCACCCACAGCGCCTCGGCCGCCTCGACGGCCGCGGCGCGGGTCTCGGCCACCACGGCGGCCACGGCCTCACCCACGTAGCGCACGACCTCGTGCGCCAGCGCCCTGCGTGGTGCGGTAGCCCCAGGCGTGCCGTCCGGGCGCTTGAACACGGGAGGCGGCGCGGCCATCGGCTTCACCCCGGCGGCGACCAGGTCCGCGCCCGTGAGCACCGCGAGCACGCCGGGCACCGCCAGCGCTGGCGCCGTGTCCACCGACACGATGCGTGCGTGTGCATGCGGGGAACGCACGAACACGAGGTGCGCGAGGCCCTCGCGCTGCAGGTCGTCGGTGTATTGGCCGCGCCCGCTGACGAGGGTGGGGTCCTCGAGGCGGCGCACCGTGTGGCCGCTGCCGAAGCGCAGCGTATCCAGGCCGTGGTCGGCGGGGCGGTTCATGCCTGCACCTCCGGGGCCGTGGCACCGCCGGCCATCGCGCGCGCCGCCTGACCGACGGCCGCCACGATGTTCACGTAGCCGGTGCAGCGGCACAGGTTGCCCTCCAGCGCATCGGCGATCTCGGCCTCGCTCGGGTTCGAGCAGCGCGCCAGCAGGCCGGCGGCGGACATCACCATGCCAGGCGTGCAAAAGCCACATTGCAGCCCGTGGCAGGCCATGAAGGCCTCCTGCAGCGGATGCATCGCACCCGGGGCCGCCCCGGGCTGCGCGGGCGCGCGCTCGGGCAGGCCCTCGATGGTCGTGACGTGCGCACCCTGCGCCTGCAACGCGAGCACGCTGCAGCTCTTGATCGGCGCATCGCCCACGAGCACGGTGCAGGCCCCGCACTGTGCGGTGTCGCAGCCCACGTGCGTGCCGGTCAGGCCGAGCGGGCCTCGCAGCAGCTCCACGAGCAACAGGGTGGGGGCCACCGCGGTGCGGACAGGCTGGCCGTTGACGACGAGTTCGAGGGGAAGGGTGTCAGCCGGGGAGGTGGGGTCGGTCATCGGACGCTTTACGGGG
>JBDKFA010000248.1:0-12495 GCA_039798945.1 Pseudomonadota bacterium
GCCGGGTAGCCCGCGCGCGCCATCGCGCCGATCATCACGGCGCCCACCGCGGCCGCGGTGGCCGGGCCCGAGCCGGAGATGCCACCCAGGAACATGGCCACGCTGATGGCCACCAGCGGCAGCATGCCCGGGCCCCGGCCGACGATGGCCACCGCGAAGTTCACCAGGCGCTGCGCCACGCCCGAGCGGTCGAAGATCGCGCCCACGAGCACGAACATCGGAATCGCCAGCAGCGGGTACTTGCCCAGACCGGCGTAGAAGTTCTGCGGCACGGCCAGGAGCCCGTACCACTGCGTCTCGGGGTTGGCCAGCGCGATGGCCGCCGCACCCGCCAGCCCGAGCGCCGCACCGATGGGCACGCCCAGCAGCATGAGCGCGATGAAGGCCACGAAGAGCAGCGTGGCGATCATGGCGAGCCCCCGGGGCGGCCGCGCTTGCGCAGGAACACGCCGAGCGCCCGCAGCGAGATGGCCGTGGCGAGCACGGGCAGCCAGATCGAGTACCACCACTTGGGCACGCCGATGCCCGGGGAGGTCTCCTCGAAGCGGATGTCGTCCCACACCATGCGCACGGACAGCGCCGCCATCAGCGCAAAGAGCACGCAGACCATGAGCGCCCCGAAGCGCGCCAGTGCTCGCCGGCGCTGGCTCGAGCCGCCGTCGGCGAAGTACTCGATGCGGATGTGGCCGTTGCGCGCCACCGCGGCGGAGCTCGCCACGAGCGCCAGCACGATCATCAGGAACACCGACACCTCCTCCGTCCAGGCAAAGGACTGCGAGGTGAAGTAGCGCACGAGGACGTTGGCGAAGGTGATGAGCGCCAGGGCGGCCATCACCGCGGCCGTGACCACGTCCTCCAGGGCCAGCGGCACGCGCGGGGCGGGCTCGGTGGGCTCGACAGGATCGGCGGGCGCAGGAGCGGGGTCGTCGTCCGGAGGGTTCATGGTCAGGCGGGGGCTGGACGCGGGGCCGGGCGGTTCATCCGCGCACGAAGGTACGCGCGGCTTCGACGATGTCGCGCACGTGCACGCGCGACTGCGCCTCGAGCACGGGCGCGTAGCCCACCGGGATGCGCGGCGCACCGAGCCGGCGCACGCGGCAGCCTGTGGCTTCGGCCGCGCTGGCGGCGATCTCCGCGCCGAAGCCCGCAGCCTGCACCGCCTCGTGCACGACCATGAGCCGCTGGCTGGCCGCCGCAGCGTGCAGCACGGCGGCGCGGTCCCAGGGCCAGATCGTGCGCAGGTCCAGCAGCTCGACCTCGATGCCCTCGTCTGCCAGCGCCGAACAGGCTTGCTCGCACACCTGCACCTGCCGACTCCACGAGACCATCGTCAGGTCGGGCGTGCGGCCTTGCACGGGGCGCACGTTGCGCGCGCGGCCGAGCTCCACGGGCGCCGTCTCGTCGACCTCGCCCGTCTGGCCCCACAGTGTCTTGTGCTCGAGGTAGACCACGGGGTCGCCACAGGCCAGCGCCGCGCGCAGCAGCGCGTGGTTGTCCTGCGGCGTGGCCGGGCACACCACCACCACGCCCGGCAGGTGCGCAAACCAGCTCTCCAGCGACTGCGAGTGCTGCGCGGCCGAGGCGTCCCAGATGCCCATGGGCATGCGCACCACCATCGGCACGCGGCCCTGGCCGCCGAACATGTAGCGGTTCTTGGCGGCCTGGTTGACGAGCTCGTCCATCGCGCACAGCGCGAAGTCCACCACGCGCATCTCCACCACCGGCCGCAGGCCCGCCAGCGCCATCCCCACGCCCGCGCCCAGGATCGCCGCCTCGCTGATCGGGGTGTCGATCACGCGCTGCGCACCGAAGCGCGCCTGCAGCCCCTTGTACTGGCCGAAGATGCCGCCGCGGCCCACGTCCTCGCCCAGTACCACCACGCGCGCGTCGGCGCTCATGGCGCCCGACAGCGCGTGCACCGCCGCCTCGGCGTAGCCCATCAGCGCCATTGGCCCGCTCCCGTGTCCTGCACATCGGTGTAGGCGCTGGCCGCATCGGGCCAGGGCGCGGCCTCAGCCGCAGCCACGGCAGCGGCCACCTCCTGGCGTGCGGCGCGCTCCAGCGCCTCGGGCAGCGTCGCGTCGGCGCCGGGTTGGGCGAGGTAGGCGGCGCGGGCCCGCGCGATCGGGTCGGTGGCGCGCGCCGCCTCCACCTCGGCGGCATCCCGGTAGGCCGCCGGATCGACCGAGACGTGGCCCTTGATGCGGTAGGTCACGGCGTGCAGCAGCCGCGGCCCGGCGCCCGCACGCAGCTCGGCCACGAGGCGGCCAGCCGCCTCGTGCACGGCCAGCACGTCGTTGCCGTCGACCGCAGTGGCGGGAATGCCCAGGCTGCGCGCTCGCGCAGCCGCCCCGTCTCCGGAGGTCATGGGGGCGCTTGCGGTGGTGGCGCTCCAGCGGTTGTCCTCGCACACGAAGAGCACCGCCAGGCCGTAGACCCCGGCCCAGTTCAGCGCCTCCAGGAAGGGGCCACGGTTGATCGCGCCGTCGCCGAAGAAGCAGGCCGTGATCGCCGGTCGCCCGAGCAGCTTGTGCGCATGCGCAGCCCCCACCGCAATGGGCAAGCCTGCGGCCACGACACCGTTGGCACCGAGCATGCCCACGGAGAAGTCGGCGATGTGCATGGAGCCGCCCTTGCCGCCGTTGAAGCCGGTGGCCTTGCCGTGCAGCTCGGCCATCATGCGCGCGAGATCCGCCCCCTTGGCCAGGGTGTGGCCGTGGCCACGGTGGGTGGAAGTCAGGCAGTCCTCGGGGCGCAGGTGCGCGCACACCCCAGCTGCCACCGCCTCCTGGCCGGTGGACAGGTGCAGCGGCCCGCGCACGCGCGCGCTGCCGTCGGCGGCCTTGCCGTAGGCGCTCACGCCGCCCTGGCTCGCCGCCTCGGCGGCGTCCTCGAAGGCGCGGATGCGCCACATCGTGTGCAGCAGCCCCGCGAGCCGCTCGCGATCGTCGTTCAATGCCTCTCCCGCGCATCACCGGCCTCGTGCCGGCGCCTCGCTGCAGGCATTGTAGAAGCGGCCGGCCGCTAAGCGCCCCAGCCCTCCACCGCACGCTCGGGCTCGAGCCAGCGCGCGCGACCCGCAGCCAGGCCCCGCTCCATGGCGCAGCGCACGATGCGCGCGCACTGCGCACCCGTGAGAGACCGCATCAGCTCGGCCCAGCGGCGCTGCACCATCGGGTGCAGCCAGGCATCTTCCAGCAGGGCGCGCACCTGCTCGCGCCCCGCTGCCCACTCCGACTCCAGGCGCCGCGCCAGGAGCGTGCTCATGAGCGCGGCGTAGGCGCGACGGGAGGCCGCATCGGGCATCAGGGTGCCCAGCGCGCTCATGCGCCGCGCGTAAGCGCCCCCGGCAAAGAGCGTGGCCAACAGCACCTGCAGCTCGTGCGCGGGGTTGAGCACCCGTACGCGTGGGGGCGGCAGCACGGCCAGCGGCCGCGCGCTGGCCCGCGCATGCGGCATCGGCGTGACAAGGGCGCGCAGATCGGCAGCGCGGCGCAAGGCGGCTTCGCTCAGCTGCGCGCCGGCTGCCTCACCCGCTGCCTCACCCGCTGCCTCACCGGCCAAGCCTGCTGCCCCGTCGCCGGCCAGTGCGCGGGCCGCGCGCCGGCTCACCACGACAAGGTTGCCCGCCACGATCCCCGCCTCCTCGCGCAAGGCCACCACCACGCCCTCGTCGGGCGCACAGGCCGCAGCCGGTGCACCGTTCGGGACCCGCGCACCTGCGGGGTGCCCGGCTTCGTGGGCAGGTGACAGCAGCTCGCGCGTGACCGGGCAGCGCGGCGTCTCGATGCGCGCGAGCATCCCCGGCGTGCCCTGCAGCGCGTCGAAGGCGCGGCCGTGCATCCACGCCTTCAGGCGCAACTCGAGCCAGCGCCGCACGTGGCGCGAGGCAGGCCGCGCGGGCTCGCCGCGGCGCACGAGCGCTGCGTGCCCGGCCTCCCAGCCCTGGCGCACCGGGTGGCCGAGGTAGAGGTGGTCGGGGCTGGGCATCAGGCCGTGGCGGGCGTAGTCGCGCCCGATGGCGCGGCCCGCGGCATCGAAGGCGTCAGCCGACTGCGAACCGCTGCCGAACGGCGCGCCCTGGGGCGCTGCAGGGGCCTGGGCACGCCGGCGCGGCTCCAGGCCGAGGGCCAGCTGGGTGAATGACGAGGGGTGCACGCTGATGGTCATCTCGGCCTCCGGTTTCAGGCGCCGGCATCTGCCGGACCCAGCCAGTTTCAGGGCCGGGTAGCTCAGAGCGTGAGCTACCTTTCACTCGATCCGGTCGAGCACGAGCAGGATGCCTGTTCCAGGCAGCAGGATCGGAAGGGCCAGGCCGGCGTCCCGCAGCACGCGACCGTCCAGGGTGAGGCCGTCTTCGGACTGGAAAGGCCCGGCGGGGAGCTTGCCGTGTCGCGGGTCGGCCGGCCACAGCGGGTGCAGGCCCACCCGGTAGCGGCCGTGCGCGACCAGGCCCGGCACGCGCAAGGGCCCCGGCACCGCGTCGGCGGTGCGATCGACCGCCACCACCGTCACCAGGGCGCGCCGGCCGTCGGACGCGATGGCTGAGGTCGCGAGCACGGCGGGGTCCTCGTGGTCGACCGCGGTGACCTCGGCCTGGGCCAGCCAGGCGCGCTCGGCCTTGTGGAAGGCGATGGCCTGGCGCAGGTGGCTTGCCTCCTCCTCCGAGAACCCGATCGGGTCGGCCTCGATGCCGGGATGCCCGAGGAGCGCAGTCAGGGTGCGCAGCGCGATGTCGGCGTGCCGCCCGGTGGTGTGGCTGCGCCGCGCGCCGACGTGCACGCCCATGATCTCGGCCGGCAGGAAGGTCAGCAAGGCGCGGTGCATGCGCTGGCGCTCCAGCGGGTCGTTGCAGTCGGACACCCAGATGCGGCGGGTTCGCTGCAGGATGCCCAGGTCTGCGCGTGCGCCCCCGGAGGCGCAGGTCTCGATCTCGAGCCAGGGGAAGGCCTGACGCAGGTCGTCGAGCAGCCGGTACAGGCCCAGCACGTGCTGCCGCGCGGCCGGCACGCCCCCCGGGCCGGCGGCGTGGGTCATGTCCCGGTTCATGTCCCACTTGAGGAAGTGGATCGGGGCGCTGCGCAGCAGCGTGCCAAGCGCGTGGAACAGGTGCTCGCGTGCAGCATCCAGGCCGAGGTTGAGGACGTACTGGTTGCGGCCCAGCGGCTGCTCGAGGCCGGGAACGCCCAGGATCCACTGCGGGTGCTCGCGATGAAGCGCACTGCCGGGGCTCACGCCTTCGGGCTCGACCCACAGGCCGAATTGCATGCCCAGCGCCTGGCAGCACGCCGCCAGCGGCGCCAGCCCCTGCGGATAGCGCTCCGGGCACGGCTCCCAGTTGCCGAGGCCGGCACGGTCATCGCGCCGGCCGGCAAACCAGCCGTCGTCCAGGACGAAGCGCTCCACGCCGAGCTCGGCGGCGCGCCGGGCCAGGGCCTGCATGCGCAGGCAGTCGTGATCGAAGTAGGCGGCCTCCCACGAGTTGAGCTGCACCCGCCGGGGCTCGCGCAGCGGCGGCAGCACACGCTCGCGCACGAAGCGGTGCCAGCGCAGGCTCAAGGGGCGCAGGCCCGCCGCGCTGCGGCACAGGTGCACGGTGGGGCTGGCATAGGACTCGCCGGGCTGCAGCGTCACCTCGCCAGGCAGCAGCAGCCCGGCTGCCTGCACCTGCAGGCCCCCGCCCCGCAGCGCCTGCACCAGCAGACGGTGATTGCCCGACCAGGCCAGCTGCAGGCTCCAGGCCTCGCCCTGCGTGGCGTGGGTGCCGGGCTCCATCAGCACGAGTCCGGGGAAGGCGTGGTGCGAGGTGCGGCCCCCGCGCGCCTCCTGCATCCAGGCCGCGCGGCCCACGGGCTCGCGCACGGCCTGGAACTCGGCCGCCCAGCGGCCCGTGAGCGACAGCCGCTCGCGCAACCGCCGGGGCACGGGCAGCGCCAGGCTCGCCAGCGCGTCCACGCTCAGCGCGTCGGCACCCTCGTTGGTCAGCTGGCAGCGGGCGCTCAGGACCCCGCTGGGGCCGTGCAGCTCGATGTGCAGATGCAGCGCCAGGGCCGAGCCCGGATCACGCAGGTGGAAGCTCCATCCCGCCCCGGTCGGTTGCGCCGACTCCAGGCCAAAGCGCGTGTACAGATGGCGCGACCCGCGGCGCAGGGCCAGGCCCGGCTCATCGGTGAATCCGCGCCCGGGCTCGGGCAGCCAGCTCACCTCCTCGGCCACGTCCAGCCCGCCGTGGGGCAGCGCGGAGCGCAGGGCCTGCTCCAGCGCGCGCAGATCGCAGTCGCCGGGCAGCGGGTCGCCCCAGTAGAGCAGCCGGGGCAGACCGGCCTCGGCCGACACCCAGACCTGGGTCTGGTCGTGGTCGTCCAGGCGGTGAAAGGAGGTGTTCAA
This sequence comes from Pseudomonadota bacterium, assembly GCA_039798945.1. Taxonomy (GTDB): domain Bacteria; phylum Pseudomonadota; class Gammaproteobacteria; order Burkholderiales; family Burkholderiaceae_C; genus Rubrivivax. The sequence continues at coordinate 6,388 of JBDKFA010000248.1, forward strand.
GGCTGCTGGATCCGGTGGGGCCGGTGGCACCGGTGGGGCCGGGCCAACGAACGCCCGCCCTTTATTGTACGATTCGTCAATATGAGTGGCGAGTCCATCCGCTGCACGCACCTGCCCGCGGGCGGGGTGCGGCTGCACGTGGCGCAGGCGGGCCAGGGCAGCCCGGTGCTGATGCTGCACGGCTTTCCCGACCACTGGGAGCTGTGGCGGCCCTTGATGGCCGAGCTCTCCGCTGACCACCGGGTGCTGGCGCCAGACCTGCGGGGCATCAACCTGTCGGACAAGCCGCCGGCGGTGTCGGATTACGACATCACGCATCTCGTGGACGACGTGCGGGCGCTCATCGCGCACCTGGGCGGGCGCTGCACGCTGGTGGGCCACGACTGGGGCGGGCTGCTCGCCTGGACGGTGGCGGCGCAGCACCCCGATGCCGTCTCGCGCCTGGTGGTCTTCAACGCCCCGCACCCGTGCCGCTTTGCCGAGGAACTCCAGGCCAGCGCGCGGCAGCGCGAGGCTTCTGCCTACGCGCAGCGGCTGTGCCAGGCGGGCGCAGCCGATCGGCTGGCGCGGGACGATTTCGAGCGCCTGTGGGCCGTGCGCGCGGACGGCCGCGCACGCGCAGACTGCCCGGACTGGGCCGCCCGCCGGTCTGCTTGCGTGCAGGCCTGGTCGCAGCCCGGCGCACTGCAGGCGGCGCTCAACTGGTACCGGGCCTTGAACCTGGAGGCGGCACTGGCCCCGGCGGGCGTGCGCTCGGTGCCCGAGCTGGGGCAGGCCTCGGGCGTGGTCGAGGTGCCCACGCTCGTGGTCTGGGGCGAGCGCGACGGATCCTTCCCGGTGGCCTGCCTCCAGGGGCTGGAGCGCTGGGTGCCGGATCTGCGCGTGCACCGCGAGCCCGCGGGCGGGCACTGGCTGCTCGAGGAGCGGCCCGCGCTGGCAGCCAGCCTGTTGCGCGACTTCCTGGCCTTCCCGGGCCCGAAGGACTGAGCCGTGCGGCTGGGCGTGTGCTACTACCCTGAGCACTGGCCCGAGGCCTGGTGGCCGCAGGATGCGCGGCAGATGGTGGCGCTGGGCATCGGGCAGGTGCGCATCGGGGAGTTCTGCTGGTCGCGCGTGGAGCCCGAGCCCGGGCGCTTCGAGTGGGGCTGGCTGGACCGTGCCGTGCAGGCGCTGGCCGACGCAGGGCTGCAGATCGTGATGTGCACCCCTACCGCCACGCCACCGAAGTGGCTGGTGGACCAGGACCCCGACATGCTGGCCGTGGGCGCAGACGGCCGCGCGCGGCGCTTCGGGTCGCGTCGCCACTACGACTTCTCCAGCGACCGCTACCTGGCACAGGCCGAGCGCATCACGCGCGCCTTTGGCGAACGCTACGGCGCCCACCCGGCGGTGGTGGCCTGGCAGACCGACAACGAGTACGGCTGCCACGACACCGTCGTGAGCCACTCGGCGCAGGCCGTGCGGCGCTTCCGGCTGTGGCTGCAGCAGCGCTACGGCAGCGTGGCCGAGCTCAATCGCGCCTGGGGCAACGTGTTCTGGAGCCAGGAATACGCCAGCTTCGACGAGGTCGACTCTCCCGCGGCCACGGTGACCGAGCCCAACCCGGCGCACCGGCTGGACTACAAGCGCTTTGCCTCCGACGAGGTGCTGCGCTTCAACCGCGCGCAGTGCGCGATCCTGCGCCAGCTCGCGCCCGGGCGCGCGCTGGTGCACAACTTCATGCAGCTCTACACCGGCTTCGACCACCACGCCGTGGCGGCCGACCTGGACGTGGCCAGCTGGGACAGCTACCCCATTGGGGCGCTGGAGATGTTCTGGTTCGACGAGCCCGACAAGCGGCGCTGGCTGCGCACGGGGCACCCGGACTTCACGGCCTTTCACCACGACCTGTACCGCGGCATGTCGCGCCAGCCCTTCTGGGTCATGGAGCAGCAGCCGGGCCCCGTGAACTGGGCGCGCTGGAACCCTGCGCCCGCCCCGGGCATGGTGCGGCTGTGGACCTGGGAGGCCTTCGCGCACGGGGCCGACGTGGTCAGCTACTTCCGCTGGCGGCAGGCCCCGTTCGGGCAGGAACAGATGCACGCGGGCCTGCAGACGCCCGACCGCCGGATCGACCAGGGCGGCCGCGAAGCGGCAGAGGTGGCGCGGGAATTGGCCACGCTGGCCCGGCTGCCCACGCAGGCGAGCGCCCGCGCACCGGTGGCCCTGGTCTTCGACTACGAGAGCCTGTGGCTGCTGGACACACATCCGCAAGGCGCGGACTACAACGGCCTGCAGCTGACCTTCGAGGTCTACAGCGCGCTGCGCTCGCTCGCACTGGACGTGGACATCGTGCCCCCGGGCGCGGACCTGCGCGACTACCGGCTCGTCGTCCTGCCTGCGGCCCCCGTGGTCGGCCGCGAGCTGCTGGCCCGGCTGCAGGCCAGCACGGCGCAGGTCGTGCTCTACCCGCGCGCCGGCTCGAAGCTGCAGGAGGTGCGCATCCCCGACGAGCTGCCGCCCGGAGGCCTGCGCAGGCTGATCGAGCTGCGCGTGCCGCGCGTGGAATCGCTGCGGCCGGGCGTGCGCGAGACCGTGCACCTGGACGGCGCCGCCTTCGCCGCCTCGCGCTGGCGCGAGGCGCTGGAACTGGGGCCAGGCGTGCAGGCCGAGGCACGGTTTGCAGACGGCGAAGCGGCCGTGGCCCGCCAGGGCCGCACGCGCTACCTGGCCGGCTGGTTCGACCTCGCGCTGCAGCAACGCGTGCTGGAACGGGCCGCCCGCGACGGGGGCCTGGAGACCGCACGGCTGCCCGAGGGCATCCGCGTGCGCCGCCGCGGCGAGTTGCTCTTTGCCTTCAACTACAACGCGGCGCCCCACGAGCTGCGGGTGCCCGGTGCGCGCTGGGTGCTCGGCAGCGGGCAGCTTGCGCCACATGGCCTGGGCGTTGCGCGACGGCACAGTGCATGAACGAGCCTTTCGACCCCAGCCGGCATCCGCACCGGCGCCTCAACCCCCTCACCGGGCGCTGGCTGCTCGTCTCGCCGCAGCGCAGCCAGCGGCCCTGGCAGGGCCAGCGCGACGACCCCGACACCGATCCGGCCCCGAGCCACGACCCGCACTGCCACCTGTGCCCGGGCAACGCACGCGCGGGCGGCGCAACCAACCCCGACTACCGCGGCCCCTGGGTCTTCGACAACGACTTTGCAGCCCTGCTGCCCAAAGCGCCGCAGCCCGCCGACGCAGCCGACCCCTTCTTCCAGGCGCGGCCGGCGCGCGGGGAGTGCCGGGTGCTGTGCTTCTCGCACGACCATGCGCTGACGCTGCCCGAGCTCTCGCCCCCGGCACGCCGCGCGGTGGTGCAGGCGTGGTGCGTGCAGGTGGCCGAGCTGGGCAAGCGGTGGCCCTGGGTGCAGGTCTTCGAGAACAAGGGCTCGATGATGGGCTGCTCCAACCCGCACCCGCACGGCCAGATCTGGGCCACGGACTGCCTGCCCGACGAGCCCGCGGCCGAAGATGCGGCCCAGCGCCGCTGGTTCGAGGAGCGTGGCGCGCCCATGCTGGTGGAACTCGAGCGGCGCGAGTGGGCCGCGCAGGCACGCGTGGTGTGCGCCAACGAGCACTTCCTCGTGGTGGTGCCCTGGTGGGCGACCTGGCCCTTCGAGACGCTGCTGCTGCCGCGCAGCCCGGTGGCGCGCCTGCCGGAGCTCGCCCCCGAGCAGCGCGACGCGCTGTCGTGCATCCTGGGCGAGCTCACCGCCCGCTACGACAACCTCTTTGGCTGCAGCTTCCCCTACTCGATGGGCTGGCACGGCGCGCCCTTCGACGCCCGCGACACGCGGCCGTGGCAGCTGCACGCGCACTTCTACCCGCCCCTGCTGCGCTCGGCGCGGATCCGCAAGTTCATGGTGGGCTACGAGATGCTGGCCGAGGCGCAGCGCGACATCGCGCCCGAGCGGGCCGCCGCCGCGCTGCGCGCCGTGTCGCCGGTGCACCCCCGCGCCGAGGCAGGGTTGCGCCGATGAGCCTGGCCGAGCTGCGTGCGCGGGTGGAGTCCGCCTTCTCGGGGGCCTACGGCGGCACGCCCCGGGCCTGCGTGCAGGCGCCCGGGCGCGTGAACCTCATCGGCGAGCACACCGACTACAACGACGGCTTCGTGCTGCCTTGCGCGATCGACCGCGCCACGGTCATCGCCGTGCGGGCCCGCGACGACCGGCAGGTGCGGGTGCTGGCGCTGGACTGCGGACCCGACCGCGACACCTTCGCGCTCGATGCCCCCATCACCCCGGCGCCGGACCGGCCCTGGACCGGCTACGTGCGCGGCATGCTGCACGAGGCGCTCGCGTGGCAGCCGGACCTGCCGGGCCTGGACATGGTCATCGCAGGCGACGTGCCACAGGGCGCGGGGTTGTCGTCCTCGGCCTCGTTGACGGTGGCCGTGGGCACGGCCTGCCAGGCGGTGGGCGCCCTCGGCGGCCTCGACCCCACGGGCCTGGCCCGCATGGCGCAGCGCGCGGAGAACCACTTCGTGGGCTGCCAGTGCGGCATCATGGATCAGCTCGTGAGCAGCCGCGGCGAAGCGGGCTGTGCGCTGTGGATCGACTGCCGCAGCCTGGACACCCGCGCCGTGCCGATGCCGCCTGAGCTGGGCCTGCTGATCGCGCACTCCCGGGTTCGGCGCGGGCTGGTGGACAGCCTCTACAACGAGCGTCGCGCCGCCTGCGAGGCGGCCGCGCGGCACTTCGGCGTGGCAGCACTGCGCGATGTCTCCATCGGGCAGCTCGCCGGCAGCGGCCTGGATCCGCTGATCCTGCGCCGGGCCCGGCACGTGCTGACCGAGAACGACCGCACGCTGCGCGCGGCCGAGGCGCTGGCGCGCGGCGAGTTGCGCAGCCTGGCGGCCCTGATGGCCGAGTCGCACGTCTCGATGCGCGAGGACTTCGAGATCACGGTGCCGGCAGTGGACCGCCTGGTGGCCATCATCGACGAGGCCCTGGCCGGCGAGGGCGGTTGCCGCATGACAGGCGGCGGCTTCGGCGGCTGCGTCGTGGCGGTGCTGCCGGCCGCAGCGCTGCAGGAGGTCGAGCGCGCGCTGCAGCGTCACTACCGTTCCCCGGAAGGGCTGCCGGCCACGGTCTTTCGCTGCCGCGCCAGCGCCGGTGCCGCGCCCCTGCCCTGAAGCCGCTGAAGCCGCTGAGACCGCTGAGACCGCTGAGACCGCTGAGGCCTCAGCGGCCGGTGCACCGGGTGCAAATACCTAGCACCCGCCTTATTGACGAATGCTCCAATAGACGAGGTGCGGGCACCGCTCGGTGCGGCGGTCCGGCCGAGCCCATGACCCCAAGCTCCCACCCCGTGTTGACCCGTCCGGCCGTCTGGGCCTTCGGCCTGGTGGCCCTGCCGCTGTCGACCGTCGGGCTGCCCCTGGCCATCTACCTGGCCCCCTTCTATGCGGGCGAGATGGGCCTGTCGCTGGCCGCCCTCGGGACGGCCATGATGCTGGCGCGGATGGTCGACATCTTCGTCGACCCCTTCATCGGCGCTTCCAGCGACCGTCTGCGCACCCGCTTCGGGCGCCGCAAGCCCTTCCTCGTCATCGGTGTCATCGTGCTCCTGCTGGGCATGACGCAGCTCTTCAACCCCGCCCAGGGCGTGGGGCTGGCGTATTTCCTGGGCTGGCTGGCGGTGATGTACGCGGGCTTCTCGCTCGTTCAGGTGCCGCACCGAGGAGATGTGGGTGCGGCAGTTCTTCGGCACCGCCGGGCTCATCGTCTCCACGCTGGTGCCGGCCATCGTGCTGAGCCAGCCGGGCGCCAAGTCCTCCGATGTGCTGCAGGCGCTGAGCCTGATGACGCTCATCGTGCTGCCCCTGGTGGCCGCGCTCAACCTGTACGCCACACCCGAGCCCGCGGCCGGCCCGGTGCCGCCGCGCGCGCCCATCGACTGGAAGGCGGCGTGGCGGGCCATGCGCCGCAATGGCCCGCTGCGCTGCATCCTGCTCGTGCTGTTCGTGGGCTTCAGCGCGGAGACCTTCCGGCAGACCCTCACGGTGTTCTACGCACGTGACGTGATCGGCGTGCCCAACCTGGGCCTGATCTACGTCTAATACTTCGTCAGCGCCTTCGTCGG
>JBDKFA010000249.1:0-21489 GCA_039798945.1 Pseudomonadota bacterium
ACACGCTGCTCAGCGGCGACAGCGACGTGCTGTGGTGCGAGTGGCTGATGCGCGAGGGAGTGCTCGAGCGCGCGTCCTTCGAGGTGCGCAACGCCCAGATGGAGGTCGACTACCGCGCCGGCACGGTCAGCGCGCAGGCCTTCTGCGGCTTCTACGTCTCCACGCTCGCCGGCCGCAGCCCCGCGCAGTGGGAGCCGCTGCGCCAGCGCTTCCTGCACGAGGAGATCGTGCCGCGCATCCCCGAGGCCGCGCGCGCGCAGGTGCGTGCGCACCAGCAAGCCGGCGACCTCCTCGTGATGACCACCGCCACCAACCGCGTGCTCACCGAACTCACCGCGGCGCACCTGGGCTTCGAGCACCTGATCGCCACCGAATGCGAGCTCGGCGAGGATGGCACCTACACCGGCCGCGTGGCTGGCGAGCCCAATATGCGCGAGGGCAAGCTCGTGCGGCTGCACGGGTGGCTGGGCGAGCGCGGGCTGGCCCTGCCCCAGCTGCACAGCATCGCCTACAGCGACTCGATCCACGACGCGCCGCTGCTCGCAGCCGCGAGCCGCGCGGTGGCCGTCGACCCCGACCCCAAGCTGGCCGCCCTCGCCGTCGAACGCGGCTGGGACGTGCTGCGCTGGCGTTGAGCGTTGGAATGCGTCAACGCCTGACCGCCTGAACGGAGGCCCCTGCTGTGAACGCCCCCACCCCGCACCTGGACACCCCGAGCCAGAGCGAAGGCGACATCAACGCCTCGCCCCGACGCCGCGCGTGGCAGCGCGAGCACCTCGATGCGCCCACGCGCGAGCTGCTGCGGCGCGATGCCGATGCCTTCCTGCACCAGTCCGTCTCCACGCCCTGCCTGAACGCGATCCGACACGCCGAGGGCATCTGGATCGAAGACCTCGCCGGCCGGCGCTACATGGACTTCCACGGCAACAACGTGCACCACGTGGGCTATGCCCACCCGCACGTGATCGGCGCCATCCAGGCCCAACTGGCCGAGCTCAGTTTCGCGCCGCGCCGCTACGCCAGCGCGCGCGCGGTGGAACTGGCCGAGGCGCTGTCGGCGCGTTTCCAGGGCCTCACGGGCGTGCCCGGCCGCGTGCTCTTCACCACCGGTGGCAGCGACGCGGTGGAGGTGGCCATCAAGCTGGCGCGCGCGGCCACCGGGCGCTTCAAGACGCTGAGCTTCTGGGACGCCTTCCACGGCGCGGGCTTCGGCAGCTCGAGCGTGGGCGGGGAGTCGCTTTTTCGCAGTGGCCGGGCCGTGGGGCCGCTGGTGCCGGGTACCGAGCACGTGGCGCCCTTCGGCTGCTACCGCTGCGCCTACGGGCATGCGGTGGATGAACACGGCCAGCCGCGGCTCGAACAATGCCGCCTGGCCTGCGCATCGATGGTGCGCTATGTGCTCGAGCGCGAGGGCGACGTGGCCGCCGTGGTGGCCGAGCCGGCGCGCGCGGTGCCTTTCATCCCGCCGCCCGGTTACTGGCAGGCCGTGGCCGAGGCCTGCCGCGCGCACGGCACGCTGCTCATCTTCGACGAGATTCCGACGGGCCTGGGCAAGACCGGCCGCTTCTTCGCCGCCGAACACGATGGCGCTAAGCCCGACATCGTCGTGCTCGGCAAGGCCCTGGGCGGCGGCGTGCTGCCCATTGCGGCCTGCGTGGCGCGCACCGAACTCAACGTCGCTGGAGACTATGCGTTCGGCCACTACACCCACGAAAAGAACCCCGTGACAGCCGCCGCCGCGCTGGCCACGCTCGAGGTGATCGAGCGCGAGGGCCTGGTGGAGAACGCCGCGCGCGTGGGCGCCCATGCCATGACCCGGCTGCAGGAGATGAAGCAGCGCTTCCCGCTGATCGGCGACGTGCGCGGCCGCGGCCTGCTGATCGGCATCGAGCTCGTCACCGACCGCGCCGCCAAGACCCCGGCCGCCGAAGCCGCCGACCGCATCCTCTACCGCGCCCTCTCGCGCGGGCTCTCGTTCAAGACGACGATGGGCAGCACCCTCACGCTGACGCCGCCGTTGGTGACGACGGTGAGGCAGATGGATGAGGCGTTGGGGATATTGGAGGAGTGTTTGGAGGAGGAGGGACGGTCAGCTTGAACGGTGCCGCCATTGCAGGAGATCAAGGGGGATCTACAACGACGGGCGCCGAGTCCGTTAGCCTAAGGCAGGCTCACGACTGCGCCTTGCCTGTACGGGCAGCATCTCGAAATGCCTGCCGTATGGAACGCGGTATCGCTGCCACCCTGACGGTCAATACGATCACGCACGGCACGATCCCGCCGTAGATCAAGATGTCGCCGAGGCTCAATGCCCGGACACCCAGGGCTCCATCCGGAAAGATGATCCAGTCAAGGACATTGCCCAGGAAATGCCACTCCAAGAGGTTGGCGACTACGCCTGCCTGCATGGCCACCGGTCCCCACCAAAGGTATCTGGCAAACAAGATCGTCAGTGCGAGTACTGCGATCTTCTCAGCCGTCCAAAGGGACGGGGACTCGATACAGTGACCGTTTAGGAAGTAGCCCCACCCAATGAGATTCCAGTAGCTTCCAGCCCGCTCGAAGGATCCCAGGACGAAGGGAAATGAAGCTGAATCGAGTGCGAACCTATTGTCGATGACAGGACGAAGGATTCCCTGCAGCAGTGCAACCACCAAACCGATCCCGAATATCGCAATTAGGATCAGTGCTGCTTGAAGCAATGTCGGAAACTTCATTTCGCTCTTTAGCTGAGCGATGAAGGTCGCACTCATACTTAATTCCCCTCGATTGCGCTGTAGATCCGTGCTACCCCCAGTTACGACTGCTCTCTTGGCTCCGAGAGGGATGGTCGAGCAAGTGCCAGTGGCCACTCACCCGACCAGATCCATCAGGCCCCGAAGAAGTCGGGCATCATGGCTCTAAGCACGCCAGGCGGCGGGTTCGTTGTTTTTGTGTCTTGCTTGGGAGTTGACTGTTCATCCTTCTTTCCTGAACACGAGACGTCTACAACGGGAGACTTCACAGTCGCACTCGCTCCCTCTTTGCAAAGAGTAGCGGCCTTATCGATGGCGTCCTTGATGGCGGAGACACCCATCCAAGTGGCAACTGCTCCGGCCCCCGCCGTAACGATGGTAGTCACCACGGGTGTGACTGCCTGGATCATCGGCACCAGGGCAACTAATGGCAACGCGCCGCCCGAGACTTGTTCGACTTCCTTCCACTCGAGTGTTCTCATACTCCCTCCTATACATTTCTGTTCAACCCGTGTCAATCCCGGCCCCGGGTTACGCCGGCCTCGGATGAAAACCCACCCGAATTCGATGAGTCAGAGACTGATGAGCCAAAGTGAATGAGCTTCTATCGCAGGCCCGGTGCAGATATCGTCCGCAGCGGGCGCAATAGCGTCAAGGCCCCTTGAAGGGGGAAGGGTTGACCCGAACCCGATAGCAGGAAGTGGAGGAGGAAACGCAGGGCGGCGGAGGCGGTGACGATCTACCCCACCACCCGACCCGCCACCCCCCACATCTTGTCCACCAGCACCCACACGAGGTGGCCGAAGGCATAGGTGTAGGCCAGCGCCGCGGCGCCGAACAGCGCCGAGGCGATCAGTGCGATGCCGTCGCGAAACATCCACCCCAGGCACATCAGCACGAGGCTGATGGCCGGCAGCACGTTGCCGAAGGGCAGGGGCAGAAAGATCACGAAGCCCTGAAGCGCGATCCACAGCGCCCACAGCGGGCGGGTGCCCATGTCGCTGAACGCAGGCAGTCGTGCGCGCAGCCGGCGGGCAGCCTGCCCGTACAGCCAGGCCAGTCCGTGCAGGCAGCGGCGCGACCAGGTTTCGTCGAGCGTGGCGTTCGCCAGCCGCTCCGGCAGCCAGCCTGGCCGGCGTCCGTCCGAGGCTGCGCCAGCCCCTCCTGCGGGAGCCTCGCCTGCACCGACGGGCTCCGACGCACGCGCCACGTGCCGCCAGTGCCACGCCATCGCGAAGATGGCAAAGCTCAGCGCCGTGCCCATGCCATAGATCGGCACCACGCACAGCACCGAGAGCACGAGCAGCACCACCGCAGCCGAGTCGTCGCCATGCAGGCGCAGCAGTTCAGCCAGGCTCAGGCGAGGTGCGCGGGCGGCCGCCTCCCGGAAGACCTCGGGGCGCAGAGTGGGCATCGTGCGGTGCGGTCAGCCGCCGCCATCGGGTGCAGCGATGCGCCCGGCGCGCCCGACAAGCACGTGGGCCAGGCCAGCCAGCCCCAGCAGCGCCGCCAGGCCCACCGCCCAGGTCAGCCACACCACGGGGACCAGCCACCCCACGGCCGAGCCGATCCACGGCAGGGCCTGCTGCACCAAGCCCAGGCCCCACAGCAGCGCCTCCTGCAGGGCCTTCACGGCAGCAGGGTCCACCCACCATGCAAGCCACCCGGGCACGGGCCACTGCGCGGCCACGCGCGCCCACTCGGCAGCCCCGCCTGAGGCGAGCACGCCACCGGCCCAGCCCACGAGGCTGGCGCCCACTGCAGCGAAGGCCGTCCACAACAGGGCCAGCACCGCCGCACACACCCACACCAGCGTCTTCATCGTCCGACCCTCCACCCCGGGAATACCCGCACCCCAAGATCCTAGCCCGCCCGCAAAGAGCCTGGTGGCGTCCTGCCCATGCCGAGCAGCCTCGTGCATCATCGGCCCCGAGCCCCGCCACTCAGTGGGCCTGTCGCAGGCCCCCAGCGGTCCCTGCACCCTGCCTTCACGCCCCAGCCCCATGCCTCGTCTGTCCGCCGCCTACCCCTGGACCTCCCGTTCCTTTTCCCGGCGTTTGCGAAACGGATGGACTGGCCTGCTCCTGGCGCTGGCGAGCCTGGCACTGCTCGCCGCCGCACCCGCCGCCCGGTCGCAGACGCTGCGCATCGCCAGCGCCTTCGACCCCCAGACGATGGACCCTCATGCCCTGGCGCTGCTGTATCACTCGCGCATCGCCTACCAGGTGTACGACTCGCTCGTCCACCGCAACGAGGCCTTCAAGCTCGAGCCGGGGCTCGCCATCTCGTGGCAGATGACGAGCCCCACCAGCTGGCGCTTCAAGCTGCGCGCGGGAGTGAAGTTCCACGACGGCTCGGACTTCACGGCCGACGACGTGGTGTTCTCGATCCAGCGCGCGCTCGCCCCGCCCTCGCAGCGCAGCTTCCAGCTCAAGGGCATCGCGGCGGCGCGCAAGGTGGACGCGCTCACAGTGGATCTCGTCACAGAGACTCCCGATGCGGTGCTGCCCGAGAAGCTCGCCTTCCTGGCCATCATGAGCCGCGCCTGGAGCGAGCGGCATGGCGTGCAGCGCGCGCAGGACTTCAACGGCAAGCAGGAGACCCACGCGGTGCGCCACGCCAACGGCACGGGTCCGTTTCGCCTGGAGCGCTACGAGCCGGACGTGCGCACCGTGCTCAAGCGCCATGCCGGCTGGTGGGGCAGCGCCGACACGCGCAACGGCAACGTGCAGGAGGTCGTCTTCGTCACGATCAAGAGCGATGCGACCCGACTGGCCGCCCTCGCCTCCGGTGAGGTGGAACTCGTGCTCGACCCGCCGTACCAGGACGTGGCGCGGCTGAAGGGCGAAGGCCGCTTCACGCTCGCGCAGACGGCCGACATCGGCCAGCAGTACCTCACCTTCGACCAGGCGCGCGACGAGCTCGAGTTCAGCGACGTCAAGGGCCGCAACCCCTTCAAGGACCTGCGCGTGCGCCAGGCGGTCTACCACGCGATCAACGTGCCGCTGATCGTCGACAAGGTGCTGCGCGGGCAGGCGGTGCCCACGGGTGCCTTCTTGTCGCCGCTCGTGGAGGGCTCACCCGCCGAGCTCGACAAGCGGCTGCCCTTCGACCCCGCGCGTGCGCGCCAGCTGCTGGCCCAGGCCGGCTACCCGAACGGCTTCGCGATCACGCTGGACTGCGTGAACGTGGCCTGGCGCGAGGCCGTGTGCCAGGCCGCCTCGGCGATGCTCACGCAGGTGGGTATCCGCACCACGCTGCGCTCGAGCCCGACGAACCAGTTCTTCCCCAAGCTCACTCAGGCCTCGGCGAGCTTCGTGGAGTTCGGCTGGTCGGCCAGCCCCGACGCCTGGGCCTCGCTCAACGGGCTGTTTCGCACCTACGACCGCAGCGGACCCGGGTCCTTCAACGCCGGCCGCTACAGCAACCCCAAGCTCGACGTGCTGATCGACAACATCCGCATCGAGCCCGACCTCACGCGCCGGCGCGCGATGGTCACGACCGCGCTGAGGCTGATCGCCGATGACCTGCCCTACATCCCGCTGTACCGGCGCACGCTGAACTGGGCGATGAGCCGCAAGGTGTCGCTCGTGCAGTGGCCGAACGACCAGGTCGAACTGCGATGGGTGAAAGTCAGGTGACGGCACGGGCTCACCGGATGAGCCATCGCTTGTAGGATCGAGTCTCCCGTCACCTCACCAGGAGATCCGTCCATGCACCTGCCCTCACGCGCTTCCCTGCTCGGCGCTCTGGCGATTTGCGCAACGCTCGGCATGTCCACGCCTTCATGGGCCCAGCCCGTCTCGCCCAACGGGGTGAAGACGATCAGTCCGCCTGGGGCCATCAAGCCCACTGGCCCGTGGAACCTGGGCACGCGTACGGGCGACTTCGTCTTCGTGGCAGGGATGCGAGGCATCGACCCGGCCACGAATGCACTCGTGCAGGGTGACGAGGCCCGCGTGATGCAGGCCTTCAAGAACATGCAGCTGATCGCGGCCTCGGAAGGTGCCTCGCTGCGCGACACGGTGCGCCTGGTGGTGTACGTCACCGACATGTTCCGCTACCGCCCGATCGTGAACAAGGTGCAGGAGCAGCTCTGGGGCGCACCGCCCTACCCGCCGCGCACCATCATCGAGGTGCAGCGCCTGAACCAGGACGACATCGTCGAGGTCGAGGGCACCTTCTACGCCCCTGTGAAGAAGTAGGGCGCGCGCCCGCCGGCACCCGCCTAGGCGGGCGGAGCCTTGCGGCGTGCCGGGAGGCGGCGCGCCACCCCAGGGTCGCCCACGTCGAGCTCCCGCGTGGACTGCTCGAGGATCCTGTCCAGCCGGTCCTTCAGCTTCTCGGTGGAGAGCTCCTCGCGCAGGCGCTCCACCATCAGTGCCAGCGCGAAGGGACTCGGCGCGCGCAGTTCCACGAGCTCCAGCGCGGCCTTGCGCATGCGGGCGAGCGTCTCGCGCAAGCGCCCGAGCTCGAGCTCCTGCGCGAGCACCTCGCTCTCGGCCTGCGTGAGCAGGCGGTTGCCAGGGTCGTACTGGCGAAAGACGTCGAAGAAGAGGCTCGAAGAGGCCTGGAGCTGCTTCACGCTCTTGGGTGCACCGGGGTAGCCGCTGAAGACGAGCCCGGCCACGCGCGCGATCTCGCGAAAGCGTCGCCGCGCGAGCTCGCCGCTGTTGAGCGAGGCGAGCACGTCGTGCAGCAGCTCGCCCGGCTCGAAGAGCGAGCCCTCGTGCAGCGCGTCGAGCGCCGGCTCGCGTGCAGCGAGGATCTCGAAGCCGTAATCGTTGACGCTCAGCGAGAAGGTGTTGGGCTGCGTGCGCGCCAGGCGCCAGGCGATCAGCTGCGCCAGGCCGATGTGCACGTTGCGCCCGGCGAAAGGGTGAAAGAAGAGGTGCCAGCCCTCGCGCGAGCGGTACCGTTCCACCAGCAGCCGGCCCGGCACCGGCAGCCGGCTCAGGCGTGCCTGCGCCGCGAGCATCGGCTGCGCGGCCTGCATCTCGGGCTCGAAGAAGTCGCCCTGCGCGGCGCCGCCGAGCATGGCCTGCACCGCATCGGCGAGCTCGGTGGACAGCGGCATCTTGCTGCCCGCCCACGTGGGCACGGTGCCGCTCGCGCGGCGCGCCGCGCGCACCCAGGCCACCATCTCGCGAGTGCGCACGAACTCGAGCACGCGCCCGGCGAAGACGAAGCAGTCGCCCGGCGAGAGCCTGGCGATGAAGCCTTCCTCGATAGTGCCGAGGGTGCCGCCGGAGAGCCACTTCACGAGCATCGAGCTCTCGCCCACGATCGTGCCCACCTGCAGCCGGTGGCGCTGCGCGATGCCGCGCTCGGGCACGCGGTGCAGCCCCTCGACGCGACGGATGCGGTGGTAGTCGGGGTAGGCCCCGAGGCTCTCGCCGCCGCGCTCGCAGAACGCCAGCGCCCAGTCGAACTCCTCACGCGTGAGCGTGGCGTAGGCGGGCGCCGTGCGCACCTCGTCGTACAGCGCATCGGGCTGGAAGCCGCCGCCCAGCGCCACCGTCACGAGGTGCTGCACCAGCACGTCCAGCGGCTTGTCCGGCGTGCGCCGCGACTCCACCTGCCCGGCCTGCGCGGCACGGCGCACGGCCGCAGCCTCGACGAGCTCGAGCGTGTTCGTCGGCACGAGCGTGATGCGGCTCGTGCGCCCCGGGGCGTGGCCGCTGCGTCCGGCGCGCTGCAGCAGCCGTGCCACGCCCTTGGCGCTGCCGATCTGCAGCACCCGCTCCACCGGCAGGAAGTCCACACCGAGGTCCAGGCTGGAGGTCGCCACCACCGCCTTGAGCTGGCCCGCCTTCAAGCCGGCTTCCACCCACTCGCGCACCGCCTTGTCCAGCGAGCCGTGGTGCAGCGCGACGAGGCCTGCCCACTCGGGCCGCTCCTGCAGCAGCAGCTGGTACCAGATCTCCGCTTGCGAGCGCACGTTGGTGAAGACGAGCGTGGTGCCCGAGCGCTCGATCTCCTGCACCACCGGCTGCAGCATCTGCGCACCCAGGTGCCCGCCCCAGCTGAAGCGGCCAGGATCGGCCGGCAGGAGCGTGTCGATGGTGAGGTGCTTGTCGAGCCGGCCGCGCACGAGCTGCGGCGCGGGCGTGCCCTCATGCGCGCGCCCGGCGAGGGTCGCCATCGCCTCCTCGAGGTTGCCGAGCGTGGCCGACAAGCCCCACACCACGAGCCGCGGGTTCCACCTGCGTAGCCGTGCCACCGCCAGCTGCACCTGCACGCCGCGCTTGCTGCCCAGCAGTTCGTGCCACTCGTCCACGACCAGCGTATGCACCGCGCCGAGCTCCTCGCGTGCATGCTCGCGCGTGAGCATCAGGCTCAGCGACTCGGGTGTGGTGACGAGTGCCTGCGGCGGCCGGCGCTCCTGGCGGGCACGCTCGGCGCCCGGCGTGTCGCCGGTGCGCAGGCCCACGCGCCAGCCCGGCGGGGCCAGCTCCGCCAGCGGCGACTCCAGCGCACGTGCAGTGTCGGAGGCGAGCGCCCGCATCGGCGTGATCCAGAGCACCTGAGGCCTGGCGGTCGGCGCGGCGCCGTTCCCGTCGCTGGCGCAGGGCGCGGCGCGCAGCAGCGCGCCTAGCCACACGGCATAGGTCTTGCCGCTGCCGGTGGTGGCGTGCAGCAGGCCACTGCGTCCGTTGGCCATTGCCGTCCAGACGTCTTGCTGGAACGCGAAGGGCGTCCACCCCCGGCCCGCGAACCAGGCGTGCACGCGCTCGTGCCACGTCGGCGAGGCGGACGCCGGCGCGTTCGACGACATGGTGGTTCCTGCGATCGCGCGTCAGTGGTGCGCGGGTTGTCGCGCGCCTCAGCGTGCGGCGATCTTGCGCAGCACGAAGTCGTACCCGTTCGCCACCTGGCCGTCGGGTGCGACCTCCACCTGCAGCGGCTGTACCGGCTCGAGGCCCAGCCGACGCACCTGCTCCTCGGCCACGGTGAGCGTGTAGCGGCCCGGCTTCAGGTTGGAGATCAGGAAATAGCCGTCGGCCGTGCTGCGCACACGCGACTGCAGCTTACCTGCCGAGTCGTACAGCTCGAGCTGCACATCGGACACGCCGCGGCTCCCACCCTTGCCCTCGAGCTGGACATAGCCGTCGATCTCGGCGGTCACCACCACAGGGAACTGCAGCGAGGCAACCGTACCTGGCCTCGGGCTGATCATGAAGCCGGGTACGCCCGGGCTCCACTGAGAGTCCTCGAGGCTGGACGGGTTGAGGGTGATGCCGGCATCGCGGTAGGGCGTGAGCCGCTGGATGAAGGCGACGCCCGAGGCGTCTGTGCGGGCCGGGGAAGCCGTGCCGTTGACGAAGAAGCTCGCCCCCTGTACGGGCTCGTCGCCGTCGTCGAACACCGAGTTGAGGTTGCGATCGAGGAACACGCGTGCCGAAGCCGCACCGCTGTTGGCCCCGGGCAGCGCCCCGAAACGCCAGCGCTCGGCCCCCGGGTCGCGCCCGGTCGACGTGAAGAACTGGAGACCGGCCGTGGTCGACCCCGAGGTCGAGCGCGACAGGCCGGCCCGCAGCGAGTAGGCGCCGAAGTTGCGGTTCAGGGTCAGCGACAACGAGGTGTCGCGCGCCTGGAACTTGTGGATGGCCGAGACGTTCAGCAGGTGCCCGCTCGACAGGCTCCAGTCTGCCGAAAGAAGCCCCGTGTCCACGCGCGTATCGGGCTCGAGCTTGTAGAGCATCTGGCCACGGAAGGACATGCCCGCGAGCTGCCGGCTCAGTTGCAGGCCACCGAGCACAGCCTGCTGCCCGGCCACCGACTGCGCCGACAGCTCGTGCGTGACGGTCGAGCCATTCCATGCGTGCGTGGCGCGCGCCGTGAGGAAGACATCGGATGCACCCGAGCGACGGTTGTCCACCTGCAGCTGGGCCGTCACCGGCACGGGTCGGCCGTCCTCCACGGGCAACATGGCGTCGAGACGGCCCCTGGAGCTCGACCGGATGGGGTCCGGGCTTGCCGGATACAGCTCGCTCGAGAAGTTGTCGAGCAGCGCATGGCTCGCGCTGATGGTGCCGTAGGACACGCGCGTGTTCATGCCCAGCGAGTAGAGATTGCTGGCGGTGCTGCAGCCCAGGCAGTGCACGAGGTCGCTGTACACGAGCCAACCGTCGAGAAACGCGCGCAGGCCGCCGTTGGCGAGCTGGCGCCCCGACAGGCCGGGCTGGGGCGGTGCCGCCACCAGCCCGCCATAGGCGGCCAGCCGGGTGTCCACCCCGTACTCGAGTTGAACGAGGCCGCGGCCCACCCCTGCCGCGTCACGATGCGCCCCCACCGAGTAGAGGAACTCGCCGGGCCGGACCGTCGATGCGTCCAGGTTGTAGGTGCGCGTCTCCACGCGGGTCTGGCCCTGCGGGCCGTGGAACACGAGCCGGAAGCGGTTCTCTCCGAAGATCAACGGCACGTCGGAGAAGGCGTAGGTGCCGTCCGGGCGCGATTGCTGGTAACCCACCAGCGCATCGTTGAAGAACAGCTCCACGTCCCAGCCGGGCGGGAGGGCGCCCTGGAAGCTCGTGGAGCTGAAGTTGGTGCCGCGCTCCAGCGGCAGGTTGCTGACCGTGAAGCCAGGCCCGGCCGTGCTCGTGCGAAACACGTGGTTGACACCGGGCATCAGCACATTGCCCACCGAGAACGAAGTCGCCGGCACCGGGCCCAGCGCCTTGCCCTGCGGGTCGCTGCGACCCAGCGCCATGCGCAACCGGGCGTCGCGCGTCGCCGGCACGCCCGCCCCAGTGGCCATGGCTGCGTCCACGTTCGCGTAGGCCGAGGCTTCCAGACCGAAGAGATCACCGGTCAGGTAGCTCGTGCTCGTCAGGCTCGCGGAACGGTCGGTCGACGACCGCCCCGCCGTGAACGTGAGTGTCTGATCGATCGCGGGCCAGCTCCACGGCCGATAGGGGATCTCCTGCCTCGGCAGGTCCGGCACCCGAGGCCCGCCGCCACGGCCGATCATCGAGGCTGCCCGTTCGCGGGCCAGGCGCAGCTGCAGCGGCAGTGCCTCGCGGGGCTGTACCTCTAGCACGAGACGTGAGCGATCCGGGCGCAGACGCACGGGCCACCAGTTCTCGAGCAGCGTGGTGTCGATGTAGATGTCGTCCTCCAGCACCCGCACGGCACTGGTGTCCACCTTCTCGACCCGCCCGGAGATGACCACGCGGGCCTCGGCCACGTCGAGGTCGAAGCTGCGCTCCTGGCTGAGCAGAAAGCCGCTGGCACGACGCCTGGCCGGGTCGGCACGCACGGACAGCGTCAGCATCCGCGCCAGTTCCCCCATCGGCACGAACACGCCCTTGCCGATCTGGTAGGCGGTCATCGCCGAGGCCACCATCATGCGGTCGACCACCACGTCCATCAGCAGCAGGTTGCCCGGGTCGTCAGGCTCCGAAGCCGACTCGGGTCGGCCGGCACTCGGGGACAGGACCAATGGCGCGTCCGGCTCGGGCGCAGCGGGCGCCCGCTCGCGGACTGCAGCCAGGGCCTCCACCACGGGAACTGCCGCCCCGGCGGCCGACGCCAGCATCAGGACGCGCCGGTTGTTGCGGCTGCGGTTCACACCGCCCGTCCCCACGGACGTGGTCAGGATGCGAGCGCCGCCTTTGGCGGGCAGCGAGACCTGCCTGGCGGGCTGGGTGCGCGGCCCCGACTGGCTTGCCTGGGCACCCGCCTTGCCGGGCCTGTCGAGTCGGTCGGGACCACCGGGCTTCTTCGTCGCGCCAGCCTTCTCGGCACCCGTGGCGCTGGCCTTGCGAGGCGTGCCCGGTGCCTTCGGGCCGGTGGCACGGTCTGTCATGCCCGACTTGCCGAAGTTCACCGCGACTCCCGATGAACCCGGCTTCGCGGCAGGGGTGGGCTTGGCAGCCTTGGCGGGCTTCGCGGGCTTGGCGCCGCTGGGAGCCTGCCCCTTCACCACCTTGGGCGTGGGCGGCTGTGGCCCCTTCGGACGGGCCACCTTCGCCGAGCCCGGGCGTTGCGGGTCGCCCTGCGCGGCACGCGGCGAGCCGGTCTGGGCCAGCGCCGTGCGGGGCCCGGCGCTGCGCGGCCCGGCTGCCGCCTCCCCCTCGGGCGGCGCTGCCCAGGCAGATACGGAGGTGGCGAAGACGGCGGCGCCCAGCGCCAGGGTGGTGGCGACAGGAGGACGCCGTCGAGTCATCCCGCCCATGGCCTCGCGGTCGGCCCGAGTCGTCCACGCGCCCACGCGTTCACTTCAACTCCAGTTCCGATGAGGCGAGGACACGCGAGCCGTCCTCTGGCTTCAACTGGTAGGACACGCGCAGGCGGCCCGTGTCGAGCGGCGTCCCTGGCGGCGGCTGCAGGCCCACCCGCAGATAGAGCACCTCGTTGGGCACGTAGACGGCGATGCCGCTCAGCCGCGCGATTTCCACCGGGGATGCCCCAGGGGAGGCCAGATGCGTGACGACGATGTCGCCATAGGCAGAACGGTTGCCCTGGCGCGTCAATGCCAGCGACAGCACAGGCTCGCCAGCGGCTCCGGTGCTTCGCGAGAGGTCCCGGACCCCAAGCGTCACGTCGGGGGTACCCTCGCGGACGATGACGGGGATCATCGCCCCGACCAGGGCCGTGAGCCGGATCTGCAGACCCTGGGGCGTGGCGGCGCCTGAGGCGGCGTCCACGCTGGTCGCCTCGCTGCCCTCGGCCACGCGCTCGATGTGCAGGTGGGAACGGTACTCCCCGGCCTCCAACCCCGGCGGCTTGCGCAACGACAGCCGCACCACCTGGCTGGCCCCCGGCTCGAGGATCAGTTGCCGGGGCGAAAAGCGCACCATGTCACCCAGGAAGCGCTCGCCGGGAAGGGGAGCATCGACCGCGACGTTCTCACCGCGCTCGGTCATCCGCCGGTTCACCAGGGAAAGGCGGTACACGGCCCGTTGCGGAGTCGTGTTGACGACATCCACCTGTGCAGCGCGCGTGGCGCCTTCAAAGATGATGCGTGTCGGGCTGAGCAGGAGTTGCGCGTGGACCGGCAACACCATCCACCACCCCGCCACGACCCAAGCCAACCTTCTCAGCATGCCGCGCAGAATCTTCCTGTCGAGGCACCCCGCGAAATAGGGAGCGCCGGATACTGCCCGATATTATCCACCGCTTTCGCACCGGTTATCCACGCCCTTGGCCCATTCCAACGCGCATTTTCGGCGCATCGCTGGAAACCGAGCCGCGCCAAATCGGTTCAGGGATAGAAGACGGTGACGGGGAAACTGCCCTGGTAGGTACCCGGCTCGGGGCTGCGGGTGAACTGCAAGGTGCCGCCGATGGACACCACCAGGGCCGAGCCGGGACCGGTGGACTTCACGGCGGGTGTCGAGGTGAGCGACGTCACGCGCAGCGTCTCGCCGTTCGCAGCCGTCAGCACGATCTGGTCCGGGATGGACATGGAGAACACGAGGTTGGGCTGCGTGCTGCGCACCAGGACCTGCGCCGGCGCGCCATGGTCAGGGTTGACGAGGTAGACCGAACCCTGGGCGGTACGGCCGCCCAGAGGGTGCAGCGTGACCGACCCCGAGCCGAGCACGGCGACCGTGCCGAACCCCAGGGAGGATGTGACCGAAACCGAGTCGAATGGACTGGCGAAAGCGGCCGTCGCGAGCCCGGTTGCCAGTGCGGCCAGCCACCGACCCGACGGACGGGTACGCAGCAGGCAGAACCGCCGCGCGAACGGCCCCGCGGGACAGGCCTGCACTCCAAACCGGACGGTCAATTGAATACGACGGTGATCGACAGGCGCCCATCCCCCAGGCCGCCCAGGGCCGGCACGACGACCGAGCGCCCCGACTGGCCATCGTAGATCTGAATCATCGCACGGCTTGCTGCGCTCTGGCTGGCCGCCCAGGCACTCCCGGGCCCCATCGACGATGGCAGCCCTGCGGTGCCTACCGCAGCCACGAGGTAGCTGCGCTCGACTTCCGGGTAGGTACCAGCCGCCAATGGAACCGGATCAGCCGGCACCGAGGGCACCTGCCGGCTGCTCGTCGAGCCCCCGCCCACGGGCGCCTCGAGCACCTCGAGCGTGTCGATGGTGACCGGGGTAGCGGCCGGCTGCGCCTTGACGGTGCCGTCGGCCGGCAACACGGCCATGTTGGTGGACTGCAGCGCAGTCGCCCCGGGGCTCGTGTTGAGCAGGGTGGCCACCAGCGGGCCGAACTGTGCCGGCAGCGGCACCACCTCCGCCGAGGCACGAACAGGCTCGACCAGAGTGCCCCGCAAGGATTGCGAGCAGGCAGGCTGTGCGCCGGCCAGGGCGCACAAGGCAAAGGGGATCGCAGCAATCTGACACCGGCGAACCCTGGAGGTTCGTGGGAGCGCGCGCATACAGGCCTCCCCCTGCCCCCGAAACCGGGCAGGGAAGCCTGTATTGGAACGCGAAGTCGCTCACGCCGGGTGACCGGCGCCGCAACTTGAGGGTATCAGTTGTAAGTCAATGTAACGGGAAAGCTCCCCGTGTAGACGGATATCGGCTGATTGGCGGAAACCGTGAGGGTGCCGCCGACGCCGAATGACCCGGTACCGGATGTATTCAGGCTACCGGCGCTGCCCGTGAGCGTGGTCGTGAACGATCCCAGGGTCATCGTGGCACCGCCGCTGGCTGCCGTGAGCGTCACCGAACTCGGAAGGGTGACGGTGTAGGAAGTCGATGGGGTGCCGGCCAGATTCACCGTCCCCTGGGCGCCTGCCGAAGCACTGACGAGCGTGACGCCGCCCGTGGCGGTGCGATTCCCCGCCGCGGTCATCACGACGGTGCCGGCGGTCGGGCCGGGCGCAAAGGTTCCGAAACTCAAGTCGCTTGTGGACGTGACCGACAGGATTCGCACGACGTTGGCCGAGGCATTCACGGTACCCTGCGTCGAGTACTGCGCGAAGGCCGGCGCGCCCGACCAGGCCACACCCAGCACCATCGCCAGGCCGGAGCGCCGCCACAGGCTTTGGAGAACAGTTCGGACAAGAATCGAATCGCGCATGGGGAAATCCCTGACGGGCCGGTGCGGCTCGACGCCGCCTTCGGGGCCCGGCCGAAGATGGCGATCCGTCACCACCCACCGACCGGGGCATTTCCGGGAATGATCCGCTCTTCGCGGTCGGGTCGGGCCGCCGAAGAAACGTGCAAACCAATCCCAGTTCCAGGCTTGGCGCCTGCTCAGGTCGCACTCGGGACCGAACCGGTCTCGAGCCGGAACCGCGCGACTCCCGGGGCTCGCACCATTCCCGGGGCTCACGCTCGCGGACATCGCCGCCTCAGTTGTAGTTCAATGTGACCGTGAAACTTCCCGAGTAGGTGCCGATCGCTTGATTGGCAGCCACCGTCAGGGTCCCGCCGATTCCAAAGGAACCCGTGCCGCTGGAGTTCAGGCTGCCCTGCCCCCCGGTGAGGGTGGTGGTGAAAGTCGAAAGCGTCATGGACGCACCCCCGCTCGCCGGGGTCAATTGGACAGAGGCGGGCAGCGATACGCTGAAGCCCGTGGCCGGGGTCCCGCCGAGGTTCACCACCGCCTGGCCGCCCGGAACGGTCGACACGAGGGTCACGCCTCCCGTTGCGCTGCGGTTGCCTGCGGCGCTCATCGTCAGCGTACCTGCCGTTGGACCGGCCGAAAAGGTGCCGAAACTCAGCTCGGTGGTGGAGGTCACGGAAAGGGTCCGCACCACCGATGCGGAAGTATCCACGTTCCCCTGGGCCGAGAATTGCGCCCACGCCTGCGTCGTACCCACGAGCAGGGCCAGAAAAGGAACCCCGACGCGCACCCAGCGCGCCGACCGTGACTGCCTCTTCATACCACGATCCTTCATTCGAACCCCTCGCGGGACATGCACGAACCCGGCCTGGGAGCGAGCCTCCCGAACGGGTGACGCACCCTGCGCTGGCCTTCGCCTCGGGAGGTATCCCGACCCGCTCCACACAGGCCTGCCTTCAAACCGGGGGGGCGAGTTTAAGCAAGAAAAGGCGTGAAATAGTAGGCAAAGACCCCGATAGTCACTCGACTAGATCGCTTGACAAACGGAACGGGTATCGCTAGCGGGTTTAGTCCAGCGCGGGAACCCGAAGGGACACGCGGCAGCAGGGTTTGCGCAGAAGCCGGTCGCAGGAATCGTGTGCAGGGGCCCGGCAGTCGTGAAAGGGGACGCGTGAACGGGATACGCGTGAATGGCATACGCGTGCACGAGAGACAAACAGGTGGGCCGCGCGTATGCGGGCCATCCGCCAGGTCCCGGGGGATGGCTATTCGATTGCCCGGACGCCGCGCAGGCCCGCGTCCGGACACCAGGTTCCCATCACTTGCGCGTGGTGGGCGCCGGGGTCGGTTCCCCGGAAAGACGTGCGCCGCTGTGTTGCGGCGCCACGCCATACGTTGCCCACGGGCAACAGACGATGCCCGTGCATCGGGATTCGGCGCCCCAAGGCGTGGGTTCCGAGCCACAGGCCCATCCACGCCCCGGGGACTGGGTCGGCGTTCACCGACCCGATGCTCAGTTCCAGGTGATCGTCACAGGCAGGACCCCGGCGTAGCTCGCCACGGCCTGGTTGGCGCCCACGGCCAGCGTGCCGCCGATGTTGAAGGAGCCGTTCCCGGTCCCGTTCAGGGTGCCGCCACCGGCCCCCAGGTTGGTCGTCAGCGAGCCGAGCGTCATCGTCGCCGAGCCGCCCGAGGCCGTGAGCGTCACCGAGCTGGGCATCGAGACGGTGTAGGCCAGCGAGGCCGTGCCCACCAGGCTGACACCACCGGCGGAGCCGACGTTGGCCGACAGGAGCGTGACACCACCCGTGGCGGATCGCGCGCCGTCTGCGGCGATCACGACCGTGCCGGCCGACCCGCTGGGCGCCAGCGTGCCGAAGCTCAGGCCGGTGGTCGATGCGACGGCCAGCGTGCGCACCAGCGTCGCGCTTGCGCTGACGTCGGCACTCACCGAATCGGCGACCGCGTGGCCGGCGACCGCGGCGAGCATGACACCGCAAGCGGCGGCGCGACTGGCGGCGGCGAGGTTCTTGAGACGCATGGAAGTCCTTTCTCGGGAAGTTGGAGGGTCACCAGGTATTCGGAGAGCTGCGTGTGACCACGCCGTGCGCTCCCTGAACCTGGGCTTTCGGCAACGGCGGCCGGACCCTTACACCGAATTGCGGACGCAATGTGTACTAGTTCGTATCTGGCGGTATCTTTTCGCGAAACCCTCTGAGGTTCGCATACGCAACCTCTCGCCCAACCGACCGACGGCTGGCCCCTCACGCGGTGATGATCCAGCCCTCCACCGGGTCGACGTCGGCCGGCAGGCCGCACAAGGGCTGCCGAGCGGCCCAGGCTGCCTGGACGAGGCACAGCAGCGCGTCGAGCAGGTCACCCGAGGCGTCGTCGGTCAGCCGTTCGCGCTGGCCATGGCTCATGCGCACGCGAAGGCCGAGGCGAGTACGCCCCTGCTCGAGGGCCTCCAGCATGTCCTTGCGCGCAATCAGGCGGCCGACATCCGGCGAGTTCTTGTACGAACGCGCCCCGATCAGCTCGTGCGCCAGCAGCCCGGGATACGCCTCCACGGCCTGGCGTTGCGGATCCCCCGCCCGCAGCGCGGGCAGCGTCACGCCGGCCTGCACCAGGCGCCACAGGCCCTCGAAGTACATGAACCCGACCGGCACGTAGCGTGTCTGCAGCGGACTCGTCGAGCGCACCCCAGGCAGAGCCGTGTCGGTGCGGCGGTGCAGCAGGCGCTGCCCGGCCGGGCGGCCGTTGCCCCACGCATCCACGAGCGCCCGAAAGCCCATGCGATGCCCGCAGCGGGCGCGCAGCGTGGCAATCACCGCCCCCGTGTCCTCGCCCAGGCCCTGCGCCTGCACGAACGCCCGCGGCAGACCGAATGGGAAATCGAACGCACCCAGCCAGGGCCCCGGCGCAGCCAGCAGCTGCTCGAAGCCGGCCCAGGTCGGTATGGCGTCCACCGTGTCCAGTCGCAACGCACCATCGGCAGCGAGATGACCGCGTGCCACGGTGATCGGCTTGGCCCGCGAAGGGGAACTGGTGAAATCCACGCCCAGCAGCGCCAGGCCCGGTGGCGGCACGGCTGGGGCAAGGGCAGGCGGCTGCCCCGCGGCCCGGTTGGCGGCGAGGGACGGGGAACGTTCGGGCATCGGGGGGTGTCGGAATCGGACGCAGCGGGCTCCGGATTGTCAGCCCCGGCCCGGCTACAGTGGCAACCCATGACAGCCAACCCGATCCTGGCCGAAGCGTTGCGCGGCGGCATCGTCGAGTCCTTCCACCGCGGCTCGCTGGCCGTCGTCGATGCGGACGGCAGTGTGCACACGGCGCTCGGCGACATCGAGAGGCCGATCTTCCCGCGCTCCGCGGTGAAGGTGCTGCAGGCGCTGCCGCTCGTGGCTTCGGGCGCAGCCGAGCGCCTGGGCCTGAGCGACGAGGAACTCGCGCTTGCCTGCGCCTCGCACGGCGGCGAACCCCGCCATGCCGAAGCCGCCGCTTCGATGCTGGCCAAGGCAGGCGTCGACGTGGGCGCGCTCGAATGCGGCGCGCATTGGCCATATCACGACGGCGCCATCAAGACCATGGCCGCCGCCGGCCACTCGCCGAGCGCACTGCACAACAACTGTTCGGGCAAGCACGCCGGGTTCGTCTGCCTGGGCTGCCAGCTGGCCGAGGGACGCGAGGTGGCCGGCTTCGTGCGTGGCTACGTGCGGCCGGATCACCCGGTGATGCGCGAGGTGACGGCCGCACTTCAGGCTGCGACCGGCTTCGACCTCGCGCGCGCCGCACGCGGCACCGACGGCTGTTCGATCCCCACTTTCGCGATCCCGCTGCGCCATCTGGCCCACGCCTTCGCGCGCGTGGCCACCGGAGTCGGCCTGGCACCCGGCCATGCGCGCGCCGCGCAGCGGCTGCGCGCGGCGGTGGCCCGTGCCCCGCACATGGTGGCAGGAACCGGTCGCTTCGACAGCCGGCTGATGGCCCGCCTGGGCGAGCGCGTGTTCTGCAAGGTCGGAGCCGAGGGCGTCTACTGCGCGGCACTGCCCGAGCTCGGGCTGGGCGTGGCCATCAAGATGGACGACGGCAACACGGCGCGCGCCGCAGAGGTCGTGATGGCTGCCGTCCTCGGCGTCCTGCTCCCCATGGACAGTGCGGACGCGGCCTTCGTGCACGAGCTGGCCTGCACCCCCCTGCGCAACTGGAACGGCACCGAGGTGGGCGCCTTACGTGCCACTGAAGACCTGCTCCCGCGCGGCTGAATGGGGCGGGCGCACGCTGCGAGCGCGTAACATCCGGCTCCACTGATACAAGCTGGGGAAGGCCGGCCGGCACGGCCGCGGGCAGCATGCACACGCACGTCGGAACCACGTCGCCGGACCGGTGCGCCGGAAGCTCGGGGCAGTCCGTCTGGTGCCGGACACGGCGAACCTGGAGGGCCTGGCTGGCCTGGGTCGGAGCCGGCGTGCTGGCGGCCGCGAGCACCGTCGCGCTGGCACAGTCCCCAGCCGCTGCGCCCGTCTTCATTGCCTTCGACGGGGCCTATGGGGTCAAGACCAACACGGCCGCCAAGGCCATCGAGCGCGGCATCGCCGCGGCCATCGACGAGATCAATGGCCGCGGCGGGGTGCTCGGCGGCAGGCCGCTCAAGCTCCTGACCACCGACAACCAGGGTGTGTCGGCACGCGCTCGCGACAACTACCTCGAGCTCGCCGCCAAGCCCGATGTGGTGGCCGTGCTTGGCGGCAAGTTCAGCCCCGTGATCGTCGAGACGGTGCCGGAGGCCCAGCGCATGAAGGTCCCGCTCGTGAGCGTCTGGGGCTCGGCCGACCCGATCACCGACAACGGCCATTCACCCTCCTACGTGTTCAGGCTGTCGCTGAAGGACAGCTGGGGCGTGGAGGCGATGCTGCGGCGTGCAGCCAGTGCCTACAAGGCCCGCCGCATCTGTGCCGTGTTGCCCAACACGTCGTGGGGTCGATCGGGCCAGAGCGTCATCAACGCCCGATCCGCTCCGCTCGGGCTGACGGTGGTGGCCACGCGCTGGTACAACTGGGGAGACAAGGCCTTCGGCGAGACCCTGGCGGCCTGCCGCGCGGGCAGTGCGCAAGCGATGCTGCTGGTGGCCAACGAGGTGGAGGCGGCGCAGATCGTGCGCGAGATGGCCGCACTTGCACCAGCCGAGCGCCTGCCCATCGTCTCGCACTGGGGGGTCACGGGCGGCGTCATGCACGAACTGGCCGGCGAGGCGCTCGACAAGGTCGACCTGCAGGTCATCCAGACCTTCACCTTCGTCGACAACCCGCGGCCGCGCGCGCGCCAGCTGGCGGCCTGGCTCATGAAGGACGGCGGCTACACCTCGGTGACGCAGATCCCGAGCCCGGTGGGCTCGGCGCACGCCTACGACATGACGCACCTGCTGGCTCGCGCCGTCGACCAGGCCCGCTCGACCCGCGGCGACGACGTGCGCCGTGCGCTCGAGAAACTGCCCGCCTTCGAAGGCGCCGTGCGCAGCTACGCGCCGGCCTTCACCCCGGAGCGCCACGATGCACTCAGCCCGCAGGAAGTGCTGTTCGTGAAGATCGAGCGCTCCGGCGCGCTCACCCCGTTGCGCTGAGGCCCGCCCCCGATGCCCAAGCGCCCCGCCCCCGACACCCTGCGCGGGCGCATCCTCGCCGAGCTCACGCGCATCATCCGCAGCTGGGTGATGCTCTCCGTGGGGGTGGTCGGCGTGCTGGCAATCGGCGCGGGCACCTGGAACGCCTTCT
>JBDKFA010000250.1:0-3032 GCA_039798945.1 Pseudomonadota bacterium
GTCCGCTTGGGTGATCAGGCCAATGAACAGCAGCCTTGCGTGCGCCGACAGGTTCATCACCTGCGGCGACATCCACACTTCCGGCTTCACGGTGCGTATACGCGCCATCAGCGCGGCCACCAGGTCACGTGCCTGCGCCCGTTGATCACCCGCGGCTCGCCGCGCCTGACGTGCGCGGGCTCGAGCTCCGGCAGCCTGCGCGCCACGGCCCAGCGGTCGATGTCCATGCGCGCGCCCAGCTCGAGGCTCGTGAGCCCCGGCCAGCGCTGCACCGCCGCCAGCACCTCCGCGGCCTGCCGGCCGATGGCGCCGGACGAAACCATGGCCTCAGCGGCTTCGTGGCTCGTGCTGGGGTCGGTGCTGCGTGCCCGCGGGCGCGCGCTGCCGGCGACGATCGGCGGCGGCGCGGACAGCCAGTCGAGCTGGTCCGGGAACTTTACCGGCTGGTTACCGTCTGAGTGCATATGCGCACTCATGCCGCCTGTCCCGCCGAAGGTGCCCAGATGTCTGGGCGCATCTCGTGAAGCGTCACCTGCCCGTCGGTCGCGACGAGGATGCGCTTCGCCATCGCGTGCCCGACCCGCTTGTGGCCGGACCTCAGCAGCTTGACGTAGCCGGGCGTAGAGTTGATCCGGGCAGCAAACGCGTCGCGCTCGGACGGAGTGAGGCTCGCAAGGTAGGTCTGCAGTTTCATGCCGGCGAGATTACCTACCCGGTAAAGACGGCGCAAGACCTCTGCACCGGCTCGGTTGTCGCGCCGCAGGGTAACAATCGTTACCGTTTCGGTATGGACATCTACGAGATTCGGCGCAACAATCTTCGGGCGATTGTGGACGCGCTGGCTGAGGGGAAACAGGCGCGCATGGCTGAAAAGCTGGCCCGGCCTGCGAACCTCATCAGCCGCTACCTAAAAACGAAGAACATCGGCGACGATTTTGCGCGGCTCGTGGAAGAGGCTTATGGACTGCAGCTCGGCTGCATGGACACGCCCTTCGAGGTTCCCGCGCCTGGGGAGCTTGTTGTGCTGTACGGCGTGCCAGTAACCAAAGAATCCGTCGACATCGCGCACGAGATCGACAAGCTGCCGCCTGAGCTGCAGTCTCAGGTGGCGCAGCTCGTGCACACCATGGTGAAGCATCACAAGCTTGCGCAGCGGTTCAAGAAACCCGCGATTGAGCACGACCCACCCCCCCCCCCTACGCAACAAAATGCTAGGGAGCTGACGCAAAGCTGACCGACGCCCGGCACTGCCCGGGCTTTTTATTGTCCTGAAAGTTTACCTGCCCGGTATTGACGCAGGTTACCGCGTAGGTTACTTTTGCCTCCGGAACGCATCGGAGGCCCCATGCACATCGAACACCCCCGCCCCTGGCACTGCGAGCGCTCGCTGCTCGACAACGCGTGGATGGTTGTCGACGCCAACGGCAACGCCGTGGCCCGCCAGCTGACCCGCGCTGACGCTCGCGCAATTGCCGCCGCGCCGGATTACGTCGACGCCGTTCGCGAGGCCGTCGAACGCCTCGACCGCGTTGAAGCGCTGGTGCGCGCATGAGCCCGCTCATTCAGGAATGGCAAGTGCTGGCGTTCTTGCTGGCACTCGTCATCACGCTGCCCACCGTGTGGCTCGCCGACGTGGCCCTGCGCACCCTGCAGCGCTATCTCGCCCGCCGCCGCAGCGTGCTCGGCCGCCGCGTGCCGCTCCCTGAATGGCGCGCCCGGCGCCTCACCACTGGCCGCTGGATCGTGGAGCGCCGGCGATGAAACGCAACCCCGACGGCTACCAGCGCGAGCTGGTGAACCGGCTCCACGAGCCGTACTGCGAGCGCCTCGAGATCGGCCCCGACGTGGGCATTACTGAGCTCGTCCGCGCGCTGGCCGCAGGCGGCCTGACTTTGACAAACGTCGCGGGCCGAGGGCTGCGCATTGTGCGAGCCCCGACCCCCGCGAAGGAGGATTGACGATGAGCAACGCAGTGACGATCGCGGGCGAAGTCCCGTTCAGCCAGCTGGAGCGCATGGCCGCGAGCGTGGCCAAGTCCGGCATGTTCGGCTGCAAGACGCCTGAGCAGGCCATGAGCCTGATGCTGATGGCGCAGGCCGACGGCGTGCACCCGGCGCGAGCCATGCAGGAATACCATGTGATCGAGGGCCGGCCGGCGCTCAAGGCCGACGCAATGCTGGCCCGGTTCCAGCGGGCGGGCGGCTCGGTGCGCTGGCTCGAAATGACCGACGCCGTCGTGCGCGGCGCGTTCAGCCATCCCCAGGGCGGCTCCGTCGAGATCGACTGGACGATCGAGCGGGCCCGCAACGCCGGCCTTGCCAACCGCGGGCCGTGGAAGGCGTACCCGCGCTCGATGCTTCGCGCCCGGTGCATCAGCGAAGGCGTGCGCGCCACGTTCCCGGGTATTGCGATCAGCATCTACACCGCCGAGGAGACCGAGGACATCGTCGCTGACGAGGCCGAGCGCAACATCACGCCGGCCAAGATCGACGACGCCGTGACCGCCGTTGCCGCTGCCAACGCGCTGACCGAGGAGGAGCGGCAGGAGCACCTGCGGGACATGCACGAAGCCGGCGACGAAGCCGGGCTGCGCGCGGCGTTCTCGGCCGCGTGGAAGCACGCCCAGACGGCCCGGGACGATGCCGCGGCCAAGCTCTTCAAGGCCACGTACGACGGCCTGAAGGCCCCCGAGGTGGCGCCGTGAAGCTCCCGGCGCTGTACCAGCTCGCCGACCAGCACCGCGAACTGCAGGCGCTGGCGGACGCCGACGAGGTGCCGCCCGAGGTGCTGCGCGACACGCTCGAGGCGCTGGAGGGCAGCATCGAGGTCAAGGCGACCAGCGTCGCGGCGTTTGTCCGGAACATGGAGACGCACGCCGAGCTGATCGAGGGCGCGGCCAAGCAGCTGCAGGAGCGTGCGGCCCGGGCGCGCCGCAAGGCGGACAGCGTCAAAGCCTACCTGCTGTTCCAGATGCAGGCGGTCGGCATGAGCAAGATCGAGGCGCCTGAATTTACCATCGCGCTGCGCAACAA
>JBDKFA010000251.1:0-2847 GCA_039798945.1 Pseudomonadota bacterium
CTCGATGGTGCTGGCAATGTCATCAATACCATCAGTGCCGACGAGGCGTTTGTTGCGGCCAACTATCCCGGGCATTACGTTCTTGTTGGGCCGGAGCCGACGCCTGCGCCCCCGCCCGAGACCCGCATCATCACCAAGGTCTCCATGCTCACCCGCCGCCTGACCCAGGCCGAGTTCGTGGGCATCCTGGTGGCAGCCAAGACCGACCCGGCCATCGAAGCCTGGAAGTACGTCTTCGACGCCGCCTCGCAGGTGGATCTCGACAGCCAGAACACCCGCGACGGCATGGCCCTCCTGGTCAGCAAGAAGCTGCTCACCCAGGCCCGCGCCGACGCGATCCTCGAGGCCCCCGTGCAGCCCGAGGAGCGTCCGTGACGCTGCCCCGCGACAAGCTGCAGCACCTCGCCATGGGCCTGGGAGCTGCCGCCGTCACGCTGCTGGCCATCTGGCTCGCGCAGTGGCAGCTCGGCGCGGCCGTGGCCCTGGTCACCACCGCCTTCGGTGGCTTCTACGAGTGGCAGCAGGGCTACCGTGGCGAAGGCCAGGTCGACCTCTGGGACGCCGCCGCCACAGCCGCCCCCGGCTGGCTCGCCTGGGCCGCCCTCGCTTCCCTGCCTCCAGGAATACTCACATGACACCACCCGCCGAGACGATCGACGTCTGGCTGGCCAAGCTCGCCGGCGTGGCGGGCGCGGCCGCCAGCCTGGCCTTCCTGAAGGGCAGCTGGTCGGAACGGCTCACGATGGCCCTCGGCGGCTCCATCGTGAGCTACTACGCCGCCCCGTGGATGTCTGGCGTCACAGGGCTGCCAGCCGGCCTGTGCGGGTTCCTGCTCGGCCTGTTCGGCATGGCCTGTTGCGCGAAGATTTGGGAGGCCATCCAGGCCACGCCGATCTCCGAGGCCTGGACAGCGCTGATTGATGCGGCGCGCCGCCGCCTGGGAGGCGGCTGATGGAGCAGCTCGAGCTGGTCGTCACTGTCGTGGCGCTGGTCGCGCTCGCCACGCTGGCCACGGTGGCGGTCTTCAGCCCTGCCTACAGCGACACCACGGTGCAGCGCATCGCGCTGGCCGGCATCGCCATCGGCGCGCTCGGCGTGGCCTGGTGGTGCTGGCAGACGCGCCAGGCGCCCGGGCCGGTGGCCGTGCTCAGCGTGGCTGCGGCCCTGTTCGGCGCCGAGACCGCGCGCAAGATCGTGGCCAGGCTGCGCCGCGGCACGTGGACGCACCAGGCATGAGTGCAGTCGCCACTATGCCGGGCATGCAGGACCGAATCACGCCCGACTTCTCCTTCGGCGAGTTCCTGCGCAGCGAGACGGCCGTGCGCCGCGGCCTCGACAACACTCCGAGCGCCAGCCACCTGGCCAACATCCTCGGCGTGCTCGGGCCGGGCATGCAGCGCATCCGCGAGGAGCTGCAGGTGCCCGTGCAGATCACGAGCGGCTACCGCGCGCCGGCCGTCAATGCGGCCGTCGGCGGCGCGCCCTCGAGCCAGCACCAGCTCGGCCTGGCAGCCGACTTCGTCGCCCCGCGCTTCGGCAGCCCCCGCGCCATCGCCCGCCACCTGCAGCCGCTCATGCCGGCCCTGGGCATCGACCAGCTCATCTTCGAGGGCACCTGGGTGCACGTGAGCTTCGTGGCCAGCCAGCCGCGCCACGAGGCTCTGACGGCGCACTTCCAGGCCGGTGGCGGGGTGACCTACAGCAGAGGCATCGCATGAACCTGTACGCCGCCCTGGCCGCGCTGCTGGTGCTCGGCACGAGCTGGGCCGGCAGCCTCTGGTGGGCCTACGAGCGCGGCCGGGACGCAGAGCTCGCCACACAGGTGCGCGAGCACCAGGTCGCCGCTGCGGCCACCCAGGCGGCGGCCAGCGCGGCGGCCGCGGCGGTGGCGCGGATCAAGGTGCAACACCGGACCATCCAGAACGAGGTGCAGCGTGAAGTGCAGGAGCGTGTCGTCTATCGGGATCCTGGCTGCAGCCACAGCCCTGACCAGCTGCAGCGCATCAATGCCGCGCTCACCGGAGCCCCCCGGCCCGAGCCCGCTGGTCGTGGCCTCCTGCCCCGAGCTGACGCCTTTGTCGGACCCGTCTTTCGGCGCGACGACGCTGAAGCTCCTCGAGGTGGCGGGGCAGTACCGTGAGTGCAGGGCGGCGGCGCTGGGGCAGCGTTGACAGCTCGAGCGTAGTTTCCCGCGTAGGTTTTCAGGCGCGCCCTCGAGTTTCCCTCGTGCAGTTACTGCGCCATCATGGGCGTGTGCGCCCTGGGAGAATCTCGCTCTACCTCGGTGGAGCCCTGCTCTGTCTGCCCATCCGGGCCCATCTTTCCACGCCTTTGCTTGGGTTTTCAGCGTAACATTTGCGGAGCTTTTCAGCCGGCGTAACTTTTGCTGTTCCACCCACGCGCTGCCGCGGCTCTTCAGCCCGGCGATCATCTCACGGTCGAGGGCGCGCCTGGGTTGCGCCTGGTCGCCACCGCGAGCACGCGCACGTGGGTCTATCGGTACCGCTCGCCCCTCGACCAGCGCATGCGCCAGGTGAAGCTTGGGCGCTGGCCAGCCATGGGCCTGCCGGCTGCCATGGCGGCCTGGCAGAAGGCCGCGGAGGCCCGTCAGTCCGGGGCGGATCTGTCGGTCGAGCGCCGCGCGAAGCGTGAGCAGGCGCAACAGACGGCCCGGCATGCGGCCTACACCGTGCAGCGCGCCTGCGACGAGTACCTGGCCGGCTACGCCGCCAGCGTAACTTCCAAGACCTACGCCGAGGCCGAGCGCATCGTGCGCGTGGAGCTTCACCCGATCGCCGCGCGCCTGGCGCGCAGCATCACCCGGGCCGATGCCTTTGACCTGCTGCA
>JBDKFA010000252.1:0-4978 GCA_039798945.1 Pseudomonadota bacterium
CCTGGAACTTGAAGCTCACGGCTCGCCCAGGATGCTCTCGCTGAGCACCACGCCTTCGCTGAGAACCACGCCTTCGCTGAGCACCACGCCCTCGCTGATCACCACGCCCTCGCTGAGCACCACGCCCTCGCTGAGCACCACGCCCTCGCTGAGCACCACGCCTTCGCTGAGCACCACGCCTTCGCTGAGCACCACGCCTTCGCTGAGCACCACGCCTTGGGCCAGGTTCTGCGCATCGGCGAAATACATGCCATCCGACTTGAAGCCCATGCCGGTACCGAGCGTCGCCCCCACCCCGTTGTTGGCCATCGACACCAACATGGGAACGGGGGTGCCCATCAGCATCTTCTGGGCCCCTCCCAAGACGTCGCGCATCTTGTCGAGCACCCTGACGCCGCTGCCGATCAGCGTGATGTTCCTGCCGTGGGAGGACTGCATGCTCAAGGGCACGGTCGAGGCGGTGATGCCAAGCGCGGCGTTGGCACCACGCCAGGTCACGGTCTCCCGCGTCAGCGACCGGCGCACCCAGGTCAGGCGGTGATCCCAGGCGGGCTGGTAACGCGTGAACAACGCATCACCGCGCACCAGGTGCGACCCCCCGACCACCGCCAGACGGCTCCAGGCCTGCAGGACGCCGGCGATCGTCGAACTCGGAGCCGGCAGCACCGTGGACCGCGAGGCGAGCATCGAGTCGCCAGCCCGGATCGACCCCGACTCGATCGCCGCGCGCAGGTCGGTGCGCAGCGCACGCGCCATCGCCAGCGCGCCGTGCACGTTGAGCTCGCCCGTGCCTTGCTGCATCAGGTTCTCGTTCCTGGTCGGCGTGGCGGTGTACTGCAGGATCGCCTTGATCAGCGGCGGGGTCAGGCCCGGGTTGGCCTCCAGCATCAGCGCCACCGCGCCCGACACCACCGGTGCCGCCACCGAGGTGCCGCTCAGTTCCATCAGCTCCTTGGGTGAGACCTGAGTCGCCCCCTGGCTCTGCGCCTCCGCGGGCAGCGAGGGATGGGCCTTGGCCAGGTAGTTCCAGCCAGTCGGCACGTCCGAGATGTCGGACCCGAGAGCAGTCACCACGCGGTTGCCAGGCGCGACGAGGTCGGGCTTGAAGATGTTGTCCACCCAGCCCTTCGCCGGTGCGGCGCTGGTGGTAGCGGTCAGGTAGAGGCGTCCGCGCGTAGGCCCCTTGGAGCTGAAGGTCGCGATCGTGTCGTCGTCGCGCTTGGCGGTCTTCTGCATGTTGACCGCCCCCACGGCGATCACCGAGGGGTCGTGCGCGGGCGACATCACGGTGCCGTACAGGGGCTGGCCGTCCGCGCTCTTGCCCACGTTGCCGGCTGCCGCCACCACCGTGATGCCGGTCGCCACCGCCGCGCGGGAAGCACGGGCGAGCGGATCGACCAGGTACGAATCGACCGAGCTCATCCCGAGGCTCAGGTTCATCACGCGGATGTTGAAGGAGGTATGGCGAGCGCGCTGGATCACCCAGTCGATGCCGGCCATCACGTCGCCGAGCTGCCCGCGGCCGAGTTCATCGAGCACGCGCACGTCGTACAGGCGCGAGCCGGTGGCCAGACCGGCCGACAGCACATTGGTCTGCACGCCCATGCCCGCCGCAGCGGCAGCCACGTGGGTGCCATGCCCGTAGGGGTCGGGGTTCCTCGGCTTGGTGGACCAGTTCATCGGCGCCAGGCGCGTCGGCTGGTTCAGGTCGGTCGCGGTGGCATTCTGCGGGGGCATGATGTCGATCACCTGCCGCGCCAGCTCGGACTTGTCCACACCCAGCGCCCAGTGGTCCGGGTAGAGCGTCTTGCGCAGTTCGACGAAGTCGACCCTCCCCGCCACCTTCCTGCCGGTACTGGTGTTGCTGAAGTCCTTGAAGCTGCTGTGCCGGAAATCGATACCGGAGTCCAGCACGGCGATGCCGACTCCATTGCCCGTCAAGCCGGTGTTCCCGGAATTGGCGAGGTTCGCATCGGCCCGCCCCGTCGTGCGGGCCAGCGACTCGTAGCGCAGCTGGCTGCGCTGGGCCAGGCGGTTCGGGATAACGTTCTTGACACCCTTGTATTGGGTCAGGCCGGCGAGCCGGCTCGTCGGGATCACCACCGACAACGCCGGGAAGGACACGTAGCGGTACTGGACGGAGCCGCGCTGGGCTGCCGGCAGCTTCGCATCGGTGATCCACGCGCGGAGGCCGGCCAGGGTCGGGTCGGCAGGGTCAACGGCCCAGACGATCGCCTTCACGTAGGTGAGCCCGTTGGCCCGCATCATCCAGCTCTGGTCGGGCACGCCGACCGACGCAGGCGGGTCGCCCCCGCGGTTGACCGGACGAAGATCGGCCGACATCTTGATTTCCGCGCTGTTGGCCGGCGGAATGGCGGGCACTGCACCGTTTCCGCTTCCTTGGGCGTGCAGGCCGACAGCGCCCGTCACGAGGGTGGCGGCCACGGCGACCAGACGGATTGCCGTCAGCGGGATTCGAGTGAGGGTTCGGCTGGATTCCATGGCGCTCGCTTCGTCCAAGGGGCTATCCCCCGAGATCAGGTGGGCGGATGATCAGCCAAAGCCCAGGCAGTTGAACGCTTCCTGACGCGGAAGACTGCGCTCGCGCGTGACCCAGTTCACGCCCGCGGCCGGTTCGTGCGGTCCGCGTCTCCCGGCGTGCGGCCGGGCGCCTCAGGGTGGGGCGTTCAGGCCTGGGCCTGAGGCTGCAGGTGCGCGAGGGCCTCGGCGGACGGCAATGGCCGGGAGAACAGGTAGCCCTGCCCCGCCTCGACACCGATTTCGCGCAGTGCCGCCAGGTGTTCGTGGGTTTCCACGCCTTCGGCGATCACGTGCATGTGCAGCGTCTGGCCGAGGCGCTGGATGGCGCGCACGATCTCCACGTTCTGCGGCCCGCGGTCCATGCCGATCACGAAGGAACGGTCGATCTTCAGGCTGTCGATGGGCAGCGTGCTCAGGTACGACAGCGACGAGTACCCGGTGCCGAAGTCGTCGATCGAGAAGCCCACGCCGATGCGGCGCAAGGCCTCCATCACCGGCAAGGCGTGCTCGACGCTCTGCATCAGCGACGTCTCGGTGATCTCGAGCGTCAGCGCATGGCCTGACAGGCGTGCGCGCGCCAACGCGGTGGCTACCGAGGTCGTGAAGCCCGGCAGCCCGAGGTCTCGCGCCGACACATTCACGTGCATCTTCAGCCGCTCACCGTGGGGCAGCACGCGCTGCCAGCGGGCCATCTGCAGCGCCGCCACCTCGATCACCCAGGGCGTGAGCTGGGCGATGAAGCCCGACTCCTCGGCCAGCGCGATGAAGGTGGGCACCTCCACCTGCCCCATTTCCGGGTGGCGCCAGCGCGACAACGCCTCGAAGCCGAGGAGCCGCCGCGTCTCGAGCTCGAAGATCGGCTGGTAGGCCAGCGTGATCTGGCCGGCACCGATGGCCTTGCGCAGCTCGGCCTCCATGTGCAGCCGGTTGGCCACGTACTCGTGCATCGAGGTGTCGAACACCGAGATCCGGCCGCGGCCGCGGCCCTTGGCGTCGTACATCGCAATGTCCGCGTCGCGGATCATCTCGTCGGCGTTGCGGTGCCCGAGGTCGCTGAGGGTCAGGCCGATGCTGGCCTGCACCGAGAATTCGGTACCAGACATCTGCACGGGTTCGTTCAACGTGTCGCTCACCCTTCGGGCCAGACGCATGGCCTCGTCCTGGGAGCCCACGCCGTCGAACAGCACCGCGAACTCGTCGCCACCGAGCCGCGCGACGCGGTCGTGCGGGCGCACGCTTCGCCTGAGCCGCCTGCCGATCTCCATCAGCAGCTCGTTGCCCGCGGCATGCCCAAGGCTGTCGTTGACCATCTTGAAGCGGTCCAGGTCCAGCAATAGCACCGCGAAGCGCGACCGCTGGTCGGTGACGCTGCGCGCGATCGCATCCTCGAGCCGGCTCATGAAGGCCAGTCGGTTCGGCAGGTCGGTGAGCCCGTCGTGGTACGCCGCATACTGCAACTGAGCCTGGGCTTCACGGCGCTCGGTGATGTCGTGCACCTGGTAGATCAGGCCGATGCCGGAGGCGCCGGGGTCCTCGAAGGGGCTGGCGTGCAAGGAGACCCAGACTTCGCCGTCGGCCCGCAGCAGGCGGACTTCGGTGGAGACGGTGTCGTCGGGCCTGCTCACAGCCGTGACGAGGAGCCCCTCGATGCGGGAACGGTCCTCGGGCGAGACGACATCCAGGAAGGGGGAGCCCACGAGTTCCTGTTCTTCCCTGCGCAGCAGATCGCACAGGGCCCGGTTGACCCTGAGCATGCGGCCATTGCCGGCGGAGATCGCCAAGCCTCCAGCTGCATTGGTGAAGGCAGCGGTGAAGCGCTGCTGGTTGATGCGCGCCTCTTCCTGAGCCTCGACGAGCTTGGCTTCCTGGGATGTGAACTCGCCGTCGATGTGCTTGAACGAGAAATGGACCAGCAGGAGCGCGCCCAGACTCGCGACCGCGGCGGCCAGGATGGCCTCGGTTCCAAACCGACCAGTCGTGTAGACGATCAAGCCGCCGATGAAAGCCGAAAGGGTCGAGACGCCTCCTGCCCAACCGGTTTCGAGCAACAGGCGACGCAGGCTTGGCGACTGTCCTCGCTTGACCGAAATCAGCAGATGCTGCAAGCCGGTGTTCACCGCGTAGTGGACGAATCCGGATACGCCCAACCCGACAAACCCTGCAGCTTGCTCGTCGATACCCCGCAGGACCAGAACGTGCTGCACGCCCACCTGGCACGCGGCCGCCACGGCCATTCCGACGGAGGCGCTACCCGGGCTGAACAGGCGGCTCGTCAACCGGGTTGAACTGCGAGCGCTCGTGAGCGCCGAATCCAGCGCGGCCAGAAGAATAGCCGGAGCGGGGCCGACCAGACCCAGTGTGGCGAACAGGAAGGCATCGGATCCCGAGAAAGCGAGCTTGGTTCTCGGCAGGCGGACCGGAAACCGGCTGGCGACCA
>JBDKFA010000253.1:0-4188 GCA_039798945.1 Pseudomonadota bacterium
GGACTGTTCGGCGTCGAAGATCGTGGTGCCG
This sequence comes from Pseudomonadota bacterium, assembly GCA_039798945.1. Taxonomy (GTDB): domain Bacteria; phylum Pseudomonadota; class Gammaproteobacteria; order Burkholderiales; family Burkholderiaceae_C; genus Rubrivivax. The sequence goes on from JBDKFA010000253.1 coordinate 32, forward strand.
GGGACGTCGAGGTAGGGTTTGTCGAGGGGCATGTCGGGTCCTTCTCTCAAATGTGACGCTCGAGTACCTTGCGAGCCGCCGGGGCGGGGCAACCCCCTCCGCTCATGTCCCCCGGTCTGGGCTGCGCCCAGCCCTCCTCCTTTACTTCGCGGAGGGGATGCCCACCCCGCGCGTCTTGCGGAGGTAGCGGTCAGTCCGCCGCCTGCGGCCGAGGCGGCAGCTCCACGAAAACAGGCTCGTGCCCCTTCGATCGCAACCAGTCGGCCAGCGCATAGCCAGTGCCCGCACGCCAGCAGCGCAGTTCGTGGGGCTCGAAGAGCTTGAACTCGGCGAGTTCGGGGGAGAGGCGTATCTCGCCGCGCGCGGTGGCGTGGTAGGCGATGATGACCTGGTTCATGCGCTGGAAGTCGTAGACGCCCACGAGGGCGAGCGACTCGACGGTGAGGCCAGTTTCCTCGGCCACCTCGCGCGCGATGCCGGCTTCGGGGGTCTCGCCCGCTTCCATGAAGCCGGTGATGAGGGCGAAGAAACGGTGCGTCCAGGCGGCGTTGCGGGCGAGCAGCACGCGCCCGCCGCGGTCGGCGCACTCGACGATGGCGGCGAGCACAGGCGTCGGGTTGTTCCAGTGCGTCCAGCCGCAGGCCGGGCAGCGCAGGCGCTCCTTCATGCCGCCGTCTTCGAGCTCAGCGCGCCGCTCGAGCGCGGTGGCGCAGTGGGTGCAAAAGCGGGTCTCGTAGCGCATGTCGGGCCTCGGGGCTTGGGGTCGTGGCGGCCGGCAGGGGCGCGGCGGGCAGTGCGGTCGACGTCGGCCGCGCGCCGCCCGGATCAGGCGGGGAACACGCCTGTGGAGAGATACCGGTCGCCGCGGTCGCAGACGATGAAGACGATGGTGGCGTGCTCGACCCGCTTGGCCAGTTCCAGCGCCACCCAGCAGGCGCCGGCCGCCGAGATGCCGGCGAAGATGCCCTCCTCGCGCGCCAGGCGCCGGACCATGTCCTCGGCGTCGGCCTGCGAGACGTAGACGAGTTCGTCCACCGCCTTCGGGTCGTAGATCTTCGGCAGGTAGGCCTCGGGCCACTTGCGGATGCCCGGGATGCGCGAGCCTTCGCTCGGCTGCGCGCCGACGATGCGCACCGCCGGGTTCTTCTCCTTGAGGAAGCGCGAGACGCCGGTGATCGTGCCGGTGGTGCCCATCGCGCTCACGAAGTGCGTCACCTGCCCGTCGGTGTCGGCCCAGATCTCCGGGCCCGTGGTCTCGTAGTGGACGCGCGGGTTGTCGGCGTTGGCGAACTGGTCGAGCACGAGGCCCTTGCCTTCGCGCTGCATCTGCTCGGCGAGGTCGCGCGCGCCTTCCATGCCGGCGCCCTTGGGCGTGAGGATGAGCTCGGCGCCGAAGGCGCGCATGGTCTGCGCGCGCTCGATGGAGAGGTCCTCCGGCATGATCAGCACCATGCGGTAGCCGCGGATGGCCGCTGCCATCGCCAGCGCGATGCCGGTGTTGCCCGAGGTGGCCTCGATCAGCGTGTCGCCCGGGCGGATGTCGCCGCGCTCCTCGGCGCGGCGGATCATGCTCATGGCCGGGCGGTCCTTCACCGAGCCGGCGGGGTTGTTGCCCTCGAGCTTGCCGAGGATCACGTTGCCGCGCGCACGGCAGGTGTCGGCACCCAGGCGCTGCAGGCGCACGAGCGGGGTGGAGCCGATGACGTCTTCGAGGGTCTTGTAGGTGGGCATGGCGAGATTCCTCGGAGCGGATTGTCGCAGCCGCGCGGGCAGCCTTCGCCCGCCGCGGGCCAAAGTTCGCCCAGCTCCCGTGTGGCGCGCGGCCACTTGCGCTGCCTGATCGTGGACGGCGCGGGAACCGCGCAGGGCCACCCGGCAAACCCACCGGCCGCGCAGGGTCAACCGCACGGATGTTGCATGAATGCTATGTAGCATTCATACTAAATGTTGTATCAATACTATGTAACCTGCACGCCGTAGCGAGAAGCGATCACCCCATGGGACGACAGAAGGAAGAGCCCCTCTTCAACCGCATCGAGCAGGCGCGGCTGGCGCGCGCCCTGTCGCGCCAGGAGCTGGCCGATGCGGTGGGGGTGCACTACCAGACCATCGGCTACCTGGAGCGCGGCGAGTACAGCCCGAGCCTGGCGCTTGCGCTGCGCCTGGCCGAGACGCTGGGCCCGAGCGTGCAGGAGCTGTTTTCGGTGCGTCCCTTCGATGCGGAGCGTTGACATGACCCAGATGAAAGACAAACCCAGGAATCGCTTCTACTGGCTCGAGGGCGTGAGCCGGCGCGAGGTGGAGCAGTCGCTGGCCGACCGGCGGCCGTCACGCCTGCGCGACCAGGGCCCCAGGCGCCTGCTGGTGCTGGCCCAGGCACTGGTGATGGCGGCGCTGGTGGTCACGGCCTTCATCGCCCAGGACAAGGTCAGAACCTATTCGGAAACCCTGTTGCTGGTGCTGGGCCTGGTGCTGTACTTCCGGCTGCGCACGGCGGTGCGGCTGGTCTCGGACGCGCCCGATGAACTCCTGGACGAGCGGCAGCTCGCCTTGCGCAATGCCGCCCACACGGTGGCCTATCGCGCCCTGTGCATGCTGGTCGTCGTCTACGGCGTGATCCTGTCCGCCGTCACCCCGGGAGGTCTTCTGCATGTGCAGGTCGCGGACGGCTTCTGGAAGGGCATGGCGTGGTCGTGCCTGCTGTGCCTGGCGAGCCTGCCGGCCATGGTGCTGGCCTGGCAGCTGCCCAACGAGCCGGGCGACGAGACGGCCTGATGTGCGCCCCTGCCTGGGCGCTGGCGTGTTCGCACGAGCGCCCGTTCATCCCCCCCAATTCGCCGTTCATCGCACACGCGTGGCAGCGGCATGCCACCACCCGCACGATGAACGGGCGCCATCCACCCCGACACCCCTTCCTCACCCCTACCGACTCCCACCCCATGAAGCACCTCGCCCTGCACGCCCTGAGCACCGCCGCCGCACTGATGATCGGCTGCATCACGGCCGACCTCGCCATGGCCCAGGCAGCCCCTTCAGGCACTTCCGGCACTTCAGGCACTTCAGGCACGGCGGCCCACCCTGCTGCGCGCCAAGTCATCACCTCCGCCGATCAGCTCCCCCGGCGCACCGTCAAGCTCGACAAGCTGCCCAGCCAGTACCTGGACGCCCCGCGCGCCGAGGTGCGGGCCCTGGCCGACGCGCTGGAGAAGAACCTGCGCGAGGACCTGCAGAAGTACGACATCCAGGACGCCGCTACGCTGCGCAGCTACTACGGCTCGCTGCTCACGCTGGCGCAGTTCAAGGGAGACTGGGCCGCGGTGCCGGCACTCGTGGAGCGCCTGAAGGCGCTGCAGGACAAGCCCGGCCCGCGCGCGACCACGGGCACCCTGGCCACGATCCTAGCGGATCAGCAGCTGGGCAAGCGTGACGCGGCCTGGGTGCAGGCCGAAGTGCAGCGGCGCTATGGCGCGATGAACTGGGCCGACGTGAGCGACGGCGTCAAGGCCTTGAAGGCGCAGATGGAGCTGATGAACCCGGCGCTGACCAAGCCCGCCTTCGAGCAGCAGGTGGACGTGATGGCGCGCAACATGCAGATGACGGTGCCCGAGGGGCTGGTGGGCTCCATCGTCGGCGCGCGGCTGCAAAACGAGCAGGTGGCGCCGCTCAAGGGCGCCGTGGTGGCTGGCCTGCAGGCGGTGATCGACGCACAGGCCAAGGCCGCGCCAGCCAAGCCCGATGTATGGACGCCGCGTCTGTTCGCCATCGCCCCCACGGCCCGGGCGAGCGAAGTCGGCATCGGCATCTGGGATTCCGGGGTGGACCTGTCCTTGTTCAAGGCCACACCAGGCAAGGGCATCGCCTTCGACCGCGAGTCCCGTCCGGCCACCGACCTGCTGCGCCCGCTGGGCGAGGCCTCCGCCCGCTGGCCCGTGCTCAAGCAGTTGGTCAAGGGCTCGATGGACCTTCAGGCCGGGCTCGACACGGAAGACGCCCGGCGGCTCAAGCAGGCGGTGGCCACTCTCGACCCCGCCCAGGTGAAGAGCTTCCAGGAAGACCTGGGCCTCGCGAGCCTGTACACCCACGGCACGCACGTGGCCGGCATCGCGGTGGAGGGCAACCCGTTCGCGCGGGTCTACACGGCCACCATGCTGTGGGAG
>JBDKFA010000254.1:0-14664 GCA_039798945.1 Pseudomonadota bacterium
AAGTGCGCGCGCGAGGCCGCGCCCAGGTATGCCGTGATCTGCGGCGCGCCGGCAACCAGTTCCTGCAGCGCCGGGTTCTTGGTGTCCAGGATGCGCAGCGGATTGGTGTGAAGCCGCCGGCGCGCATCGGCATCGAGTGCATCCTGGTGGCGCTCGAAGTGTGCGATCAGGGCGGCGCGATGAGCCTGCCTCTCGTGCAGCTGGCCCAGGCTGTTGAGCTGCAGCTGCACACCCTCGAGGCCCAGTTCCCGCCACAGTGCGCGCACGAGGAGGATGACCTCGGCGTCCAGCTCGGCACCAGGAAAGCCGAGTGCCTCGACACCGACCTGGTGGAACTGCCGGTACCGGCCGCGCTGGGGACGCTCGTGTCGAAACATCGGGCCGACGTAGAAGAGCCGCTTCCCCCCGTCGTAGAGCAGGTTGTGCTCGATGGCGGCACGGACCACGCCGGCCGTGTTCTCGGGTCTCAGGGTCAGTGCATCGCCGTTCAGGGAGTCGATGAAGGAGTACATCTCCTTCTCGACGATGTCGGTCACCTCCCCCAGGCCACGCACGAACAGCGCCGTGGGCTCGACGATCGGCGTACGCACCTGCCGGTAGCCGTACAGATCCATGACGCGACGGACGGCATCCTCGAACCACTCCCACTGCCGCGAAGCCGGCGGCAGGAGATCGTTCATTCCCTTGACCGCACGCAAGGCGGCCTTCGCGGGGGCCGCAGGGCCCTTCAATTCGGACATGGTGTGGGAGCGATGGGTACGAGCAGGCAGTGCGGGGGAGCGCGCCAGGCGGTGGGCGTTCGGTGCTCAGGCACCGGCCGTCTCGCCGAAACGACGCTCGATGTAACGCTCGACGATCTGGTGGAACTCGGTGGCGATGCCTTCACCACGCAGAGTCATGGCCTTCTCGCCGTCGATGAACACCGGGGCCGCCGGTGCCTCGCCTGTGCCAGGCAGGCTGATTCCGATGTCGGCGTGCTTGCTCTCGCCGGGCCCGTTGACGATGCACCCCATCACGGCCACCCTCAAGGTCTCCACGCCAGGGTAGCGCGACCTCCAAACCGGCATCATCGCGCGCAGGTGGTCGTCGATCTGCTTGGCCAGTTCCTGGAAGGTGGTGCTCGTCGTGCGGCCACAGCCGGGACAAGCCGTGACGCTCGGGTTGAAGGTGCGCAGGCCGAGTGCCTGCAGGATCTCGAGGGCGACGACAACCTCCTGCGTGCGCGACTCGCCCGGCTGCGGGGTCAGGCTGACACGGATCGTGTCTCCGATGCCTTCCTGCAACAGCACCGACAAGGCGCTCGCCGACGCCACGGTTCCCTTCGTGCCCATGCCAGCCTCGGTGAGGCCGAGGTGCAACGGGTAGTCGCAGCGCCGCGCGAGCTCGCGATAGACCGTGATCAGGTCCTGGACACCGCTGACCTTGCAACTGAGGATGATGCGGTCGGCCCCGAGGCCGAGCGCGCGGGCCTCCTCGGCGGAATGGAGCGCCGACTGAACGAGCGCCTGGTACATCACCTGCTTCGCATCCCAAGGCTGCGCACGCGAGGCATTTTCGTCCATCATCGCAGCCAGGAGTTCCTGATCGAGGCTGCCCCAGTTCACACCGATGCGCACCGGCCGGTCGTGGCGCATGGCGGCCTCGATCATTTGGGCAAACTGCATGTCGCGCTTGCGACCCTTGCCGACGTTGCCCGGGTTGATGCGGTACTTGCTGAGCGCGCGAGCGCAGTCCGGGAACTGCGTGAGCAGCGTGTGGCCGTTGTAGTGGAAGTCCCCGACCAACGGCACATCGATGCCCATGCGGTCGAGCTGATCGCGAATGTGCGGCACGGCTTGAGCAGCTTCCGGCGTGTTGACCGTGATGCGCACGATCTCGGACCCGGCCACGGCCAGTTCCTTGACCTGGATGGCGGTTTCGATCACGTCCACCGTGTCGGTGTTCGTCATGGACTGCACCCGGACCGGGGCGTCGCCGCCGATCGTCACGACACGCGAACCCCAGACGACTGGCACCTGCCGTGCACGCCGGGGCGCCGGCGCGGCCGGCGGAATGAAGGACGGGGAACCGGTCATGGTGGTCAGCTCCGATCAGCGCTCAGCGCAAGTCAATCCGGGCAACATTCTCCCGCGTGGCTGCCGACAGGTCGACCGGCCGGCCATCCAGCCACACGGTCGTCGCTGCGGCGTTACCCGCCGTCAAGCTCATCGGCGGCACGAAAGGCAGCTCGATCACCTCGCCATCGGTGATCACCCGAGACAGCAGCGGCTTGCCCTGCCCGTCGAGCACCTCGACCCATGACGCACGGCTGGCACTCACACGCAAGCGGGCTGCGGCCACCTCGGCCATGGTCGGAACCGGGGAGGAGGCCGCACCCCGCGGCGGGGCGGGCGGCACGGGCACCGCCGCCGGAGCTGTCGTGTCACCGACCCGCACAGGCGCCTCGGCAGGCATTCCCAGCCCGAACTGGCTGCCCCACCAGACTGCCCCCAGTAACCCGACCATCACGGCGAGCACGACCAGCACGCGTGGCCATGGCCACGTCCGCCACCTGGCCGACGAGCCCTCGCGAAAGGGCTGGTCCAGCCCTTCGTCGATCTTCTCCAGACGGGGTTGCTGCGCCTGCGGCAGCGCGCGGAGCACCGGTTCGGGATCGATGCCCAGCGCACGGCTCACCGTGTGCGCGAGCGCCCGTGCATACGCAAGGTCGGGCAGTTCGTGCCAGCGATCCTGTTCGATCGTCTCCAGACGCGCAGGAGAAACCTTCAAGGAAGCCGCCAGCGCAGCGACATGCAGGCCGCGCGCCTGCCTGGCCTCTCGCAGCAACGTTCCCGCCGACGGGGAATCGGGCGATGCCGCCGGCACCGGGTCCTCACTCATCGAAGCGTCCCTTCTCCCACAGCAGCGCCTCGCGCGACTGCGGGAAGCGCCGGCCGAGTTCCTGCCCCAGGCGCTCGCGGGCAGCCGGGTTGCCGCTGCGGTGCTCGACTCGAGCCGCCAGCCACAGCGACTGCGCACTGGCCTGCTCCGGCTGGGCGTGCACGCGTCGCAGATAGAAGCGGGCCCGGTCCAGCTCGCCTCGGCGCAACAGCACATCGGCCAGGTTCAGCGCTGCAGTCAGGTTGGACGGATCTGCCTCGTACAGGCCGCTGAGCACGGCCTCCGCCTGCTCCAGTTGCCCCGCGCGTGCAAAGCACACCCCGCGCGCAAGCCTCGTGCGCGTGGCCTCGCGTCCGGCGGGCAGGGCCAGAACCTGGGAGAAGAGCGCCTCGGCCTGCGCGAACCGCGACTGGTTGCACAGGAACCAGCCGTAGTTGTGCAGCACGTCCACGTCTCGAGGGGCGAGCTGCTGGGCCCGGCGGAAGCTTTCCTCGGCAAGCCTGCCCTCGTCCATGGCGGCGTAGACCAGGCCGCGCAGATTCAAGGCTTCGGGCAAGTCCGGTCGTGCCGCCAGCGCGAGCTTGACCTCGTCGAGCGCAACGGCATTCTGGCCTCGGGCAAAGTACGCCGAAGCCAGCTCGAGGCGAACCCTGGCCAGCCTGTCCGTGTCGCTGAGGTCGGAGAGCGTGGGCAGGTCCTGGCCCACCCCTCCTGGCGGCCCACCCGCGCAACCAGCCAGAAGCATCGCCAGGGGTCCGGCCAGTATCCTCGCCACGCGCCAGGAGGACCGGCGCCGGCACGGGTAAGGACTCACGGCGCCCCGCCCGCGGCCGCTGCGTGCACGGCGATCGGCACGCGGCGCAGCCGCGCCTGAACGCCGGTGCGGTCCTGCACTTCCCCGGCGAGTTGCCCGCAGGCCGCGTCGATGTCGTCGCCGCGGGTCTTGCGCACCGTGGTGACAACCCCTGCATCGGCCAGTACCTGCGCGAAGGCCTGCACCCGCTCGGCCGTGGACCGACGCAACCCCGACTGGGGAAACGGGTTGAAGGGAATCAGGTTCAACTTGCAAGCCACCTTCGCATCGGACGCTGGTGATTGCCCGCGCACCAGCCTGACCAACGCCTCAGCCTGGGAGGGAGAGTCGTTCACGCCGTCGAGCATGCAGTACTCGAACGTGATGAAGTCGCGCGGGGCGGCGCGCAGGTAGCGCTGGCAGGCCCTCATCAGCTCACGCAACGGGTACTTCCGATTCAGGGGCACCAGTTCATCGCGCAGGGCATCGTCGGGCGCATGCAGCGACACCGCAAGCGCCACCGGGCAGTCGTCGGCGAGCCGGTCGATCATCGGCACGACACCCGAAGTCGACACCGTCACCCGGCGTCGAGACAGACCGTAGCCGTGGTCGTCGAGCATCGTGCGCAGGGCTGGCACGAGCGCCGCGTAGTTCTGCAGCGGCTCGCCCATTCCCATCATGACCACGTTGTCGATCGCCCGCTCGCCCGGCAGAAGCCCGAGCCGTGTCCGCAGGCGGTGCTCGGCGAACCACAGCTGCGCCACGATCTCGCCGGTACCCAGGTTACGGCTGAAGCCCTGATGGCCCGTCGAGCAGAAGCGGCAGCCAATCGCGCAGCCGGCTTGCGAACTGACACACAGGGTTCCGCGGTCGGTCTCCGGAATGAAGACCGTTTCCACCGCGTTGCCGGCCCCGACATCGAACAGCCACTTCACCGTGCCGTCGGCCGAGACATGCTCGGACAAGGGCTCGAGGGGTCGCACGCAAGCCGCTGCCGAGAGCTTGGCCCGCAGCGAGCGGGCGAGGTCCGACATGTTGTCGAAAGAGGCCTCGCCCTTCTGGTGGATCCAGCGATGCAGCTGAACCGCGCGAAAGCGCTTCTCGCCAAGGGCGCCGCAATAGGCCACCAGCGCTTCGAGATCGAAGTCGAGCAGGTTGACCATGGCGGCGTGACCAGGTCAGCGGCTGTAGACGTTCAGGCCAGGGAAGAAGAAGGCAATCTCGGCTGCAGCCGTCTCCGGCCCGTCCGAGCCGTGAACGGCGTTGGCGTCGATGCTGTCGGCGAAGTCGGCGCGGATGGTTCCCTTGTCCGCCTTGCGGGGGTCGGTCGCTCCCATGAGTTCGCGGTTGCGCACGATCGCCCCCTCGCCTTCGAGCACTTGCACCATCACGGGGCCGGAAATCATGAACTTCACGAGATCCTGAAAGAAGGGGCGTGCCTTGTGCACCGCATAGAAGGCCTCCGCCTCACCCTGCGACAGCCACACCATGCGTGCAGCGGCGATGCGCAGCCCTGCCGCCTCGAAGCGGCCGTAGATCTGCCCGATGACGTTTTTCGCCACTGCATCGGGCTTGATGATCGAAAGAGTGCGCTCGACAGCCATGAAACAAGACTCCTGTTCAGATTGAGGTCAACCCGCGATTTTATTCCGCCCCGCAAGGGTCGCGCCTGACCAGCGGGTAATGCGGCCCGGGTGCGATCAGCGCTTGCCACCGCGCCGCGGCCCCTTGGCGCCGCCGCGCCCCTTCTTCAGGAAGGCATCGGCTCCGATGTACCCCACCGAGGTGCGCATCGGATCGGGCTGGCGCTCGCCGGCCTTGGCAGGGGCACCGGGCCTTCCGGGCTTCTTGCGTCGCCCTGCCCCCGAGGGCTTCGGGCCAGCCTGGGCATGGCGCCGGTCGAAGGTCTGCACCAGCGGGTTGGGAATGGGGCCTTCCTCGTCCAGTTCGCGCCGCGGCTGACGATCAGCCTGCAGTGCGCGCTTGTCGTAGGTCTGCATCAGCGGGTTCGGAATCGGGCCATCGTCGCCGTACTCGCGCACCTTGCGCGACTGGGTCACTGCGCGCCGGTCGTAGGTTTGAACGAGGGGATTCGGGATCGGACCGACATGGTCGTCCTCGTCCCGATCCTGCCCCTCCCGGCCAGGCGTAAAGGGCGTCGCAGACAGGGCTCCGCCCTCGGGCCGGCCGTCGGCGGAGCGCCCGCCTCGCCGCGCATTGCGACCGCGCCGACCATCGCCTCGGCGCTCTCGCGCTTCGTTGTCCGCAGGACCGGTCCGCACAGCGCCGGTCACCTCGCGCAACGCCTTGACATCCGCAGGGCCGAGGTCCACCCAGACCCCACGCTTCAACCCCCGCGGCAGCACCACGGAGCCATACCGGATTCTGATCAGCCGGCTCACCGCATGGCCCACCGCGTCGAACAGGCGGCGAACCTCGCGGTTGCGGCCCTCGGAGATCACCACGCGATACCAGTGGTTCGCGCCTTCCCCGCCACCGTCGTCGATGCGCAGGAAGGCTGCCCGCTGGCCCTCGATCTCCACGCCCTCGAGCAGGCGCTGGCGCTCCTCGTCGGACAGCAGCCCCAACACACGCACGGCATATTCGCGCTCGACACCGAAGCGGGGGTGCATCAGGCGGTTCGCCAGGTCCCCGGAATTGGTGAAGAGCAACAAGCCTTCCGTGTTGATGTCCAGACGGCCCACCGACTGCCACTTTCCCTGCGCAAGCCGGGGAAGCCGGCGAAACACCGTCGGCCGGGCCTGCGGGTCATCGTGGGTGACGACCTCGCCGACCGGCTTGTGGTAGGCCAACACGCGTACCGGCCCCGATGAGAACCTCAGGCGCACCGGCTTGCCGTCGATGGCCACCCTGTCGCCAGGAGTGACGCGCTGCCCGGTGTGCGCGGGCTCGCCATTCACCGTCACACGACCCTGCGCGATCATCTGCTCGAGGTCGCGACGCGAACCGAGGCCGGACTGGGCCAGCAGCTTGTGCAACTTCGGGGCGTCGGCCTCGGGCTCGAGCACGCGTCGTGCAGGCTGCTCCTGCACGAGTGGCGTGGCGGCGGGTTCCGCGGGTTCCTCTTGCCCAGGTTGCGTGTGCCCAGGCGCAGCCTGCCCCGCGATGACCTCAGCAGCCTGAGGCTGCTCCTCGCTCGCATCGCCGCCCACTGGGGGGCCGTGATCGGGCGCCAACGGGGCCTGCTGCAGTACCGGCTCGTCGGCGTCGAAGGCGCCGGACAACACGTCCGCGAACCGCTCGGCCGGGTCGCCGTCCAACAGCGACACCAACCCGACAGCGGGTCCAGGTGCCTGCTCATGGGTGCCCGAGGCTTCGCGAGCCTCGGCCGCACCGCGGCGCCCCCGCCGGCGATTGCGGCGCCGCCGCCGACCCTCGCCAGCGGACTCCTCGCCCTGCTCGGTACGCGAGGCAAGCGGCGCGTCGATGTCTTCCCCTGAGTCAGGTGCAGCCGATCCGGTGGCAGCACCTTCGCCGGACGATTCGGCTGTTGCCGACGCTCGCAGGGTCTGGTCTGCGCCACGTGGTTCCCGTCGCCGCCGAGGCTTTCGGGCGCTGCCATCAGCCTCTGCAGGACCCTTCGCCGCGGGGCTTCGCCCCGGGCCGTCGGCTGTGCTGTCGGCGGGCCCGGTGGGCGCATCGGGGGTGTCGGGGGCGTCAGGGTTCATCATGGGCGGAGGGTTCAGCCAGGGTCGGCTCGGAGGAAAGCTCGGAAGAAAGAGCAGGCAGCACGCCTGGCTGCACCGCATCGAGAGTCGCCTCGGGCGTCACCTCGGGCGTTGCGTCGGGAGTCGGTTCAGCGGCAGGTTCGGGTGTCAGCTCGAGCGCAGCCTGCAATCCAGCAGCCCCGGGCGACAAGGTCTGGCCATTGGGGTCGTCAACGGATCCTGCGGGGGATTCCAGGGCCGGCAACGCGTCCAGGCTGCGCAGACCCAGGTCATCCAGGAACTGTCGCGTCGTCGCGTACAGGGCGGGTCGCCCGGGCGAATCGCGAAAGCCGATGCTCTCGATCCAGCCACGGTCCTCGAGCTGCTTGACGATTTGCGTGGTGACGGTGACACCTCTGATGTCCTCGATGTCCCCACGGGTCACAGGCTGCCGGTAGGCGATGATGGCGAGGGTCTCGAGCACCGCCCGGGAGTAGCGGGGCGGCTTCTCCGGATTCAGGCGCTCGAGGTAGATCTTCATGTTCGGCCGGCTCTGGAACCGCCACCCACCCGCCAGGCTCACCAGCTCCACGCCGCGCCCGCTCCAGTCACGCGCCAGCTCGTCCAGCAACGCCCTGATCATGTCGGCGTCCAGGGTGTCCTCGAAAAGCAGCCGCAGCTCCCGCATGCCCAGCGGCGCAGCGGCACAAATCAGCGCAGTCTCGAGGACGACCTTGGCCTCGGCAGTGTTCATCGACAACCTTGTGGCATAGCCGGCTCGCGGCTGGACGCCAAGCGGCGCGGGCTGCCCGCGCCGATGCGCCCGCAGTCCCGACGCCTCGTTTCACGGAGGAACCGCCTGCGGGCGCGAACCCCCGGCGCACAGCGCGGCAGGCAATGAGCCGGCGTCCAGGCGGACGGCCTTCCTCAGCAGGAGCAGTGAATCACCGATTGTAGCCGGTCAGCGGCCCTGCGGCGACACCCTCTAAGGCCCGCCCGCCGCCGCCCACGCGCAGGCCATGTCCTGAGGCAGCGCGGCCTGGAAGCTCAGGCGCTGACCCGAGGCCGGGTGCTGGAAGGCGAGGCGATGCGCGTGCAGGGCCTGGCGGGCAAGACCCAGCGCGCACCGGCCGCCGTAGAGCGGGTCGGCCACGAGCGGGTGCCGAAGGTGCGCGGCGTGCACGCGGATCTGGTGGGTACGGCCGCTGTGCAACACACACCGCACGGCACTCACCTCCGCCCCGACCGAGAGTGGCTCGAAGTCCGTGCGGGCCGGCCGCCCCCCCGGCACCACCGCCATCCGGATGCGCGCCGCGGGGTCCCGACCGATCGGCGCCTCCACCGTCTCGCGACGCTCCCACGCCCCGTGCACGAGCGCCAGATACTCGCGGCGCACGTCGCGGCGCGCGATGTCACGCACGAGCGCGGTGTACGCGAGTGTCGTGCGCGCCACCACCATCAGGCCGGATGTGTCCTTGTCCAGTCGGTGCACGATACCCGCTCGCGGCAGCGCGGCGCAGCGCGGATCTCGGTGCAGCAACCCGTTCAGGAGCGTGCCCGACCAGTTGCCCGCACCGGGATGCACCACCAGCCCTGCCCTCTTGTCGATGACCAGCACGTGCGCGTCCTCGTGGACGATATCGAAGGCCACCGCCTCCGGCCGGAACGCGCGTGACTGCTCCGTGGGCACGAGGTCGACAGCCAAGGCGTCACCCGCACGCAACCGGCGCGACGGCGTCTTCTCCTGCACCCCAGCCACCCGCACATGCCCGAGCTGGATGAGTTGTTGCAGATGGCTGCGCGAGAACTCCGGAGCAAGCTGCGTCAACAACTTGTCGATGCGCTCGCCGTGCCAGTCCTCGCGAACCATCGCTTCGCGGGTTTCCGGAACTGCCTCCACGCCCCCCTCGTCGGACTCGGGGCCGGTCTCGCCCAGGCCGCCGGATGCCTGCTCCCTATAATCGTTGCGATGTACCAATTCCGTCCAGGCCCCGGAGGCCCGCCCTGCGTGAAGCGTGCGTCAGTCGGTCGGCTGATCGCGGCACTGCCCTGGTTGGCGGCCATCGCCGTATCGGCCGGGTGCAGCTTGATGCCCGGCACGCCGTCCGAGCCTGCGGCCGAGAACCTCGACAAATTGTATGCAGAGGCCAAGTCCGATCTCGACGGCGGTGCCTGGGACCGCGCAATCAAGGCCCTCGAGAGGATTGATGCCCGTGCCAGCGGCACGCTGCTGGGCCAGCAGGCCCTGCTGGATCTCGCCTACGCGCAGTGGAAATCCACCGAACGCACGACAGCACTGGCCACTGTCGACCGCTTCATCAAGCTGCATCCGTCCAGCCCGGCGTTCGACTACGCGCTCTACCTGCGCGGCATGATCAATTTCAACGACGCCACCGGCTGGCTCGGCCGTTTGTCGGGGCAGTCGATCAGCGAACGCGACCAGCGTGCCTCGCGCGACGCCTGGCAGTCGTTCAACCAGCTCGTCTCGCAGTTCCCGGCCTCGCGCTATGCGCCGGACGCGAGGCTGCGCATGGACTACATCGTCAACGCTCTGGCCGAACACGAGGTCAGCGTGGCGCGCTACTACCTGCGTCGAGGTGCGTACCTCGCAGCTGCCAACCGGGCACGCCAGGCCGTCACCGAATTCGACCGTGCGCCCGCGGCGGAAGAGGGTCTGGCGATCATGGCGGAAAGCTACGACCGGCTGGGCTTGAACGACCTGCGCGACGCGGCGCAACGTGTGCTGCGAACGAACTTCCCGGACAGCCGCTTTCTGGCAAGTGCCGCCGAGGGTGCGGCTCGCAGGCCCTGGTGGCGCCCGTGGTGAGGAGCTGACCGCACCACGGTCGGAATGGAGCTTCACTCGTCAGCGTGACGAGAAGCGAGCCACGCCAGCCACGCTTCGGCCTGCGCCGCCTGGGCGATCCGCTGCATCGGAGGCAGGGCAGCCAACAGCCGGCGCCCATAAGGCATGCTGCCCAGCCGGGGATCGCACACGATCAGCAGCCCGGTATCGGCTTCGGTGCGGATCAGGCGCCCGGCTCCTTGTTTCAGGGCTATCGCCGTCTCGGCGACAAAGACATCCTGAAAGGGGTCACCTCCACGCACGCGAGCCTGGTGGCCTCGCGCTTCGACCAACGGATCGTTCGGGGGCGGGAACGGCAGCTTGTCGATGAGCACGCATTGCAGCGCGTCCCCCGGCACGTCGATACCTTCCCAGAAACTCTGGGAACCGAAGAGCATCCGCCCCCGGCCGTCACCGAACCGCTGCAAGAGGGCCCTTCGCGGGGCCTCGCCCTGGACCAGCACCTCGACAGGCGGGTGTGCGGCACGCAGCGCCTCGCGTGCCAAGCCGGCCATCACGGGCAGGACGCGCAAGGTGGTGGTGAGTACGAAGGTGCGGCCCCCGAGCACGCGGGCGCAGTGAGTCGCCAGTTCCGCAACGTGCGCGGAGTGCTCCGGAGCCGTGGGCCGGGGAAAGGGCGCCGGCACCCACAGCCGCGCCTGCAGCCCGTAGTCGAAGGGACTGCCCACGCGCAGCACACGGGCGTCGGCCAGGCCGGTTCGGGACACGAACCAGCTCAGCGCCTCGTCATCGCCCAGCGTGGCCGAGGTGAAGACCCAAGCCCGACGCGCGGCGTCGCGCTGCTCAGCCAGGGCCGCCGCGATATCCAGTGGCGACTCCACGAGGCGCGCGGCGTGCGTGCCCACCTCGACCCACCGTACCCGGCCAGGTGCCTCGTCCTCGAGAAAGCCACTGCAGGCGGCCTGCGCCGCGGCCACGCGCTCGTCGAGCCGGCGGAACTCCGGGTCGACCGGCAGCACCGCCTCCAGCGCGATGGCAATCGCCTGCGCAGCCGCTTGCACGCGCTCGATCGCCACGCGCCAAGCCGGGCGATCGGCGACCTCACGCCAGGGCAGCCGAGCGCCGGCGGGTCCCGCCGCCGCAAGCGCCAGATCGCGCCCCGCCCGCTCCAGCGCAGCAGCGAGTTCGGCCCACGGCCGCAGCCCCGGAGCAGCCCTCTGGCCGGCCGCCCAGAGGTCGCGTGAGAGATCGACCAGTTGCCCCGTGCCCAACCTGGTGCCGAGGAACCCGAGGCCGGCGTCGACCAGCTGGTGGGCCTCGTCGAACACCGCCACATCCACGCTCGGCAGCAGCTCAGCCACGCCCGTGTCGCGCAGCATCACGTCGGCGAAGTACAGGTGGTGGTTCACCACGACCACGTCGGCCGCAAGGGCCTCACGCCTCGCACGCATCACGGGGCAGCGCGCGAGCTCCGGACACTCGGCTCCGAGGCAGTTCTCACGCGTCGAGGTCACGAGCGGAACGACCGGCGCCCCCTCCTCGAGGGCCGGCAGCTCGGCCAGATCGCCCGACACCGTGCTGCGAGCCCAGCTCTCCACCTGGGACAGCTGCCTCAGGACAAGTGCATCCGTGGCGTCGGCGCGCGCCCTGGCCTGGCCCAGACGGTAGGGACACAGGTAGCTCGACCGCCCCTTGAGCAGAGCTACCCGTGTAGGCAGCACCAGGGCCGCGATCAGCCGCGGCAGGTCGCGCAGGAAGAGCTGGTCCTGCAGGCTCTTCGTGGCGGTGCTGACAATCGCCCGCCGGCCTGACAACAGCACAGGGACAAGATAGGCGAAGGTCTTTCCCACGCCGGTTCCCGCTTCGACCACCAGGGCCTCGCGCGCGTCGATTGCCGCTGCGACGGCTCGCGCCATCTGCTGCTGCACGTCGCGCAGCCGGAACCCCGGTTCGGCGGCCGCCACCAGCCCCCCGGGACCGAGAGCCGCGTGCGCGACCTGCTCCAGGCTGTACACGACTCAGGCGCTTTCGGGAGGAGATGCCCAGCGCTCGAGCAGCGCGATCCGGTCGCGCAGCTGCAGCCGTCGCTTCTTCATGCGTCGCAGGCTGAGCTCGTCGACCGCATTCCCGACGGAGGCCGCATCGATGAGCCGGTCCAGGTCAGCGTGCGCCATGCGCAACTCGATCAGCTCGCGCGATGGCGAATGCAGGTTGTCATCCATCCAGAGTGCTTCGACCGAGGGCAGTGTGCCAGGCAAGCGTCCACTGCAGCGAGGCGGCGGAGGTCGCGGATCACGAGTTTATAGTGACGAGCCATGAGCTCCCCGCCGAGAAAGTTCCGTTTGTCCGCCGCCACCGGCACCCACCAGGGGGACCGCGCCTACCAGCAGGATCGCGTCGCGGTCCTGCAGCACCCACGGGTGCCAGCCTGCATGCTGGGTCTCGTGGCCGACGGCATGGGGGGCAAGAGCGGGGGCCGCAAGGCGGCCGACCAGGTGCTCCTGACGTGCGAGCAGATCTTCGAACGCTTCATGCCTGGCTCGGATGACCCGCGAGAGCTGCTGAGCCAGCTCGTCACCGAGTCGCACCTCATGATCAAGCTCACCGCCATCTCTTCCGAGGAAGAGCCCCACAGCACCCTGGCGGCGTTCATGATCCTGCCTGGCCTGGTCGGCTGGGCCGTTCACGCCGGGGACTCCCGAGTCCACCACTTCAAGGGCTCGGCGCTGCATTGGCGCAGCTTCGATCACTCGTTCGTGCAGCAGCTGATCGACCAAGGCAAGCTCACCGAGGAGGCCGCGCGCAGCCACCCGCAGTCCAATCTGCTGACCGGCTGCCTGGGCGGGACACAGGACCCCCCGATGGCGATTCACGAGATCGGGCAGCTGGCGATCGGTGACACCCTCATGGCTGGCAGCGATGGCCTGTGGGGCTACTTCAGCGACCGTGAGCTCGGCGCATGCGTACAGGCGATGCAACCGCGCGAAGCCTGCGAGACCCTGCTGGCCCGCGCTCGCCAACGCGCCCGTGGCGGCGGTGACAACCTCTCGCTGGCCGTCGTTCGGGTCGAAGCTCTCTGAGCAGCGTTCAGGTCAGCCGCGTGTCGACATCGCGGCGGCCGGCGGCCATGAAGGTCGCAGACTGCATCTCCTGAAGCCGCGAGACCGTGCGCGGGAACTCGTGAGCCAGCGGCCCCTCGATGTAGAGCTCGTCCGCCGCACATTCAGCCGACAGGATCAGGCGAACCCGGCGGTCATAGAGCACGTCCACGAGCCAGGTGAATCGTCGCGCCTCGCTCGCCAGGCGTGGAGGCATCCTGGGCACGCCTGAGAGCAACACGGTGTGGAACCGCGAGGCGATCTCCAGGTAGTCGCTGTGTGAGCGCGGCCCGCCGCAGAGCACCTTGAAGTCGAACCAGACGACACCGCCAGCCCGGCGCCTCGCGGTCAGCTTGCGCTGCTCGATCAGCAGCAGCGGCTCCTCCTCGCGCGCGTCGGCGAGTCTGGAGAACGCCTCGGCCAGATGCGCCTCGGCCTCGTCCCCCAAGGGCCAGTGGTAGGTCTGCACGTGCTCGAGCACGCGCTGCCGGTAGTCCAGGCCCGCATCGACGTTGACCACCTCCAGCTCCTGTTCGAGCAGGGCTATTGCCGGAAGGATGCGGTCGCGGTGCAGTCCGTTCGGGTAGAGCTGGTCAGGTCGGAAATTCGATGTGGTCACGATCCCCACACGGTGCGCGAAGAGAGACTCGAGCAGGCGATGCAGGATCATCGCGTCGGTGACATCGGCGACGTGGAACTCGTCGAAACAGATAAGCCGAAAACGCGCGGCGATGCGCCGGCCGAGCTCCTGCAAGGGGTTGACGGTGCCCTTGAGTTCATGCAACTCGCGGTGCACCTCACGCATGAACTCGTGGAAATGCAGCCGGGTCTTGCGACGAAGGGGCACGCTGTGGAAGAACACGTCCATCAGGAAGCTCTTGCCACGGCCAACGCCACCCCACATGTACACGCCGCGCGGGATGGGCGGGCGCACCAGCATGCGCGTCACCGCGTTGCTGCGCCGGCTCTTGTAGGCCGCCCACTCGTTCTCGCAGCGCTCGAGCGCATCGATCGCGCGCAGCTGGGCGGCATCGCTGTGGAAGCCACGCTCGGCCAGCGCGGCCTCGTAGACGGCACGTACGCCCACTAGAAGTTCAGCGTGCGCTTGTCCACTGCCAGCGCCGCCTCCTTGGTCGCCTCGCTCAGCGACGGGTGGGCGTGGCAGATGCGCGCGATGTCCTCAGAACTGGCACGGAATTCCATCGCCACCACGGCCTCTGCGATCAGCTCCGAGGCCATCGGTCCGACGATATGCACCCCCAGGATCTCGTCGCTCGCTGCGTCAGCCAGGAATTTCACCATGCCCGTGGTGTCGCCCAGTGCGCGGGCACGGCCGTTCGCCATGAAGGGGAAGGTACCGGCCTTGTACGCGCGGCCGGAGGCCTTGAGCTGCTGCTCGGTCTGGCCCACCCAGGCGAT
>JBDKFA010000255.1:0-24150 GCA_039798945.1 Pseudomonadota bacterium
GAAGGGATTGCATAAGAGCTATTCCGGTATGGAATTCGCTCATCATTCTGTATACACTTTAGAGATGGACAGGTTCACCACGATGCTGGCCTTCATGCGGGTCGTCGAGACTGGAAGCTTCAGCAAGGCCGCCGCGGAACTGGGCATGACCCAGCCCACCGCGACGAAGGCGGTCGCGGAGGCCGAGCGTCGACTCGGGGTGCGCCTGCTGCACCGCACGACACGTGGCGTCACGCCCACCGAAGTCGGCGCGCAGTACTACGAACGCTGCAAGGTGGTGGCCCACCATTTCGTCGACGCCGAACAGTTCGCCGCGGGCGGCGCGGCAGTGGATGCGGGCAACCTGCGCGTGAACACCTCGGTGGCCTTCGGCCGGCGCGTGCTGGCGCCGCTGGTGTTGCGCTACATGCGCGAGCACGCCTCGCTGCAGATCGACCTGGGCCTGGACGACCGCTACGTGAACCTGGTGGAGCAAGGGGTGGATGTGGCGATCCGCATGGGCAGGCTGGCCGACTCGTCGCTCGGCGCGAACTACCTCGGGCTCAACCCATGGGTGCTCGTCGGCTCATCTGCCTACCTCGCGCAGCACGGCGAACCCCGCGAGCCGGGCGAACTCACGACGCACCCCTGCCTCGTCTACAGCAGCGTGCAGGGCGATGCACGCTGGCACTTCCAGGGACCCTCCGGCAGCGGCCAGTCGGTACCCGTGCGGGGGCCCTTGCGCTCGAACAACCTGAGCACCGTGCTGGCGGCTTGCGAGGCGGGCTTCGGGCTTGCGGTGCTGCCGCGCTACGTGGCGCGCGAGTCGCTGGAATCAGGCCGCGTCGTGGCCGTGCTCAATGAACACAGGCTGCCCACCCAGGAGGTACACGCCGTGTTTTCCTCGCCCAAGCTCGTGCCGCCGAAAGTCACCCGCTTCATCCGCTGGCTGCAGGGGCAGCTGCAGGGAGACTGGTGGGACCGGGCGTGCTAGAGCCGCGCAGCTGACGGGCCGGCAGGCGCCTGTCGCATCGCGCGGACCGCCCGGAGCTCACTGCAGCGGCGCGCCCGACTCATACCAGCGCTTGACCAGCTCGCGCTCAGCATCGGTGATCTGGGTGGCGTTGTTCAGCGGCATCGCCTTGAGCACGACGGTCTGCTGGTAGACGTTCAGCGCATGCTTGCGCAGCGACTCGAGGTCGTGCAGCGCCACGTTCTTCTGCTGCACTTGGGCGTTATGGCACATCACGCAGCGCTGGTCGAGGACGGCCCGTACAGCCGCGTAGTCGGCCGGCTGGGCCGCCAACGCACGGGCCTTGGCGGCCTGCTCAGGGGTCTGCGGGCGCGGAGCCAGCCAAATGGCGAGGCCGATCAGCACGATCGTGCCCACGACCGCAAACTCCCACGGTGCCCGCTTGCCCAGCACGTGTGCCTTGTGCCGCGCGACGAAGCTGTGGCGGATCAGCGCACCGGCCAGCATCAGCAGCACCAGCACGAGCCAGTTGTTCGGGCCCTGGTACAGCCAGCCATAGTGGTTGGACAGCATCGCGACGATCACCGGCAGCGTGAAGTAGGTGTTGTGCACGCTGCGCTGCTTGCCGCGCTGGCCGTGGATCGGGTCCGGACTCTGGCCGGCGCGCAGCTGTGCGATCACCTTGCGCTGCCCGGGAATGATCCAGAAAAAGACGTTGGCGCTCATTGCGGTGGCGAGCATCGCGCCCACCAACAGAAAGGCGGCCCGACCGGCGAAGAGCTGGCACGCCAGCCAGGAGGCAAACACGACGAAGGCCAGCACGCTGGCGCCCACGATCAGGTCGCCGTTCCTGCGCTGCCCCAGCGTGCGGCAGATCAGGTCGTACACGACCCAGAAGGCCACGAGGAAGCCAAGCGAGCCGGCGATCGCGGCGCCTGGCGACCAGGCGTAGACGCTCTTGTCGACCAGGAAGCTTCCGGCGTTGAAGAGGTACAGGGCCGTGAACAGGGCAAAGCCCGTGAGCCACGTGGAGTAGCTCTCCCAGTACGACCAATGCAAGTTCTCCGGCAACGGCCGCCACCGCGGCGCCACCATGTACTTGTTGGAGTGGTAGAAGCCGCCTCCGTGGACAGCCCACATCTCCCCATCAACGCCCTTGTTCTTCAGCTCGTCGCTCTCAGGCTTGGACAGGCTGTTGTCCAGCATGACGAAGTAGAACGACGAGCCGATCCACGCGATGGCCGTGATCACGTGGGCCCAACGCAGGATGAGGTTCACCCAGTCGAGCAGGTAGGCATCCATGCATTCACCTCCAGGCGGCCGCCGGCAACGTCAGGCGACCATGCGCAAACCGCATCGTCGCCTCACCACGGCGGGTTCTGTGAGGGCGCAAGGGTCGCGTCCGTCAGAAGCCTTCCCGAGTCCCCGTGGAACCTGCGGGAGGCGCCTGTACCCGCGGCGACCACACCAAAGTGTATACACGTCCGTTCACGGCCACGCCAGGGGTAAACCCTGCATTTCCGCCGTCGCTTCGACGAGGATCGACTGACGCAAGGCGGTTGCCTGCGCCACCAATTGTGTATACACTTTTGTATTGAGTCCTCCGGAGAATGCCTTGCCCAAGAGAGCATCGCCCGCGCTGCAACTGGTCGAGCCCGCGCGCACCGGGCGCGCTGCGCCCAGCAGCACCGACCAGATCGTCGAGTCCATCACCAGCGCCATCGTCGAGCGCCGCCTGATGCCCGGCACCAAGCTCGTCGAGCAACAGATCGCCGACGTGTTCTCGGTCTCGCGCACCGTGGTGCGGCAGGCGCTCAACCGGCTCAGCCGCGACCGTCTCGTGACGCTCGAGCCCGCGCGCGGCGCCTTCGTGGCGATGCCGAGCATCGAGGAGGCGCGCCAGGTGTTCCAGGTGCGGCGTCTCGTCGAAGGCGGGATGATGCGCCAGCTGGCGCACGACATCACCGAAGTGCAGCTCGAGCGGCTGCGCGCCCACCTGCGCGAAGAGCGCCAGGCCGTGGGGCGCAGCGACGTGTCGGGCCGCACGCGGCTGCTCGCCGACTTTCACGTGGTGCTCGCGCGCCAGCTCGGCAACGAAGTGCTGGCCGAACTGATCGCCGATCTGCTGTCGCGCTCCCAGCTGATCTCGCTCATGTACCAGTCGGGCCACTCGGCCGAGCACTCGCAGACCGAGCACGTGCGCATCGTCGAGGCGCTCGAGCAGCGCGACGGCCGTGCCGCCGCGCGGCTGATGGAGCAGCACATCACCAGTGTCGAGCGCAACCTGAGGCTCGACCCGCGCACCCCGGACCTCGCATCGGTCCTCAAGCCCAAAACCTGATCCCCATGTCCACCCCCGACCGCTCCGTCACGGCGCCCCTCCACCCGCACTACCCCCGCGACCTGCGCGGCCATGGCCGCCGTCCCCCGCACCCGCACTGGCCTGGTGGCGCGCGCGTGGCCGTGCAGTTCGTCCTCAACTACGAGGAAGGCGGCGAGAACTCCGTGCTGCACGGCGACGCCGGCAGCGAGCAGTTCCTCTCCGAGATGTTCAACCCCGCGGCCTACCCGGCGCGGCACCTGAGCATGGAGGGCATCTACGAGTACGGCTCGCGCGTGGGCGTGTGGCGGCTGCTGCGCGAGTTCGAGCAGCGCGGGCTGCCGCTGACCGTCTTCGGCGTGTCGATGGCGCTGGAGCGCTACCCGGAAGTCACCTCCGCCTTCGTCGAGCTCGGCCACGAAATCGCCTGCCACGGCTGGCGCTGGATCCACTACCAGAACATGGACGAGGCCACCGAGCGCGAGCACCTGGCGCGCGGCATGCAGATCATCGGCCGCATGACCGGTGACGGCGGCCCCGATGGCCGGGCTGCGCGCGCGCTGCACGGCGCAGGCTGGTACACCGGGCGCGACAGCCCGAACACGCGCCGCCTCGTGGCCGATTTCGGCGGCTTCGAGTACGACAGCGACTACTATGGCGACGACCTGCCCTTCTGGCTGCAGGTGCGCAAGACGGACGGCACGCTCGCCCCGCACCTGGTCGTGCCCTACACGCTCGACTGCAACGACATGCGCTTCGCGCTGCCGCAGGGCTACAGCCACGGCGACGAGTTCTTCGAGTACCTGCGCGACGCCTTCGACGTGCACTACGCCGAGGGTGCACGCGACCCCGCCGAGGGCCGCGGCGGGCCGAGCATGATGAGCATCGGCATGCACTGCCGGCTGCTCGGCCGGCCCGGGCGGATGCGCGCGCTGCAGCGCTTCCTCGACCACGTGCAGGCGCACGAACACGTGTGGGTCACGCGCCGCATCGACATCGCCCGCCATTGGAAACGCACACACCCCTTCGACGCGTCCACGGCCTTCGTGTGGGAGTGAAGGGATTTCGGGAGTGAAAAGCATGCCGCTGAGCCTGGATCAGCTGAACACCGCCTCGCAGGCCGACTTCGTCGCGCGGCTGCACGGCACCTACGAGCACTCGCCCTGGGTGGCCGAGCGCGCCTTTCGCAAGCGCCCGTTTGCCACGCTCGCCGCGCTCAAGCGCGCGCTCGTGGAAGCGGTGCGCGAAGCCTCCACCGACGAGCAGCTCGCGCTCATTCGCGCCCACCCCGAGCTCGCCGGCAAGGCGATGGTGGCGCGCACGCTGACGGCCGAGTCCACGAACGAGCAGGGCCGTGCGGGCCTGACGGACTGCACCCCCGAGGAATTCGCGCGGCTGCAGCGGCTCAACGCCGACTACAACGCGCGCTTCGGCTTTCCGTTCATCCTGGCGGTGCGCGGGCCGCGCGGGCTCGGCCTGACGCGCGCGCAGATCATCGAGACCTTCGCACGCCGGCTGCAGCACCACCCCGACTTCGAGCGCGCGGAGTGCCTGCGCAACATCCACCGCATCGCTGAGATCCGCCTGAACGACGCCTTCGGTGTCACCCCCGACACCGGCAACCTGGTGTGGGACTGGGCCGAGGCCCTGGCCGCCCACAGTGACCCCGGCTTCGCCGAGCGCGGCCAGCTCACGGTCACCTACCTCACCGAGGCGCACCTTGCGTGCGCCGCGCAGCTACAGGGCTGGATGCGCGAGTGCGGCTTCGACGAGGTGTCGCTGGACGCGGTGGGCAACGTCGTGGGCGTGTACCACGGCAGCGAAGCGCAGGCCCCGCGGCTGCTCACCGGCTCGCACTACGACACCGTGCGCAACGGTGGCAAGTACGACGGGCGCCTGGGCATCCTCGTACCGATGGCCTGCGTGCGCGCGCTGCACGCGGCCGGACGGCGCCTGCCCTTCGGCTTTGAGGTGGTGGGCTTCTCGGAAGAAGAAGGCCAGCGCTACAAGGCCACCTTCCTCGGCTCCGGCGCGCTCACCGGCAGCTTCGACCCGGCCTGGCTCGACCAGGTCGATGCCGAGGGCGTGCCGATGCGCGAGGCGATGCGCGCCGCGGGCCTGCCCGCCACGCTGCCGGCCATCGAGGCGCTGCGGCGAGACCCCGCCCGGTATCTCGGCTTCGTCGAGGTGCACATCGAGCAAGGGCCCGTGCTCAACGAGCTCGAGCTGCCGCTCGGGGTGGTCACCTCCATCAACGGCAGCGTGCGCTACCTCGGCGAGGTGCAGGGCATGGCGAGCCACGCCGGCACCACCCCCATGGACCGCCGGCGCGACGCCGCCGCGGCCGTGGCCGAGCTCGTGCTCTTTGTCGAGCGCCGCGCAGCGGCGGTACCCGACGTGGTGGGCACCGTCGGCCAGCTCGAGGTGCCCGCGGGCTCGATCAACGTCGTGCCCGGCCGCTGCCGCTTCAGCCTGGACCTGCGCGCCACCACCGACGCGGCGCGCGACGCGCTGGCCGCCGACGTCACCGCCGAGCTCGAGCGCATCTGCACCCGGCGCGGCCTGGCCTTCACGCTCGAGCGCACGCTGGCCGTGCCCGCCGCGCCGAGCCACCCTGCCTGGCAGGCGCGTTGGGAGCGCGCGGTGCAGGCCCAGGGCCTGCCCGTCTTCCACATGCCCAGCGGTGCCGGCCACGACGCGATGAAGCTGCACGAGGTGATGCCACAGGCCATGCTCTTCATGCGCGGGCTGAACGCGGGCATCAGCCACAACCCGCTCGAATCCATCACCAACGACGACACCGAGCTCGTCGTGCGCGCCTTCACGCATCTGCTCGAGTCGCTCGCCACCGAACCCCTTCCGAAAGCCTCCCGATGACCTCCGCCTACGACACCCTGGACGCCTGGATCGACACCCACTTCGACGAAGAGGTGCGCTTCCTGCAGGCGCTCGTGCGCGTGCCCACCGACACGCCGCCGGGCAACAACGCGCCGCACGCGGTGCGCACCGCCGAGCTGCTGGCCCCGATGGGCCTGCAGGCCGAGGCGCACCCGGTGCCCGCTGGTCAGGTGCAGGCCTACGGCCTGGCATCCATCACGAACCTGATCGTGCGCGAGCGCTTCGCCGAGGGCGGCCCCACGGTGGCGCTGAACGCGCACGGCGACGTGGTGCCGCCCGGCGAAGGCTGGACGCACGACCCCTATGGCGGGGAAATCGTCGACGGACGCCTGTACGGCCGCGCCTCGGCCGTCTCCAAGAGCGATTTCGCGACCTACACCTATGCGCTGCGGGCGCTGCGCGCGCTCGTCGCCGCTGGCGGCGCGCGCGTGCGTGGCGCGGTGGAGCTGCACTTCACCTACGACGAGGAGTTCGGTGGCGAGCTCGGCCCGGGCTGGCTGCTGAGCCAGGGCCTGACGAAGCCCGACCTGCTGATCGCCGCGGGCTTCAGCTACCAGGTGGTGACCGCCCACAACGGCTGCCTGCAAATGGAGGTGACGCTGCATGGCACGGCCTCGCACGCCGCGTACCCGCACACGGGCGTGGACGCGCTGCAGGCGGCGAACCGGCTGCTGACGGCGCTCTATGCGCACAACGACGTGCTGCGCACGCGCCGCTCGGCGGTGGCCGGCATCACGCACCCGTACCTGAACGTGGGCCGCATCGAAGGCGGCAGCAACACCAACGTCGTGCCCGGCAAGGTGGTGCTCAAGCTCGACCGGCGCATGATCCCCGAGGAAGACTCAGCCACGGTCGAAGCCGAGGTGCGCGCACTGATCGAGTCCACCGTCGCGCAGTGCCCGGGCATCCGGCTCGAGATGCGGCGGCTGCTGCTCGCCAATTCGCTCAAGCCGCTGGCGGGCCGCGCGGTGCTGGTGCAGGCGATCCAGCGCCACGGCGAGGCCCTCTTCGGCGAGCCCATCGCCGAGAGCGGCACCCCGCTGTACACGGACGTCCGGCTGTACGGCGAGCACGGCGTGCCCGCGGTCATCTATGGCGCCGGCCCGCGCACGGTGCTCGAGTCCAACGCCAAGCGCGCCGACGAGCACGTGCAGCTGGGAGACCTGCGCCGCGCGACGAAGGTCGTGGCGAGGACGCTGCTGGACGTGCTGGCGGGCTGAGGGCGGCGCCACCCCTGGCCACCACGGCGGCTCGCCCGTCCCGCATCGGCAGGCCCGCGGCACGGGGGTGAGGCGTGCCGGGGCAGCCGGTGATGCCTGCCCGCCACACGCACCTGGCCCGTTGCCGGCGTGACCGGCACAAGCCCTTGCCCTGCGCCCCGATACGGCGGAGCATTCCCCCTGTTCGCAAGAGGACTTTGCCGATGACCCGCTGCCCACTCCGCCCCGACCCCTCGCGTTCCGGCCTGGGCTGGCACCGCGCAGGCGCCCCCGCCGCGGTTGCCCGCACCCGTGCACCCGGCCTGCTCGTGGGCGCCTGCCTGGCCGCCACGCTGGTGCCGCCAGCCGCCGTCGCGCAGCCCGCGCCGGCCGCGGTGGAGCGCATCCAGATCACGGGCTCGCACATCCGGCGCACCGACACCGAGACGCCGAGCCCCGTGCTCACGCTGTCGGCCGAGGACATCGTGCGCTCGGGCTACACCTCGGTGGCCGAGGTGCTGGGCAGCCTCACGGCCAACAACATGGGCAGCCTTGGGCAGGCCACGCCGGCGGCCTTTGGCGCCGGCGGCGCCGGCATCTCGCTGCGCGGCCTGACGGTGGGCGCCACGCTCGTGCTGATCGACGGCCTGCGCATGGCCTCCTACCCGCTGCCCGACGACGGCCAGCGCGACTTCGTGGACATCGCCTCGATCCCGATCGAGGCCGTGGAGCGCATCGAGGTGCTCAAGGACGGCGCCTCGGCCATCTACGGCTCCGACGCGATGGCCGGCGTCGTCAACGTGATCCTGAAGAAGCAGCACCGCGGCACCACGCTGCGCGCCGAGGCCGGCACGAGCTCGCGGCGCGACGGGCGGCTGACGAGCTTCTCGGGCATCCGCGGCTTTGGCGACCTCGCGCGCGACGGCTACAGCGGCTACATGTCGGCCAGTGCCCGCGAACGCACCCCCATCCTGCTGTCCAGCCGCCCCGGCCTGACCACCACCGACTGGAGCCGCTTCGGCGGCATCGCCGACGGCCCGCCGCCGGACAACCCGGACTTGCAGGTCGCCCCGCGCACGCGCAACCACAGCCTGCTCGGGCGGCTCGCGGTGCAGCTGCCGCAGGGCTGGACGCTCGACCTGTCGGCTTCCGTGCTCGGCAGCCAGGCTCAGCAGGTGGGCCTGCTGAACTGGGTGTCCCCCGAGGCCGGCATCACGAGCTTTCGCTTCGGGCCGGGGCACCCGAATCCCGTGCCGGCCACGCTCAACGGCACCAACGTGATCGACCCCGCCACCGGCGAGCCGGTGGATGCGGTGCTCGACGACATCCGCGCCCAACGCACGCGCACCACGAGCCGCTCCACCCGGCTCGTGGCCACCCTCGGCGGCAGCCTTGGCGCCTGGGACGTGCAGGCGAGCGCCGGGCTCACGCGCGTGCAGACACTGCTCGAGATGTTCAACTTCGTGAGCCTGCCCGCGCTGCAGTCGGCGCTGAACGCGGGCCGCTACACGGTGGGCGGCACGAATTCCGCCAGCGTGATCGCGAGCCTCACCCCCACGGCGAGCTCGAACTCGAGCAACCGCACCGACTTCCTGACCGTGCGTGCCACGCGCGAGCTCGGCCGGCTCGACGGAGGCAGCCTCGGGCTAGGCACCGGCGTGGAGCTGATGCGCCGGGAATTCTCCGAACGCTTCCCCGACACTTTCGCCGAAGGTATCCAGTCGAGCAACATCTACGCCTTCGGCGTGGGCGCGCAGAACATCCAGGCTGCCTATGTCGAGCTCAGCGCACCGCTCACGCGCCAGCTCCAGCTCGACGCCGCCGCGCGCGTGGACCGCTATGCCGGCCAGAGCTCCTCGCTCACGCCCAAGCTCGGCGCGAAGTTCACGCCCAGCCGCGCGCTGACGCTGCGCGGCACCTATGCGCAGGGCTTCCGCGCGCCGAACCCGGTGGAGATCGGCACCTCGGGCTCGAGCGCGGGCTTCCTGCCGGCGCTCTACGACACCGCACTGTGCCGCGTGGCCACGCCTGGCGAGCCGTGCACGATCGGCGTCGGGGGCACGCAGCTGCAGCTGCCCGGCAAGGACCTCAAGCCCGAGAAGTCGCGTTCCTACACGCTCGGGCTGATCTTCGAACCCACGCCGGCGCTGAACCTGTCGGTGGACTACTACGACATCACGATCAGCAACCAGATCATCTCGGTGGGCCTGTTCGGCCAGGCGCAGATCGACAAGCCCGCGGCCTACGGCACCAAGCTCTACCGCGTGAACAGCCCCACGGTGGCCAATGCCGCCCCCACCGATGCAAACGACACGATCCTGTACGGCACCTACCCGTTCCTGAACGTCGGGCAGGTGCGCACCAACGGCGTGGACCTGGACCTGCGCACGCGCTGGAACGCGGGCGCCGCTGGGCGCTTCGGCGCGCAGCTGCAGTGGAGCCGCATGCTGCGCTACACGATCGACCGCGACGGCCAGCGCTACGAGCTCGCCGGCACCCACGGGCCGAGCTTCGTCTCCACCAACACCGGCACCCCGCGCGACCGCCAGTCGATCGCACTGAGCTGGAGCCGCGGCGCCACCGAAGTCACGACGACCGTGCAGCGCATCGGCAGCTTCAGCGTCACCGACCCGAGCTACGACCTGCCCGACTGCAGCGCCTCGCTGGCCCACATCTACCCCGCGGGCGCACCCGCGGGCAGCACGCTGTGTCGGGTGGGGGCCTTCACGAGCGTGAACCTGAGCGTCGCCCACGCCGTCACGCCCCGGCTGCGCGTGCGCGCCTCGGTGGTGAACCTGCTGGACCGCGCGCCGCCCATCGACGCCTTCGCGTCGAGCTCCAGCGGCGGCGGCGTGGCCGCCGGCGGCGCGCACTACAACCCCTCGCTGCACCAGGACGGCGCCGTCGGGCGCTACCTGAGCGTGGGCGTGAGCCTGGACTTCTGAACGCTCAGGCGAAGGTCTGAAGGCGGCTACACCACCGTCTCGATCAGCACCGGCCCGCGCTGCGCCATCGCCCGGCCCCACGCCGGTACGAACGTGCCGACCGTGGCGGCGCGCGTGGCCTGCACGCCCATGCCGCGTGCGAGCGCGAGCCAGTCCAGGTCGGGCCGGTCGAGCGTGAGCATGTCGGTGGCGCGCGGGCCCGGTGCGCCGGCCCCCACCCCCGCGAACTCGCCGCGCAGGATCTGGTAGGCGCGGTTGGCGAACACCACCACCGTCACATCCAGGCCCTCACGCGCCATCGTCCACAGCGCCTGCAGCGTGTACATCGCGCTGCCGTCACCGGTGAGCGCGATCACCTTGCGCCCAGGGGCTGCCACGGCCGCGCCGAGGGCGGCCGGCAAGCCGAAGCCGATCGAGCCGCCCATGCCGGTGAGCCAGTCGTGCGGGGCGGCACCCCGCGTGGCACGGTCGAACCCTCGGCCCGTGGAGACACCTTCATCGACGACGATGGCCTGATCGGGCAGGAGCGCCGCCAGCAGTTCGCCCAAGGTGGCAGGTGTGAGGGCGCCTTCTCCGTCAGGCACCTCAGCCGACGCACGCTCGACCACCGGCAGGCGGGCCTGCCGTGCACCCACCGCATCGGCCAGCGCCTCCAAGGCCTGTGCCGCGTCGTGCTGCGGCGTGGCGAGCACCGTGAAGCGCGTGCCGGGCGCGGCGAGCCGCCCCGGCTTGCCCGGGTAGGCGAAGAACGCTACCGGCTCGCGCGCCCCGACGAGCACGATGTGCCGGAATGGCGCGAGCGCGGCCAGCGCCGGCTCCACCGCGTAGGGCACACGGGGCGTAGCCACACGGCCCGCACCGCGCTCCAGGCGCGCGCCGTAGAACTCGGACATCACCGCGCAGCCGGTGGCCGCGCTCACGCGGCCGGCCCAGTTCGTGGCCGCCTCGCGCAGCGCCTCCCCGCCCAGCAGCAGCAACGTGCCCGCGCCGTCTGCGCGCAGCGCCTGGGCAGCGGCCTGCACGGCCGCGTCGTCCAGCGCGGCGGCTTCGGCACGGGCGACCGGGCCGAGGGCAGGCGCAGGCGTGGCCGCATCGCCCCACGCCAGGTCGGCCGGCAGCGTGAGGGTGGCGATCCGCCCGGGACGCGCGCGCGCCTGCACCACCGCTTCACGGCCATCCACGGCCAGGCCCTCGACCGTCGTGCCCGCGCGCACCCAGTGCGACATCGGCGCGGCCACGCCGGCGATGTCGGAGGTAAGCGGCGCGTCGAGCGCGAGGTGGGCGGTGGCATGGTCACCGACGATGTTGACGATGCCCGAACCCGCCTTCTTCGCGTTGTGCAGGTTTGCGAGGCCGTTGGCCAGACCCGGGCCCAGGTGCAGCAGCGTGCTGGCCGGGCGGCCGGACATGCGGAAGTACCCGTCGGCCGCACCCGTGACCACGCCCTCGAAGAGGCCGAGCACGCAGCGCATGCCGGGCACCTGGTCGAGCGCGGCGACGAAGTGCATCTCGGAGGTACCGGGGTTCGTGAAGCAGGTGTCCACGCCCGCGTCGAGCAGCGTGTGGACGAGCAGGTGGGCGCCGTTCATGTCGAGGATTGTCCGGCTTCAGAACACCGCATGTGCGCCACGGTCGTCCTGCACCTCGCCGCGCAGCAACTGCGAGTAGTGCTGGGCGAGGGTATCGGTGCCAGTGGTGGGCGTGAGCGCTTCGCTGTAGCAGCCCGAGGCGGGGTCGAGCACGAGCATCGACTCGGTGGCGTAATAGCGGCCAATGCGCGCGAACTCGGCGCGCTCGGCCAGCTTGGGCAGCACACGCCCGGCCATGGTGAGCCCCGCGATGATGACGTCCAGCAACGCCACCGGCACCCGGCGCAGCCGCACCGGGCGGCCCAGCAGTTGCGAGAGCAGCTCCGCCTGGTCGCGGGGCGTGAGCGCCGGCCCCGGCCCGCCGATGGGCAGGATCCGGTTGCGCCGCGCCGGGTCGTCCAGGCAGTCGGCCAGGAACGCGGCGAGGTCGCGGTCGCTCAGCGGCTTGCAGGCGGTGAGCGTGCCGTCGCCGAACACGAGAAAGGGCTGGCCCTGCCGCACGCGCTCGACCTGCCCGGACAGCGACTTGAAGAACGCGGTGGGCCGCACGATCGTGTAGGCCACGCCCGATTCGACGAGCGCCTGCTCGAAGGCGAGCTTGGCCTGCTGGAACGCGAGCACGGGCTTTTGCACGCAGATGGCCGACAGCAGCACCACCTGCTCGACCCCAGCCTGTCGAGCCGCGCTCAGCGCATGCAGGTGTGCCGCATGGTCGACGGCCCAGGCGTCGCGCGGCGCACCGGTGCGAGAAGCCATGCACGAGACGAGCGCATCGAAGCGTTCACCGCGGATCGCATCGCGTGCGACAGCCTGCGCGGAGCTGAAGTCGGTGGGGCGCCGTTCAGCGTGGGGTTGCGCCGTGGGCTCAGCCTCATGGGCGGCGAGGGGCACGGCCAGACGCGCAGACGCCGACACCTCCCCTGCGCGGGGACGCACCGCACACACCACCGCGTGCCCGCGCGCCTGCAAGGCCAGCAGCGTCGCGCGCCCGATGGTGCCCGTGGCACCGAGCATCAGCACGCGGCGCGGCCGCTGCGCGGGCGGGCTGGCGCGGCCGTGCTCAGGCGGCACGGTGGCATCGCTCACGGCTGCAGCCCCTTCACCTCGACCAGCTCGTGCGCGTCCAGACGCACGAACGTGAAGCCGCGTTGCCGCAGCGCCGGCAGCGCCTGCTCGAGCCCGGCACGCGTGCCCGAGCCGGGGCGGTTCAGGTGCGCGAGGATCACGTCGCCATCCTGGGCACGGGCTACGCGCGCCGCCACCTGCGCGGCGGACAAGGTGCCGCCGCCATCGGCATTGAGCGAGAAGCCGGCAACGCGCACGCCCAAGCGGGCCAGCTCCTGCAGCGCAGCGGCGTCGTAGCGGGCGGTGGCCGCGCGGTACCAGCGAGGGTCCGTGCCCGAAGCCGCCTGCACCGCACGTGCACCTTCGAGCACCTCGCGCCGCAGCGCGTCGAGGTCGGGCGCACCGGGCAGCCCGTACACGCTCAGCCCGGCGCCGATGACGGCCGGCACATGGCGCTCGCCGTGGTTCTCGAACGCGAAGAGATCCGGGTGCGCGCGCAGCAGGGCCACGGCCTGCCGGTTCGCGGCAAGCCAGCGTGCCGTCACGAAGACACTGGCCGGGATCCGCTCGCGCACCAGAAAGCCCAGCAGCGCGGTGTCTGCCGCTCCGGAGCAGGCGTCCAGCGTCAGCGCCACGCGCGGCGGGCTGGACGCCGCCAGCCGGTGATGCAGTTCACGCCCCGGCCAGGCCGGCAAGAGGGGGGCGTGGGTGCCGGGCATGGGCGCGGGCAACTGCCCTGCGGCAACGGCGGCCACCGGCAGGCCGCCCGCACAGGCGGCCAGCCACGCACACGCGCAGCGCCTGCCAGGCGCGGCACCGACACGAAAAGGGCTGGAGATGGCTGGCATCGCTGGGGTATCCCGTGGTTTCGAGGATAGCGGCTCGGCAGGGGCTGCCGATAATCCGGCCCCCTGGGCTGCGCCTCGACACGCGCCCCTCGTCGCCCGAGGCCGCCCGTCATCGCTCGCTTGACCCTGGAGCCCGCTCGATGCCCCCTCGCCTGCCCCTTCCCGACGCCCGCCAGCAACCCCCCTCGCCCGAGGCGCGCGGGCCCAGGAGCCCCGGTACGAGGCCTTGCACCGGGCTCCTGGCCTCGGCCATGCTGGGGGCGCTCGCGCTGCTGGCCGGCTGCGGCAGCCTGCCCGGCGCGTCTCCCGCGACGGCCATGGCGGCTTGGCCGAAGGAGGCCGCGCCCGCCGCCGCCCCCTGCCCGGCCGGCGTGCCCGCGGGCGCGCGCTGCCTGCGCGGGCAAGATTCGGCACAGTCGCACTACCTGATCGTCGTGCCCGAGAAGTGGAGCGGCGTGTTGGTGGTGCACGCGCACGGCGGGCCCAACCTCGGGCCACCCCAGGCCTCGCGGGCGGACGAGGACATCCAGCGCTGGGCCATCACCGTGCGCGAGGGCCACGCCTGGGCGGGCTCGGTGTTCCGCCAGGGCGGCTTCGCCGTGACCACCGCCGCCGAAGACACCGAACGCGTGCGCCGCATCTTCATCGACCACGTGGCCCAGCCGCGCCGCACGCTGTTGCACGGCCAGTCCTGGGGCGCGATGGTGGCCACGCGCGCGGCCGAGTTGTTCCCGGCCTCCTGGGAGGGCATCCTGCTGACCAGCGGCGTCGTCGCGGGCCCGGCCACCTATGACTTCCGGCTCGACCTTCGCGCGATCTACCAACACCTGTGCGGCAACCACCCGCGCCCGGAGGAGCCAGCCTACCCGGTGTGGATGGGCCTGCCCGCCGACTCCAAGCTCACGAATGCGGAACTCGCCGCACGTGCCGACGAATGCCTGGGCGTACGCAAGCCCGCCGCGCAGCGCACGGCCGAGCAGGCGCGCAAGATCAAGACCATCGTCGACGTCGTGCGCATCCCCGAGAACTCCATCGTCGGCCACCTGAACTGGGGCACCTTCACGCTGCGCGACGTCGTGCAGCGCACCGGCGGCAAGAGCCCGTTTGGCAACGAGGGCGTGCGCTACACGGGTTCGGCCGACGACGCCGCACTCAATGCCGCGGTGCTGCGCGTGAAGGCCGACCCCCAGGCGGTAGCGGCCTTTCGGGCCGACACCGACCACGCCGGGCGCTTTCGCGTACCGGTGCTGACCACGCATGGCATCGGCGACTCCACCGTCTTCGTCGAGGGCCAGCACACGCTGCGCCAGCGCATGCAGGCGGCCGGCAATGGCGAACGCCTGGTGCAGACC
This sequence comes from Pseudomonadota bacterium, assembly GCA_039798945.1. Lineage (GTDB taxonomy): Bacteria > Pseudomonadota > Gammaproteobacteria > Burkholderiales > Burkholderiaceae_C > Rubrivivax. The sequence goes on from JBDKFA010000255.1 coordinate 15,169, forward strand.
TTCGTCGATTCGCGCGAGCACAGCTACCTGGGTGACGCCATCTACCCGCCCCTGTTCGAAGCGCTGCTGAATTGGGTCGAGCAGGGCCGCAAGCCCACGCCGACGGGCATCGCCGAGCGCTGCCGCACGATGCCCGGAGCGAAGGTGGCCGAATGCCGTTTCGTGCCCGACTACGTGGTCAAGCCGCTGGCCTCTCGCATTCCGGCACGCTGAAGTCGGGGACCGGCGCGGGCCGGCCCCGCAGGGCGGCGCCGGCGTTCAGATCGCGTGCAGCCCGCCGTCCACCATCAGCGTGGTGCCGGTGATGTAGCTCGCCTCGTCACTGGCGAGCCACAGCACCGGCCAGGCGACCTCCTCGGGCTCGGCCCAGCGGCCGAGCATCGAGGTCGTCTGGCGCTGGGTCCTGAGCACCTCCACCGGCGTGCCGGCTGCACGCGCTCGCGCGAGGTGGAACTCGGTGAGGGTGGAGCCCGGGCACACGGCGTTGGCACGCACGCCATGGGCAGCTTCCTCGGCCGCCAGGGTGCGCGTGAGCGAGAGCAGCGCCGCCTTGCTCGCGTCGTAAAGCCCCATGCCGCGTCGCCCGGTGACCGCGTAGCACGACGACACGTTGACGATGCTGCCGCGCCCCGACGCGCGCAGCGCCGGCAGCGCGGCGCGGCACACCGCAGCCGTGCCCACGAGGTTGACGTCCAGGAGCTGGTGCCAGTCCGCGTCCTGGGCCTCGGCCAGCGGCCCGTGGTGGCGGCGCGCGGCATTGTTGACGAGCGTGTGCAGGGCGCCGAACTGCGCCACGGCCGACTCGACGGCCCCGCTCATCGCGGCCGAGTCCGCCACCTCGGCCACGGCCGAGCCCATGTGCGCCTGGGGCCACGCCTGCTCGAGCGCTGCACGGGTGTCGGCCAGCGCCTGCGCGTCGCGGTCGACGAGAAAGACGGCTGCACCCTCGGCGCAGAACAGCCGCGCGCAGGCCGCGCCGATGCCGGCCGCCGCGCCCGTGACCAGGGCCACGCGGCCGGCCATCCGACCCGCCGCGACACCCTCCGCGCGCCCCACTGTCCCACCCGACAGGCGGTCAGCCATCGTCACTCGGCCTTCGTGCCCGTCTCGCGGATCACCTTGCCCCAGCGCGGAATCTCCGACTGGATCCACTCCGAGAAGTAGGCCGGCGTGGAGGAGACGATGTCGAACTCCATCGCCTCGAGCTTGGCCTTGATCTCGGGCGTGGCGATGATGCGCGTGATCTCCTTGTGGTAGCGGTCGATGATCGGCTTGGGGGTGCCACCCGGAGCCACGAAGCCGATCCACGACACGGCCACGAAGCCCGGGAAGCCCTGCTCGATCATCGTCGGAACCTCGGGCGTGGAGGCGAAGCGCTTGGCGCCGCTGGAGGCGATCAGCCGCAGCTTGCCCTCCTTGGCGAACTGCTGCACGTTGCCGGGCACGAAGAAGGCTGCCTGCACCTGCCCGCCCACGAGATCAGCCACCGCGGGGCCGGCACCCTTGTAGGGGACATGCGTGAGGTCCACCTTGGCCGCGCTCTTGAGCATCTCCATCGTCAGGTGCGAGGCGCTGCCTACCGACACCGATGCATACGACAGCGGCCTCGTCTTCGCCAGGGCCACGAGCTCGGCCACGTTGCGCGCCGGCACGCTCGGGTGCACGACGAGGTACTGCGAGGCCGTGACCATCAGCGTGATCGGGGCGAAGTCCTTGATCGGGTCGTACGCGATCTTCGGGTACAGCGTCGGGTTGATGGCCAGCGGGCCGTTGAAGCCGATCATCAGCGTGTGGCCGTCAGCCGGGGCCTTGGCGACCTCGGCCGCCGCGATCGTGCCGCCGGCTCCGCCCTTGTTCTCGACGATGAAGGTCTGGTTGAAGACCTTCTGCAACTCGGGCGCGACCAGCCGCGCGAGCACGTCGTTGGTGCTGCCCACGATGGGCACGACGATGCGCACGGGCTTGGTGGGCGCCCACTCCTGAGGCTGGGCCTGGGTGAGCGCGGGCAGGCCGGCGGCCAGGCTGGCGCAGGCGGCCAGCACGGCGCGCCGGCTGGTACGGATACGGCTGGGGGTGGGCATCAGGGTCTCCTGTGAGGACACGCGAAAGGCCGAGGGGCAACAGGCCGGAACGGGGATGGGGCAAGACGCATCGACGGCGCCAGCCCCTCAGATCGAGAACACGGGCTGGTCGCGCCCGTCGAACAGGTGCTCGCGCGCCCACTCCTGGGGCTTGTGCGAACGGGGCAGCAGCACGCCCGCCGCGCGCACGCGCTGGCAGGCCGCATCCAGAGCAGGCGGCGGCTGCTCGCCGCGCGCCAGCGCCAGCGCGCTGTCGTGCAGCATGCGCCGCGCCATCGAGATCGCACGGTCGGTGGGCAGCAGCTTCTCGTTGGCGTGGTCCTGGATCGGCCCCATGCTCTCTTGCAGCGAGGCGTCCTGCACCGAGAACCCGAACACGCCCGAGTAGGCGCGGCGCTCCTTCTGCGCCACGCGGTCGATCAGGTAGTCGTTGTCGCGGTTGGCCTTGGGTCGCCAGCTGCCCGGCTCGTACTCGCAGTGAATGCCCAGGCCCGCGGACATGTCGGCGCGCTCCTGATCGGTGAGCGCGCGCTCCGGCCGGAAGTTGATGCTCCAGGCCCAGCAGTTGTGGTCGTCGATGGGTACCCACACGTGGCCGCCGAGCGCATGCTCGCCAAACGGCGGAATCAGCGTATACCAGGGGAACAGCCACTGCGTGATGCGCCAGTAGTACCGCTCAGCATCGGCGTTGCGGCGCCCGTACAGCGTCAGCCCGAAGTCGGTCTTCTCGATCTCGAAGATCACGTTGCCGTCGGCCTTGATGTACTCGAGCGCCTTGGTGCCGCGGTGCATGGGGTCGTTGTCGACCTCGTAGCGGTGCACGTACGAGACGTGCGCCGTGTCGATACCGCCTTCCATGGCCTGCAGGTAGTTGCACTCCTGCAGCCGCTTGGAGACGAAGACATGGCTGGCCGGCAGCGTGCACCACTCCACGTCGGGCGGGGCCGGCTCCTGCCCCTTGGGCCCGAGGTACGCCCAGACGATCCCCGCACGCTCGATGCACGGATAGCCGGCGATGCCCATGTGCGCGCACGCGTGGGGAGCTGACGGCACCTCCACGCACTGGCCGAGGCGGTCGAACTTCAGGCCGTGGTAAGCGCAGCGGATGCCGCCCTCCTCGTTGCGGCCGAAGAAGAGCGACACGCCGCGGTGCGAGCAGAACTCCGAGATGAGCCCGGGCCGGCCCTCGGTGTCGCGGAACGCCAGCAGCTTCTCACCGAGGATCTGCACCCGCACCTGCGGGCCGTCGGGCTCGGCGATCTCGGAGGACAGCAGCACCGGCACCCAGTAGCGGCGCATCAACTGGCCCATCGGGGTTCCCGCACCGGTTCGCACGAGGACTTCGGACATCTCGCGGTTCATTCACATGGCTCCTGCTTCGGCACGCCGCCCGGCGCAGGCGGCCTGGCGACGGGCGGTCACGGCAAAGGCGGTAACGGCAAAGGCGGCAAAGACCCGTCCCACCCCCGATCGTAGCCAAGCTACCATCACCCGGTTCGCAAGTCCCTTGCTGCGCGCGGTGCCTGACCGGCCTGGGCGCCAGCCCCGGCCCGTGGCCACCGCGGGTCCGGCCTGGCCCGCCCGGGCAGCCGGACCGCCTCATGGAGCCCCGCATGGCCGAGATCAACACCGTCTTCGCGGTCCCGATGGTCTTCCACAAGATGGAGGACTGCGCCGCGCTCAACGCCGAGCTCGAAGCCCTGTTCGTGGCCCGGGCCGCCGAGGGCAGCAAGTACAGCAACCCGAGCCCCTTCGTGGACCGCAACGAGCCGCTGTTCGAGAGCAACTTCAAGCTCTTCGACTGGCCGCACGAGTGCGTGCGCAAGCTGCGCGACTTCTGCATCCCGGCGCTGTACGGCGCGATCGGAGAGCTCAACGGCTACGACTTGGCGCAGCTCAAGCGGCTGCACATGGCCACCGAGTCGTGGTACCACCTCACCCGCAAGGGCGGCTACTTCGGCGTGCACAACCACGCACTGCACTCGTGGTCGGGCGTGTACTGCGTGCGCCACGACAGCGACGACCCGCAGAGCATGAGCGGGCGCCTCACCTTCATCAACCCGCACTCGCCGTCGGCCATGTACATGGACATGGCGATCGCCAACCTCAAGCCGCCGTACGGCATGGGCCCGCTGAACCTGCGGCTCGAGCCCGGCGAGCTCGTGCTGTTTCCCTCGTGGCTGCTGCACCAGGTGCTGCCCTACGAGGGCACGACGCCTCGCATCACGGTGGCCTTCAACGCACGCTTCCGGATGGAAGGTGCCGACGCACGCGCCGTCCCGCTGGGCTGAGCCCCCACCTCTTCGCACCCCCTCTTCAGGAGCACGACATGGGCCACTTCATCACCCTCACTGCGGCCGACGGCCACGCCTTCCCCGCCTACGTGGCCGAGCCCGCCGGCCGCGCGCGCGGCGCCGTCGTGGTGCTGCAGGAGATCTTCGGCGTGAACCGGCACATCCGCGAGGTGGCCGACGGCTACGCCGCCGCGGGCTACCTTGCGGTGGCCCCTTCCACCTTCCACCGGGTGAAGGACGGCGTGGAGCTCGGCTACGAGGCGGCCGACATGCAAGCCGGCATCGCCTTGAAGGCTGCGGTCGAGGCCCTGCCCGCACCAGGCGTGATGGCTGACATCCAGGCCGCCGTGAACCATGCGGCCAAGGCGAGCGCTGGCAAGGTGGCCGTGGTCGGCTACTGCTGGGGCGGGCTGCTCACCTGGCGTACGGCCTGCCTCGTCGACGGGGTGGCTGCAGCCGCCCCGTACTACGGCGGAGGCGTCACGAGCGAGGCCGAGGCTGCGCGCACGCCACGCTGCCCGGTGCTCGCCCACTTCGGCGAACGCGATCACTGGATCCCCATGGACAGCGTGCGTGCCTTCGAGGCACGCCACGCTGTCCACGGCGTGACGGTGCACGTGTACGCGGCCGACCACGGCTTCAACTGTGACCACCGCGGCTCGTACGACGCCGATGCGGCGCGCGTGGCACGCGAGCGCACGCTCAGCTTCTTCGCGCAGCACGTGGGCTGACCCGCTGCGCCCGGCTGCGGGCCGGGCGGGTGGGGTCGCCCATCCGTCAGCCCGGTGCCTCGCCTCCACCCAGCGCAGCGGCCAGCGCGCGGTCGAAAGCGGCTGCACGCTCGAAGAGGACCCAGTGGCCCGCATCCTCGATGAACGCGAGGGAGGCGAAGGCCGGCGCGGTGCGCAGCACCTGCTCGACAACCGGCAGGCGGCCGCGGTAGAGGACATCTTCGGTGCCCCAGATGCCGTGCACCGGGCATCGCAACGCGGGCAAGGTACGGGCCAGCAGGTCGGTGCGCATCAGCCGGCGCCGGCGCAGGCGATCGCGCTCGAGGTTGCGGGCATGCAGCGCCACCGCGAAGTCGGTGGCGGTGTCCCCGTGCACCAACATCAGCTGCATCAGGTTGTGGCGGTGCGCCGCCAGCCGGGCGGGACCAGGCGGCTGATCCTCCCAGCGCCGCAGATCCAGAGGCGGGTGCGGCTCGGCCGACAGTGCGGGCGCGCCGACCAACACGAGCCTCGACACACGCGCGGGACACGCTTGCGCCCACAGCGCACCCACCAGGCCTCCGAAGGAAAAACCGACGAGGTCCACGGCGGTGGAGCAGAGCAGTTCCTGCGCACCGAGCTCGAGCCAGCCGGGCAGGACATCCGCGTCCTCGCCGTCGGGCGGCGCAGCCGAATCGCCGAAGCCCGGAACATCGGGGACCAGCACGTGGCGACGCTGCGCCAGCAGCGCCGGGATGTTGCGCACCCAGTGTGTCCAGCTTCCCGAGCCGCCGTGCAACAGCACGACCGGCGGCAGCGGGCCAGGCTCGCCCCAGGCGTGCCAGACCACGGTGCCTGTGCCGCAAGGCGTCGCGTGGCGCGTCGCGGCACGCTCGAGCCATACCGTCTCGGGCTCGGAAGCGCCGCTGCCAAGGTCCATGGAAGCCTCATCGTCAGCCGGCGCGCGCTGCGCGTCAATCGGACAGACCCCAGTGGCGGCCTCTGCCAAGGGCAGACTCAGCCACCTGCAGAGGGGCCGGTCCGATCTCATGGCACCCGCCCCATGCCCCATGCCCCATGCCTCATGCCGGCCTGTTCGCCAACCGACCGATCAGGTAGTCCACCACGGCATCCAGCGTGACCAGCCGTGCGTAGTCGGCCTCGGGCACCTCGACGCCGAAGCGCTGGTGCCAGCCGACGATCACGCGCAGCCAGTCCATCGAGTCGAGATCGACCTGCCGCCGCAGCGACCGGTCGCCCGACAGGCGCGCTGGGTCGACTTCGGGCGCCACCTCGCACAATGCGGCGACCACGCCGGCACGGACCTCGTCTCGCGTCATGCGCGCTGACCTCAGAGCGCCTCAGGCCGTTGCAACTGCTCGGCCAGCGCGGCCAGAAAAGCCGAGCCCTCGCGCCCGTCGCTGACGCGGTGGTCAGCGGCGAGGCTCGCCTCGATCACGGGCATCGGCACGACCTGCCCCGACTCGACCCAGGCGCGCTCGCGCACGCGGCCGAAGCCCACCAGCGCCACCTGGGGCGGGTAGATCACGCCGTAGACGGCCTGTGCACCCTCGTCGCCCAAGGCCGTGAGCGTGATGGTCGGGTCGGTGAGCTCAGAGCTGCGCAGGCTGCCCGCGCGGGCCCGCTGCACGAGGTCGCCGAGGGCAGCCATCACCTGCGGTACGGAGCGGTCCTGCACGTCATGCAGGGCAGGCGCCACGAGGCCACCGCCCCGCACCCAGATCGCGATGCCGGCATGCACCGGCCGCGCGGGTCGGAAGGCCCCGTCGACGTGGTGGCCGTTCAGGGCCGGAGCCTGCTGCAGCGCACGCGCCACGGCCTTGACGAGCAGCGCCGCCAGCAGCACCCGCTGCGTGACGGGGACACGCTCGTTGTGCTCGCGCAGCCAGTCGAGTGCGCGGCGCAGCGGCACCGGCTCGCTGAGGTAGTAGTGCGGGATCTCACGCTTGGCGCGCGCCATCGCCACGCCGATGGCGGCGCGCATCGCGGCGGGGTCGAAGGGACGCGTCACGCCCGAGGCAGTCGCTGCAGGCTGGGGCTCCTGGAAGGCAGGCGCCGGAGGCTGGGGCTCGACGACAGCGGCTGCAGACGGGGTCGTCACGGGCCGCGTTCCCACGTCCGCTGGCGCAGCGGCCACTGGCGCGCGATGCACACGCGCCAGCCGTGCGCCCACGGGCAGCGGCACGTGCAGCGGTGCGAGCTCGTCGATCACGCCGTCCAGGAAGATCTCCACATCGATCGCGCCCTTGTGCGTCTCCACCACCGCCACCACATCGCCGCGGTGCACCGTATCGCCGGGCTGCACGTGCCAGCGCACGAGCTCGCCGGTGGCCATGTCCGCGCCGAGCGCGGGCATCACGAAGTCGGTGGTCGCGGGGGCCTCGCCAGGCGCATCGGTGGGCGCTGGACCGGGTGTCGCGGCCGGCGGGGAAGCTCCTGGCGGTGATGCCGACGCCGACACAGCCGATGCCGGGGCTTCGGCGGGTGGAGCGGCTCTGTGGGCACGCACCCCCGAGCCTCGCCCGTCGCCTCTTGCCAGGGCCCGCGCCTCCGCGACGATCTGCCCCACCTGCGGCAGGCAGGCCTGCTCGAGGTGCGCCGCATAGGGCATCGGCACCTCGCGGCCGCACAGCCGCCGCGGCGGTGCGTCGAGCTGGTCGAAGGCCGCCTCAGCAAGCCGGGCCGCGATTTCGGCGGCGAGTGACCCGCTGCGCCAGCCTTCGTCGACGATCACGCAGCGCCGCGTCCGCATCACCGACTCGACAAGCGTCGCCTCGTCCAGCGGGCGCAGCACGCGCAGGTCGATCACTTCGGCCTCGATGCCCTGCGCAGCCAGGATCTCCGCCGCCGCCAAGCACTTGGGCAGGCCGTTGCCGTAGGTCACGAGCGTGAGGTCGCGCCCGGCCCGGCGGATGCCTGCACGCTCGAGGTCCACGCCGGTGCACGCCGGGTCGGGCACGGCTTCACTCGCGTAGAGCATGACGTGCTCGAAGATCAGCACGGGATGGTCCGCGCGCAGCGCTGCGCCGAGCATGTGGCGCGCGTCCTCGACCGTGGCCGGGGCGAGGATGCGCAGACCCGGAACGTGTGCGTACCAGCCCTCCAGGCTGTGCGAGTGCTGCGCGGCAAGCTGCCGGCCGCCGCCCGTGGCCATGCGGATGACCAGCGGCACCGTGAACTGGCCGCCCGACATGTGCGGGATCGTGGCCGCGTTGTTGACGATCTGGTCGAGCGCGAGGAGGCTGAAATTGCAGGTCATGATCTCCAGGATCGGCCTCAGCCCGGCCATCGCCGCGCCGATCGCGATGCCGGTGAGCGCGGCCTCGGCCAGCGGCGTGTCCACCACGCGCTGCGGCCCGAACTCCTCGAGCAGCCCCTTGGAGACCGCGTAGCAGCCGCCGTACAAGCCCACGTCCTCGCCCAGCAACACGCAGCGCGGGTCGCGCTGCAGGGCCTCACGCAGGGCCTGGCGACAGGCTTCGCGGTAGCTCAGCAGCGCGGAAGCCCCGGACTCGACACGTGCAACCGGCTCACGCGGATTCACGCCACCACCTCGACATTCGCTGTCGGCCCCGCCGCCACGTGTGCGCCCCCCTCGGACGGCGCGGCGGGTGCGGCTCTCGCCCCGACGCCCGCGCCCAGCACGAAGCGCTCCACCTCCTCCACCGGCTCGAGCGTGCCCGCCTCAGCAAAGGCCACGGCCTCCTCGACCTGCGCCTCGACCCGGGCCTCGGCCTGCGTGAGCGTGGCTTCGTCGGCGAGGTGGCTGTCGAGCAGCCACTGCCGCATCTTCGTCACGGGGTCGCGCGTGCGCCACTGCTCGACCTCTTCGCGCGTGCGGTAGGCCTGGGCATCGAACATCGAGTGGGCGCGAAA
>JBDKFA010000256.1:0-14706 GCA_039798945.1 Pseudomonadota bacterium
CTCGCGCAGCTGCAGGCCGAAGTCGGAGGTGCGCGAGCCGCTGGTGCGGCCATGCTGGCCCGGCTTGCTCTCGAACTTCGCCTTGTCGCCGATCGGGCGGCGGGCGCTCTTCAGGAAGAGGTCGGTGCCTTCACGGCGGGCCAGCTTGGCCTTGGGGCCCAGGTAACGTGCCACGGTTCAATCCTTGTGATCGGTGTGCTGACGCGGCGAAAGCCTGCCGGGACACGGCAGGCCACCCGCGCGAGTCTGCTATTCGGGCGCGATGCGCCAGGCAGACGGTGGTCTTGCGAAGCCCCGCGCCACGCGGACGTGGAAGCTCCAGGGAAAACGCCGGCTTTGCGCGTTCGCAATGCCGGCGACGGAAAACCTTCGATTGTACGACAGCGCCCGCGTTGCTCCGCGCCGCTGATGCACCGGGTTCAGACGCGACGGCGCTTCTGCGGACGGCAGCCGTTGTGGGGCACGGGCGTGACGTCGGAGATCGACGTGATGCGGATGCCCAGCGAAGCCAGCGCACGCACGGACGACTCGCGCCCGGGACCAGGCCCCTTGATGCGCACGTCCAGGTTCTTGATGCCCTGCTCCTGCGCCGCGCGGCCCGCCATCTCGGCCGCGACCTGGGCCGCGAAGGGCGTGGACTTGCGCGAGCCCTTGAAGCCCTGGCCACCGCTGGAGGCCCAGGACAGTGCACCGCCCTGACGGTCGGTGATCGTGATGATCGTGTTGTTGAAGGACGCGTGCACGTGCGCGATGCCGTCGGCCACGTTCTTGCGGACCTTCTTGCTCACGCGGCGTGCGGCGGTGTTGACGGGTGGCTTGGCCATGGTCGGGAATCTTCCTGGTATGAGGCGGCGTGCCGAGCGGGCTTACTTCTTGAGCGCTGCGGCACCCTTGCGCGGGCCCTTGCGGGTGCGGGCATTGGTGCGCGTGCGCTGGCCGCGCACCGGCAGGCCGCGGCGATGGCGCATGCCCCGGTAGCAGCCCAGGTCCATCAGGCGCTTGATGTTGATCGACATCTCGCGGCGCAGGTCGCCTTCGATGGTCAGGCGGCCGATCTCGTCGCGGATCTTCTCGAGGTCCCCGTCGTTGAGGTCCTTGATCTTCTTCGAGTAGGGGATGCCCACCGCCTCGCAGATCTTCTGCGCGGTGCGACGGCCAATGCCGTAGATGGACGTGAGCCCGATCTCCGCATGCTTGTGCGGGGGGATGTTGATGCCGGCGATGCGTGCCATGTTCGTATTCCTCGCGGATCTCGGTTCAGCCCTGGCGCTGCTTATGGCGCGGATCGGTGCAGATCACCCGCACCACACCCTTGCGACGGATGACCTTGCAGTTGCGGCACATCTTCTTCACGGAGGCAGCGACCTTCATGCTCTTCTCCTGACCTTCTCTCATTTGGCGCGGAACACGATCCGCGCACGACTCAAATCGTAGGGGGTGAGCTCCACGGTGACCTTGTCACCGGGGAGGATCTTGATGTAATGCATCCGCATCTTGCCGGAGATGTGGCCAAGCACCACGTGTCCGTTCTCCAGCTTGACGCGGAAGGTTGCATTGGGGAGGTTCTCCACGATCTCCCCCTGCATCTGGATGACGTCGTCCTTGGCCATCGCACTCAGCTCGCCTTGAAGTTCGCCTTCTTGAGCAGCGACTCGTACTGCTGGCTCATCACGTAGCTCTGCACCTGGGCCCAGAAGTCCATCGTCACGACCACGATGATCAGCAACGACGTGCCCCCGAAATAGAACGGAACGCTGTACTTCAACACCAGGAACTCGGGCAGCAGGCACACGAGGGTGATGTAGACGGCGCCCGCAAGCGTCAGGCGTGCCAGGATGCGGTCGATGTGCCGGGCCGTCTGATCGCCGGGGCGGATGCCGGGAATGAAGGCGCCGCTCTTCTTCAGGTTGTCGGCGGTCTCGCGGCTGTTGAAGACGAGGGCCGTGTAGAAGAAGCAGAAGAACACGATCATCGCCGCATACAGCATCACGTAGATCGGCTGACCCGGCTGCAGCAGCGCAGACAGGTCTTTCAGCCCGCGCGTGAACCAGCTGTCCGTGGCCCCGGTGGCGATCCAGCCCACCGCCGTGGCGGGCAGCAGAATGATCGACGAGGCGAAGATCGGCGGGATCACGCCGGCCATGTTCAGCTTGAGCGGCAGGTGCGAAGACTGCCCGCCGTACACCTTGTTGCCCACCTGGCGCTTGGCATAGTTCACGAGCACCTTGCGCTGGCCGCGCTCGACGAACACGACGGCGAAGGTGACGAGGACGACGAGGGCGATGATGAACAGACAGGCGATGATGCTCATCGAGCCCGTGCGCACGAGCTCGAAGAGCCCGGCGATGGCGCTTGGAAGCCCCGCGACGATGCTCGCGAAGATCAGGATCGAGATGCCGTTGCCCAGACCGCGCTCGGTGATCTGCTCGCCCAGCCACATCAGGAACATCGTTCCGGCCACCAACGTGACAACCGCCGTCATACGGAAGCCGAAACCCGGGTTGAGGACCAGCCCCGGCGAGCCTTCCAGCGCGAGTGCGATACCCAGCGACTGGAACAGCGCGAGCAGCAGCGTGCCGTAACGCGTGTACTGCGTGATCTTGCGCCGGCCGGATTCGCCTTCCTTCTTCAGCGCCTCGAGCGACGGCACGACGTAGGTCATCAACTGCATGATGATCGACGCCGAGATGTAAGGCATGATCCCGAGCGCGAACACCGCGAAGCGCGACAGCGCTCCGCCGCTGAACATGTTGAACAGGTTCAGGATGCCGCCGCCCTGGCTCTTGAAGAGCTGCTGCAGCTGCGCGGGGTCGATGCCGGGCACAGGAATGTGCGCGCCGATGCGGTAGACCACGAGCGCCAGCAGCAGGAAGACCAGTCGACGACGCAGGTCGCCGAACTTGCCGCTGCGTGCGAGCGTGGATGCGGAAGTCGCCACGGGGAGCAGAGTCCTTCAGTCGAGCAATGAGGTGGGCTGAGGCCCTCAGGCCACCGAACCGCCCGCAGCCTCGATCGCGGCCTTGGCGCCGGCGGTGGCGCCGATGCCCTTGAGCACGACCTTGCGCGAGAGTTCGCCGGACTTCACGACCTTCACCATCTTCGCGCGCTGGCCCACGAGGCCGGCTTGCTTCAGCACGAGCAGATCCACCTCGTCCAGCGCCAGGCGCTGCAGGTCGTTCAGGTTGATTTCGTCCTGGAACTTCTGCGCCGCCGATTTGAAGCCGCGCTTGGGCAGGCGACGCTGCAGCGGCATCTGACCGCCTTCGAAGCCCACCTTGTGGAAGCCACCGGCACGGGACTTCTGACCCTTGTGACCACGGCCCGCCGTCTTGCCCAAGCCCGAGCCGATGCCGCGGCCCACGCGCCGACGCGCGCGCTTGGCACCTTCAGCCGGCTTGATGTTGTTCAGTTCCATCACAGCACCTTCACCAGGTACGAGATCTTGTCGATCATCCCGCGCACCGCAGGGGTGTCCTCGAGCACGGACTCGCTTTGCAGCTTGCGCAGGCCCAGGCCCGCCACCGTCGCGCGGTGCGAGGCCTTGCAGCCGATCGGGCTGCGTACGAGCTTGACCTTCAGCGTTTTCTTGTCGGACATCGCAGTTCTCCGCAGGGGCCGGCTCAGTTGAAGAGCTCTTCGACCGTCTTGCCGCGCTTGGCCGCGACCTCGGCAGCCGTCGTCGAGCGCTTGAGGGCGTCCAGCGTGGCGCGCACCATGTTGTAGGGGTTGGTCGAGCCGTGGCTCTTGGCCACGATGTCGGTCACGCCCATGACTTCGAAGACGGCGCGCATCGGGCCGCCGGCGATGATGCCGTCACCCGGCTTGGCCGGCGCCATCAGCACCTTGGCCGAACCGTGCTCGCCCACCACGTTGTGGTGGATCGTGCCGCCCTTGAGCTGGACCTTGAACATGCCGCGGCGCGCAGCTTCCATGGCCTTTTGCACGGCCACCGGCACTTCGCGCGCCTTGCCCTTGCCCATGCCGATGCGCCCGTCGCCGTCGCCCACGACGGTGAGGGCTGCAAAGCCGAGGATCCGGCCGCCCTTGACCACCTTCGTGACGCGGTTGACCGCGATCATCTTTTCCTTCAGGCCGTCGTCACGGCCTTCGTCGGCCACGCGGGGTTGAAACTTCGCCATGTTGTGCGTTCCTCGATTCGTCGCGGCGTCAGAACTGCAGGCCGGCCTCGCGGGCAGCCTCGGCCAGGGCCTTCACGCGGCCGTGGAAGGCGAAGCCCGCACGGTCGAAGGCTACGCGCTCGATGCCGGCAGCCTTGGCCTTCTCGGCAATGCGGCGCCCCACGGCCGCTGCGGCCGCTGCGTTGCCGCCCTGGGCGTGCTGCGCACGCACGTCCTTCTCGGCGGTGGAGGCGCTCGCGACCACCTTCGCACCATCCTCGGAGACAACGCTCGCGTAGATGTGCTGGTTGGAGCGGAAGACCGTCAGTCGGGCCACCCGCTGCAAGGCGATGCGCACGCGGGTCTGGCGCGCACGGCGCAGACGCTGTTCCTTCTTGTTCAGCATGGTGCGGCTCCTTACTTCTTCTTCGTTTCCTTGAGCACGACCCGCTCATTGGCATAGCGGATCCCCTTGCCCTTGTAGGGCTCGGGCGGGCGGATCGCACGCACCTCGGCGGCCACCTGGCCCACGGCCTGGCGGTCCGCGCCCTTGATCAGGATTTCCGTCTGCGTCGGGCACTCGACCTTGACGCCAGCGGGCATTTCCTTGACCACCGGGTGCGAAAAACCGACCTGCAGGTTCAGCTTGGTGCCCTGCGCGGCGGCGCGGAAACCCACGCCGACCAGCGAGAGCTTCTTCTCGAAGCCCTTGCCCACGCCCTCGACCATGTTGGCCAGCAGCGCACGCATCGTGCCGCTCATGGCATTGGCCTCGGCACCATCATTGGCTGGCGCCACGTGCAGCGCACCGGCGTCGCTGCGCACGGTGACCAGCGCATGCGCCGGGCGCACGAGCGTGCCGTTGGCGCCCTTGACGGTGATCTGGTCGGCGGTGATCTGCACGTCCACTCCCTTCGGAATGGCCACCGGCATCTTTCCAACGCGAGACATCTCGATAGCTCCTGTCAGGCGACGTAGCAGAGGACTTCGCCGCCCACGCCGTTCTGGCGCGCCTTGCGGTCGGTCATCACGCCCTTGGGGGTCGTCACGATGGCCACGCCCAGCCCGTTCATCACGTGCGGAATGGCGTCGCGGCCCTTGTAGACGCGCAGGCCCGGGCGGCTCACGCGCTCGATGCGCTCGATGACGGGACGGCCGGCGTAGTACTTCAGGCCGATCTCGAGCTGGCGCTTGCCGTCGGATTCGACGATGCGAAAACCGTCGATGTAGCCTTCGTCGTGCAGCACCTGCGCGATCGCGGCCTTCAGCTTGGAGGCCGGCATCGTGACGGCAGCCTTCTCGATCAGCTGCGCGTTGCGGATGCGCGTCAGCATGTCGGCGATGGGATCACTCATGCTCATGGGAGTCTCTCCTGATCTGCTGCGCGCGCCTTACCAGCTCGCCTTGACGACGCCGGGGATGTCGCCCCGGAAGGCGAGCTCGCGGATCTTGCTGCGAGCCAGACCGAACTTGCGGAAGGTGCCGCGCGGACGCCCGGTGACCTCGCAACGGTTGCGCAGCCGCGTGGGGTTCGCATTGCGCGGCAGCTGCTGCAGGGCCAGGCGCGCCGCATAGCGCTCCTCGTCGCCGTGCTTGGCGCTGTCGGCCACCGCCTTGAGCTCGGCATACTTCTTGGCGAACTTGGCGACCAGCTTCTCGCGCTTGTCCTCGCGTTCTTTCAGGGACTTCTTGGCCATGTGTCGCTCTCGTGCTCAGTTCTTGAACGGGAACTTGAAGGCGGCGAGAAGCGCCTTGCACTCCTCGTCGTTCTTCGCGCTCGTCGTGATGCTGATGTTCAGCCCGCGGATCGCATCGATCTTGTCGTAATCGATCTCGGGGAAGATGATCTGTTCCTTGACGCCGATGTTGTAGTTGCCACGGCCATCGAAGGAGCGCCCTGAGATGCCGCGGAAGTCGCGCACGCGCGGCAGCGCGATCGTGACAAAGCGGTCCAGGAATTCGTACATGCGCACGCCGCGCAGCGTCACCATGCACCCGATGGGTACGCCCTCGCGGATCTTGAAGCCGGCGATGGCTTTCTTCGACTTCGTGACCACCGGCTTCTGGCCCGCGATCTTGGTGAGGTCGCCGACGGCGTTGTCCATCACCTTCTTGTCGGACACGGCCTCGCTCACGCCCATGTTCAGCGTGATCTTCTCGAGCCGGGGCACCTGCATCACCGAGGTGAAGCCGAACTTCTTCATCAGCTCGGGCACCACCTTCTCGCGGTAGTGCGCCTGCAGACGGGCAGTAGGTTGTTGCGCCATGGTGTGGACTCCCGCTTCAGGCCTTGATCTCGTCGCCGCTGGACTTGTAGACGCGAACCTTCGTCCGGTCGGCAAGCAGCTTGATGCCCACACGGTCGGCCTTGCCGGTGGCGGGGTTGTAGATGGCCACGTTGGACTGGTGGATGGGCATGGTCTTGTCGACGACGCCGCCGGTCGTGCCCTTCATCGGGTTGGGCTTGACGTGCTTCTTGACGATGTTCACGCCCTCGACCACCAGGTGGTCGTCATCGACGCGGCCCGTGACGGTGCCGCGCTTGCCCTTGTCGCGGCCGGTCAGCACGATGACCTGGTCGCCCTTGCGGAGTTTGTTCATGGTGAGGATCCTCAGTGCACGGCGCTCACAGCACCTCAGGGGCGAGCGAGACGATCTTCATGAAGCGCTCGGTGCGCAGTTCACGCGTGACCGGCCCGAAGATGCGCGTGCCGATCGGCTCGAGCTTGGCGTTGAGCAGCACCGCGGCGTTGCCGTCGAACTTGATCAGCGAGCCGTCCTGGCGGCGCACGCCCTTGGCGGTGCGCACCACGACCGCGCTGTAGACCTCGCCCTTCTTGACGCGTCCGCGCGGCGCAGCTTCCTTGATGCTGACCTTGATGATGTCGCCGATGCCGGCATAGCGACGCTTGGAGCCGCCCAGCACCTTGATGCACATGACGGACTTCGCGCCCGTGTTGTCCGCGACGTCGAGCCGCGACTGCATTTGGATCATTTGTACACCCCAACTTGAGATCGGCTCGGGCAACACCCGGACGATTTCAGTCTTGGGCCCGTCGTCCGGCCTTGCGGCCATTCGTGTGGGCAGATTCAGCGGATTCGATCTGGCTGGCCCGGCGCGCTCACGTGACGTGAAGAGCGCAAAGCCACCCGAATCGGGAAAAGCCCGCGATGATACGCGTAAAGCCAAGACCGTGTCAACGGCCCTCGAGAAGTGCATGCGGGCGGCCTCGGTCCGCGCGGTACGATCTCGGGCTGCGACGGTGCGCCTGGGGCTTCCCGGGCCCATCGCGCCGCCCACTGCGGCGTACGCCGCCCCTGGCGCCGCTGCCTGCTCAGCCCTCGACCCCTGCCCGACCGATGTTGCCCGCCGCGTTCGTTTCCGCCCCCACCTCCGCGCGCTGCGGCCTGGCGCCATCGAGGACGAGGCGGCTTGCGCCGGTGCTCGTTGGCCTGCTCGTGTCGGGGTGGGGCGGCGCGGCGGCGGCTTGCCCGGGCCCGGCGGTGCGCATCGTCGTGCCCGTCACGGCCGGCGGCCCGATGGACCGGTTGGCACGAAGCCTGGCCGAGCAGCTTGCCCGCCTGAGCGGCCAGGCCCATGTCGTGGAGAACCGGCCGGGGGGCATGACCATACCGGCGTGGGACCACGTGGCCAAGGCACCCGCGGACGGCTGCACGCTGCTGGTGGCCAGCACCAGCGGCCGCACGGTGCTGCCCTGGCAGGTCAGCGGCCGCCTGCCTTTCGACCCGGCGCGCGATCTCTTGCCGGTCACGCCGCTGGCCGACGTGCCGCAGCTCTTTGTCGCGCATCCGTCTGCGGGTGTGCGCTCGCTGCCGGAGCTCGTGCGCGAGGCACGCGCGCGCCCGGACGGGCTGGCCATCGCCATTCCCACGCCCGGCGCGATGACACACTTGGCCGCCGTCGCGCTGCAGCGCGAAGCGGGCATCCGGCTCAACGAGATCCCCTACAAGGGCGGCGCGCCAGCGGCACTGGCCGTGCGCTCCGGGGAAGTGGCAGTGATGTCGGCCGACGTCGGAGCCGTGCTGCCCTTCGTGCGCAGCGGCGAGCTGGTGGCGCTGGCCACAGCCAGCGCACGGCGGCTTCCCGAGCTGCCGGAGGTCCCGACGGTGGCCGAGGCCGGATTCAGCGCGCTGCAGACCCTGAACGTCTACGCACTCTTCGCGCCAGCCGGGCTGCCCGCCAGCGCAGTGGCGCAGTTGCACGCAAAGGTGACCCAGGCCATGCAGCCGCGCGAAGTCCAGGAGCCTTTGCGCCTCATCGGCATGGCCCCGAGAGTGGCCTCGCCGCAGGCCTTCGCGGCGGAGTTGGTTGATCAGGAGCAGCGCATCGCACCGCTGGCGCGAGCGCTGGCCCGCCTCGCTCCCTGAAACCCCGGGGCACGCTGCGGCGCCGCCGCTGGTGACCGGCGGCTGCCCACCGAGCCCGCCAGCAGGCGACGGCGGCGCTCAGGCAGCCTTCAGCGACCGCGCCTGGTCGAGGAGGGTGGCCGCGCCGCTGACCTCGAACTTGCCGGGCGCTTCCAGGTTCAGCGTGCGCACCACCCCGTCGACGACGAGCATCGAGTAGCGCGCCGAGCGCATGCCCATGCCCCCCGCGCTGCGGTCGAGCATCATGCCGGCGGCGTTCGTGAACGTGCCGTTGCCGTCGGCCACCATGCGCACCTTGCCGGCCGTGTTCTGGTCACGTCCCCAGGCCCCCATCACGAACGGGTCGTTGACCGACAGGCACCAGATCTCGTCCACGCCAGCTTCGCGCAGCGCCTGCGCCTGCTCGACGAAGCCGGGCAGGTGCTGGGCCGAGCAGGTCGGCGTGAACGCACCCGGAACCGCGAAGACGGCCACCGTCTTGCCGGCGGCCGCGGCCGTCACGTCGAAGTCGTTCGAGCCGATCGCACAACCCGCGCCCTCCACCGCCACGAACTCCTTGATCGTGCATGCGGGCAGCTTGTCTCCAACCTTGATCATCGTGTCATCCTCGAGGGAAATCCGAAACGCCCAGGAAAAACGGGCCGGCCGCCAGTGTCGTGGCGTTCCGGCCCGTATGGCCGCCAGCGGGCGGGAAGACCCCGCGCGCGAGTGCGGCTTGGCTTCGGCGGCTCAGACCAGGCGCGCCTTCTCGACGAGGCGCGTGACCGTCCAGGACTTGGTCTTGGAGATCGGCCGGCCCTCGGAGATCTCGACCAGGTCGCCCATCTTGTAGGCACCCGTCTCGTCGTGGGCGTGGTACTTGCGCGAACGCGCGACGATCTTGCCGTACAGCTCGTGCGCAGCACGGCGCTCGACGAGCACCGTGACCGTCTTGGCGCGCTTGTCGCTGACGACCCGGCCGATCAGCGTACGGGTGTTGCGCGAGGGGGTGGCTTGCGTGTCGCTCATTTGGCAGCCTTCTTCTTCTCGGCCAGGATCGTCTTGGCGCGCGCGATGTCGCGGCGCGTGCGGCCCAGCTGGGCGTGGTTGCCCAGCTGCTGGGTGGCCTTCTGCATGCGCAGGCCGAAGTGGGCGCGCAACAGGTCGGACACTTCCTTCTCGAGCGCGGCCACGTCCTTGGCGCGCAGTTCGGATGCTTTCATCGGGGGCTCCGGTTCTCAGGCGCCGACCTGGCGCGTCACGAAGGTGCAACGCAACGGCAGCTTGGCGGCCGCCAGCGTGAAGGCCTCGCGGGCCAGCGCCTCGGGCACGCCGTTGAGCTCATAGAGCACCTTGCCCGGCACGATCTCGGCCACGTAGTACTCGGGGTTGCCCTTGCCGTTGCCCATGCGGACTTCGGCCGGCTTCTGCGAGATCGGCTTGTCGGGGAAGATGCGGATGAAGATGCGGCCACCGCGCTTGATGTGGCGCGAGATCGCGCGGCGAGCAGCCTCGATCTGGCGCGCGGTCAGGCGGCCACGCTCGGTGGCCTTCAGGCCGAAATCGCCGAAGGACACGTTCGCGCCGCGCGTGGCCACGCCCGTGTTGCGACCCTTCTGTTCCTTGCGGAACTTGCGACGGGACGGTTGCAGCATGCTTATTCTCCTTTGGCCTCGCCGGCCGGGGGCGCGGCGCGGCGCACCCGCTTCACGACGGGGGTCTTCGGGGCTTCGCCTGCGGGCGCGGCGGCACCGGGCGCGCCGTCGGCGCGAGGGGCACGGTCGCCACCCGGGCGGCCGCGACCGCCGGGAGCACCCGGGCCACCGGGGCGCGGCGCACCGCGTCGCGCGCGACGCTCATCGCCGCCTTCTTCCGGGCGCTGTGCGCCGGGCGCCTCGCCGCGGCCGAGGTTGTCGCCACGGTAGACCCAGCACTTCACGCCAATCACACCGTAAGTCGTCTTGGCTTCGGAGAAGCCGTAGTCGATGTCGGCCTTCAGCGTATGCAGGGGCACGCGGCCTTCGCGGTACCACTCGCAGCGGGCGATCTCGATGCCATTCAGACGGCCCGAAGACATCAGCTTGATGCCCTGGGCACCCAGGCGCATCGCGTTTTGCATCGCGCGCTTCATGGCGCGGCGGAACATGATGCGCTTCTCGAGTTGCTGGGTGATCGAGTCGGCGATCAGCTGGGCATCGATTTCCGGCTTGCGGATTTCCTCGATGTTCACCGCCACCGGCACGCGCAGACGGCGCGCCAGTTCGGCCTTGAGGTTCTCGATGTCCTCGCCTTTCTTGCCGATCACCACGCCCGGACGTGCCGAATAGATCGTGATGCGGGCGTTCTTGGCCGGGCGCTCGATCAGGATGCGGGAGACGGCTGCGCTCTTGAGCTTGGTCTTGAGGTAGTCGCGCACCGCCAGGTCCTCGGCCAGCATCTGGCTGAAGTTGCGGTTGGTGGCGAACCAGCGCGACGCCCAGGCCCGGGTGACGGGCAGGCGAAAGCCGGTGGGGTGGATCTTCTGTCCCATGGTGTTCCTTCGCGCCTCAGTTCCCGACGGTCACGTAGATGTGACACGTGCCCTTGCTGATGCGGTTGCCGCGGCCCTTGGCGCGCGCCGAGAAGCGCTTGAGGGTGGCGCCCTGCTCGACGTAGATCGACTTGACCTTCAACTCGTCGATGTCCGCGCCGTCGTTGTGCTCGGCATTGGCGACCGCCGACTCCAGCGCCTTCTTGACGATGCCCGCCGCCTTCTTCTGCGTGAAGGTGAGGATGTTCAGGGCCTGGTCGACCTTCTTGCCGCGGATGAGGTCCGCCACGAGGCGCCCCTTGTCCACCGACAGGCGCACGCCGCGCACGCTTGCTTTGGTTTCCATCTGCATGGCCCCTTACTTCTTGGCCTTCTTGTCGGCCGGGTGGCCCTTGAAGGTGCGGGTGAGGGCGAACTCGCCGAGCTTGTGGCCGACCATCTGGTCGGTCACGTAGACCGGCACGTGCTGCTTGCCGTTGTGCACCGCGATCGTCAGCCCGATGAAGTCAGGCAGCACCGTGCTGCGGCGCGACCAGGTCTTGATGGGCTTCTTGTCCTTCGTGGCGGTGGCCTTCTCGACCTTGGCCAGCAGGTGGTGGTCCACGAACGGACCTTTTTTCAAGGAGCGGGTCATGGCGGCGCCTTACTTCTTGCGGCGCGAGACGATCATCGTCTGCGTGCGCTTGTTGTTGCGGGTGCGGTAGCCCTTGGTCAGCGTGTTCCACGGCGACACCTGGGGCTGGCCTTCGCCCGTGCGGCCCTCGCCGCCTCCGTGCGGGTGGTCCACCGGGTTCATCGCCACGCCACGCACCGTCGGGCGGATGCCCTTCCAGCGACGGGCACCGGCCTTGCCGTACTGGCGCAGGTTGTGCTCTTCGTTGCTGACCTCGCCGATCGTGGCGCGGCAGTCGATGTGGATCTTGCGCACTTCGCCCGAGCGCAGGCGGATCTGCGCGTACACGCCTTCGCGCGCCATCAGCGTGACCGAAGCCCCTGCCGAGCGCGCGATCTGCGCACCCTTGCCAGGCAGCATCTCCACGCAGTGGATGGTCGAGCCCACCGGAATGTTGCGGATCGGCAGCGTGTTGCCGGCCTTGATCGGCGCCTCGGCGCCGGAGACCAGGGTGGCACCGGCTTCCACACCACGCGGGGCGATGATGTAGCGGCGCTCGCCGTCGGCGTAGCACAGCAACGCGATGTGCGCCGAGCGGTTCGGGTCGTACTCGACACGCTCCACCTTCGCCGGGATGCCATCCTTCGTGCGGCGGAAGTCGACCACGCGGTAGTGGTGCTTGTGGCCGCCACCCTTGTGGCGCATCGTGATGTGGCCGTTGTTGTTGCGGCCAGCCTTCTGCTTCTGCGGCTCGAGCAGCGAAGCCTCGGGCGCACCCTTGTACAGGTGCTTGTGCACGACCTTCGTGACGGCGCGGCGGCCGGGCGAGGTCGGCTTGACTTTGATGACGGCCATTACGCGGCCTCCCCGGAGAAGTTGAGCTCCTGGCCCGGCTTGAGCGCGACGTACGCCTTCTTGACGTGGTCGCGACGGCCGAAGGTGCGCCCGAAGCGCTTCTTCTTGCCCTTCTGGTTCAGCGTCGAGACGGAAGCCACCTCGACCTTGAACATCAGCTCGACCGCCGCCTTGATCTCGGGCTTGGTCGCATCACGCAGGACCTTGAACATGACCTGGTTCTGCTTCTCGCCCACGCGCGTGGCCTTCTCGGACACGATCGGGGCGACGAGCACCTGGGCGAGCCGCCCTTCGTCGAACTTGGGTGCGGCGCTCATGCGTACATCTCCTTGAGCTGCTCGATCGCGCCCTTGGTCATCAGCACCTTCTTGAAGAAGACGAGTGACAGCGGATCGGCGTAGCGCGGCTCCACGACGAGCACGTTGGCCAGGTTGCGCGAGGCCAGCGCCAGGTTCTCGTCCACCGTGTCGGCGATCACGAGCACGGAGTCGAGCCCCATCGCCTTGAACTTCTGCGCGAGCAGCTTGGTCTTGGGGGCCTCCACCGAGATCGACTCGACCACGGCGAGCCGGCCGTCGCGGGCGAGCTGTGACAGGATCGAGGCCATGCCGGCGCGGTACATCTTCTTGTTGACCTTGTGCGAGAAGTTCTCGTCGGGCCGGTTCGGGAAGATGCGACCGCCCCCGCGCCACAGCGGCGAGGAGGTCATGCCGGCGCGCGCGCGGCCGGTGCCCTTCTGGCGGAAGGGCTTCTTCGTGGAATGCTTGACTTCGCCGCGGTCGAGCTGGGCACGCGTGCCCTGGCGGGCGTTGGCCTGGTAGGCCACCACCACCTGGTGCACGAGCGCCTCGTTGTAGTCACGGGCGAAGACGGTGTCGGGGGCTTCCACCTTGGCGGTGGCCTGGCCCTGTTCGTTAAGGAGCTCGAGCTGCATCACTGGGCTCCCTTCGCGGCCTTGGCCTTGACAGCCGGACGCACGACCACGAAGCCGTTCTTCGAGCCCGGCACCGCGCCCTTGACGAGCAGCAGCGAGCGAGCCTCGTCGACACGGACGACGTCGAGGTTTTGCGTGGTGACGGTCTCGTCGCCCATGTGGCCGGTCATCTTCTTGCCGGGGAACACACGACCCGGGTCCTGAGCCATGGAGATCGAGCCGGGCACGTTGTGCGAGCGGCTGTTGCCGTGCGAGGCGCGCTGCGAGCCGAAGTTGTGGCGCTTGATCGTGCCGGCGAAGCCCTTGCCGATCGAGGTGCCCTGCACATCGACCATCTGGCCGGCGGCGAACAGCGTCACGGGCACAGGGGCGCCGGGCTGGTATTGGCTGGCCACGTCGGCCGGCACCCGGAATTCGCGCAGCATCTCGCAGGACTCCACCCCCGCCTTGGCGAGGTGGCCGGCTTCGGGCTTGGTCAGGCGCGAGGCCTTGCGGCTGCCGAACGCCACCTGGAGGGCGACGTAGCCGTCGGTGTCGACGGACTTGACCTGGGCCACGCGGTTGTTGGACACGTCCAGCACCGTCACGGGCACGGCGTCGCCGTCGTCCGTGAACACGCGGGTCATGCCCACCTTGCGGCCCAGCAAACCGAGCCGATGGCTCGCATCTGCGGTCGTCATGGTTGTTCTCCAGCCCCGCTTGCGCGAAGCCTTGTTGCACATGCCCTGCATCGATTGGCAGGGCTGACTGATCGGCGCACGTGCAAGTCGGCAATGCCGACCGGCCCGACGCCGGGAAAGCTTTCGAGTATATCAGGGTTGCCGCGAATGCGGCAACCCTTCCCCATCACTGGAGCTTGATCTCGACGTCCACGCCCGCGGGCAGGTCGAGCTTCATCAGCGCGTCCACCGTCTTGTCGGTCGGGTCGACGATGTCCATCAGGCGCTGATGCGTGCGGATCTCGAACTGGTCGCGGCTCGTCTTGTTGACGTGCGGCGAGCGCAGGATGTCGAAACGCTGCATGCGCGTGGGCAGCGGCACGGGGCCACGCACGATGGCGCCGGTGCGCTTGGCGGTGTCGACGATCTCAAGGGCCGACTGGTCGATCAGCTTGTAGTCGAAGGCCTTCAGGCGGATGCGGATCTTCTGCTTCTG
Organism: Pseudomonadota bacterium; assembly: GCA_039798945.1. GTDB lineage: Bacteria > Pseudomonadota > Gammaproteobacteria > Burkholderiales > Burkholderiaceae_C > Rubrivivax. Next base: position 14,574 of record JBDKFA010000256.1, read on the forward strand.
CACAGGCGCCTCACTCGATGATCTTGGCCACGACGCCGGCGCCCACGGTGCGCCCGCCCTCGCGGATCGCAAAGCGCAGGCCCTCTTCCATCGCAATCGGCGCAATCAGCTTGACCGTGATGCTGACGTTGTC
>JBDKFA010000257.1:0-9439 GCA_039798945.1 Pseudomonadota bacterium
GTCGGCTTGCGCCTCGGTAAGGCCGGCGTGCACCACCAGCGAATCGCGCACCGAGAGGCGGGCGAACGGCTCGTCCAGATGCACTTCCTTGCCGGCGTAGCTCACGCGTGCCGAGCCGGTGGCTTGGCGGGCGGCGTGGCGCAGCAGGGCTTCGGTGAAGTCCATCAGATCGTGGTGGTTCCAGTAGGCCGCGTAGAACTCCATCATCGTGAATTCCGGGTTGTGCCGGACGCTGATGCCTTCGTTGCGGAAGTTGCGGTTGATCTCGAACACGCGCTCGAAGCCGCCCACCACCAGGCGCTTGAGGTAGAGCTCGGGGGCGATGCGCAGGAACATCTGCTGGTCCAGCGCGTTGTGGTGCGTGATGAAGGGCTTGGCGTTCGCGCCCCCGGGAATGGGGTGCAGCATCGGCGTTTCCACCTCGAGGAAGCCGTGCTCGACCATGAACTGGCGGATCGCGCTCACGGCCTTGCTGCGCCCGACGAAGCGCGTGCGCGCGTGTTCGTCGGTGATCAGGTCCACGTAGCGCTGCCGATACTTCTGCTCCTGGTCGGTCATGCCGTGGAACTTGTCGGGCAGCGGGCGCAGGCTCTTGGTGAGCAGCCGCACGCGCGTGGCCTTCACCGAGAGCTCGCCCGTCTTCGTGCGAAAGAGCGTGCCCTCGCAGCCGAGGATGTCGCCGAGGTCGTGGTGCTTGAAGGCCGCGAGCACCTCGGCACCCACGGCGTCTTGCGTCACGTACAGCTGGATGCGGCCCGAGGCGTCCTGCAGCGTGCCGAAGCAGGCCTTGCCCATCACGCGCTTGAGCATCAGACGGCCGGCCACCGCCACGCGCACGGCCTGCGGCTCGAGCTCCTCGTTCGGCACCTGGCCGTGGCGCTCGTGAAGTGCGGCCGCGGCGTGCGTGGGCTTGAAGTCGTTCGGGAAGACGGCCTCGCCCCGTTCGCGCGCCTGGGCCCGCAGCGCCGCGAGTTTTTCGCGCCGCTCGGCGATGAGCGAGTTCTCGTCGGCGGGGGCAGCGGGGGTCGAGGTGGACATCGGAGGCTCGGTAGGCGGGGCGCGCGCGGGGCGCGGGTCGGCACGTTCGCGCATGCCTGGCAGGCCCGGGGCCTTTCGGACGGCCTCGGCGCGACTGGTCTGCGGGAAGCCCGCGATTCTAGGGGGGTCCGTACAATCCCTGCCCCATGTTCCCGATCACCGACCGCCCGATCCGCTTCGCGCTCGTGGGCTGCGGGCGCATCAGCGCCAACCACATCGAGGCCCTGCGCCAGCACGCGGGCCACGCCGAGCTCGTGGCGGTGTGCGACACGAGCCCGGAGGCGCTCGCCGCGGCCGTGGCGCGCACGGGCGCAGAGGGCTTCGGCTCGCTCGAGGCCCTGCTGGCCGGCAGCGACTCCGACGCGGTGGTGCTGGCCACCCCCAGCGGGCTGCACCCGCAGCAGGCGATCGCAGCCGCGCGGGCAGGGCGCCACGTGGTGAGCGAAAAGCCCATGGCCACCAAGTGGGACGAGGGCGTGGCGATGGTGCGCGCCTGCCGCGACGCGGGCGTGAAGCTCTTCGTCGTCAAGCAAAACCGCCTGAACGCGACGCTGCAGCGCCTGAAGCGCGCGATCGATGCGCGCCGCTTCGGCCGCATCCACCTGGTCACGGTCAACGTGTTCTGGACGCGCCCGCAGAGCTACTACGACGACGCGCGCTGGCGCGGCCGCTGGGACCTCGACGGCGGCGCCTTCATGAACCAGGCGAGCCACTACGTGGACATGGTCGACTGGCTCGTCGGCCCGGTGGACAACGTGCACGCCTACACCGCCACCCAGCTGCGCGACATCGAGGCCGAGGACAGCGGCGTGATGAGCCTGCGCCTGCGCAGCGGCGCCATGGCCTCCATCAACGTCACGATGCTCACGCACGGGCGCAACTTCGAGGGCAGCATCACCGTGCTCGGCGAGCACGGCACGGTGCGCATCGGCGGCGTGGCGGTGAACCGCGTCGAGCACTGGGAGTTCGAGCACGCCGAACCCGACGACGCCACCGCGCTGGACGCGAGCTACACCCCGCCTTCGGTCTATGGCTTCGGCCACCCGCTGTACTACGCGAACGTGATCGACACGCTGCGCGGCCGGGCCCACGCCGAGGTCGACGGCTACGAGGGGCTGCGCTCGCTTGAGGTGATCATCGCCGCCTACCGCAGCGCGCGCGATGGCGTGCGCGTGGGCTTGCCGCTCGTGTTCTGAGGGAGCGGGCCCTCCGAGGCCCTCCGCGCAGGCCTGCCCGTGCCACGCGTTTGCACGCTCAAGCCCGGCCGCGTAGCCCTGAAGTGGATATACAATCCTGGTTCTGTATATCTATCCCGGAGCGGCCGGTGCACATCACCAAGTGGGGAAACAGCCTCGGGCTGCGCCTGCCGGCCAGCCTCGTGAAGGCGCTCGAGCTCAAGCCCGGCGTGCAGTGCGAGGTCGTGGCCGTGGGTGACCACGGGTTTTCGGTGAGCGTGCAGCCCGGTGTGCGCGAACGCCTCGTCGGGCTCAGGCGCCTGCGCGGCCGGGTGCCGGAAGCCTTCGAGTTCGACCGCGAGGCGGCCCATGGGCGCGGCCGCTGAGGCCTTCATCGATTCGAACGTCCTGCTCTATCTCGTGAGCGCGGACGGCGCGAAGGCCGATCGGGCCGAGCGCCTGCTCTCCCAGGGGGGCGTGATGAGCGTGCAGGTGCTCAACGAGTTCGCCTCGGTGGCCTCACGCAAGTTCGGCATGCCCTGGCCCGAGATCCGCGAAGTGCTCGACGTGGCGCGCGGCCTGTGCGCGATCGTGCCTGTCGGTGTGGACACCCATGACCGCGCGATCGAGCTCCTCCAGCGCCACAGCCTGTCCGTCTACGACGCGCTCATCGTGTCGGCCGCGCTCGGCGCCGGCTGCAAGACGCTGTGGAGCGAAGACCTCCAGCACGGCAAGCGCTTCGCGTCGCGGCTGACGGTGCGCAACCCCTTCCTCGCCGCCAAGTGAGGCTGCCCGCATGACTGCACCGGTCTTCGTCCACCCCAGCGCCATCGTCGACGAGGGCGCCCAGCTCGGCGCGGGCACCCGCGTGTGGCACTTCGCCCACGTGTGTGCCGGGGCGCGCATCGGCCAGGGCTGCTCGCTCGGGCAGGGTGTGTTCGTCGGCAACGATGTGCGCATCGGCCGCAACGTGAAGATCCAGAACAACGTGTCCGTGTACGACGCGGTGACGCTGGAAGACGACGTCTTCTGCGGCCCGAGCATGGTGTTCACGAACGTGCACAACCCGCGCGCGGCGGTCGTGCGCAAGCACGAGTACCGGCGCACGCTCGTGCGCCGTGGTGCGACGCTCGGGGCCAACTGCACCGTGGTGTGCGGGGCCACGGTAGGCGAATATGCGTTCGTCGGCGCCGGTGCGGTCATCACGGCCGATGTGCCGGCCTATGCGCTCGTGGTCGGGGTGCCGGCGCGGCAAGTCGGCTGGATGAGCGAGCATGGCGAGCGCTTGGCACTGCCCATGCAGGCCCCTGCTGGCGAGGTGCTCCAGGCTGCGTGCCCGGCCACGGGGGTGGTCTACGAATTGCGTGGCGCGACGCTGTCGCGGCCCGCGTCCATCCAGCCGGCCCCGGGCGGGGCCTGAGGAAAGCCCTGGCGATGCAGTTCACCGACCTCAAGGCCCAGTACGCGGCCCTCAAGCCCGATATCGACGCGCGCATCCAGCGTGTGCTCGACCACGGCCAGTACATCATGGGCCCGGAGGTGGCCGAGCTCGAGCAGGCGCTGGCGGCCTTCACCGGCAGCCGGCATTGCGTCACCGTCTCCAGCGGTACCGAGGCGCTGCTGATCGCGCTGATGGCACTCGGCATCGGCCCGGGCGACGAGGTCGTGACCAGCCCCTTCACTTTTGCCGCCACGGGGGAGGTCATCGTGCTCGTGGGTGCGCGGCCGGTGTTCGTGGACGTGCAGCCGGGCACCTGCAACCTCGACCCGATGCTGCTCGAAGCCGCCATCACGCCGCGCACGAAGGCGATCATGCCGGTGAGCCTGTACGGGCAGGTGGCCGACATGGCCGAGATCAACGCGGTGGCTGCACGACACGGGCTGCCGGTCATCGAGGACGCGGCCCAGAGCTTCGGCGCCACCTACCAGGGCCGGCGTTCCTGTGCGCTCTCCACCTTCGGCTGCACGAGCTTCTTTCCCAGCAAGCCACTGGGCTGCTACGGCGACGGCGGTGCGCTCTTCACCGACGACGACGCGCTCGCGCAGGCCGCGCGCGAGATCCGCGTGCATGGTCAAAGCGGCCGCTACCACCACACGCGCATCGGTGTGGGCGGGCGCATGGACACGCTGCAGTGCGCGATCGTGCTCGCCAAGCTGCCGCGCTTCGCGTGGGAGCTCGAGCGGCGGCACGCGCTTGGGGCTCGCTACACGCGAGCCTTGCAGGGGATGCCCAGGCTGCGCACGTTGACGGTCGCCCCTGACCGCGACTGCGTGTGGGGCCAGTACACTGTGTTCGTCGATGACCGTCCGGCGGTGCAGGCCGCCTTGAAGGACGCAGGCATCCCCACGGCGGTGCACTACCCCAAGCCGCTGCACCACCAGCCCGCCTACGCGGCGCACTGCTGCCCCGAGTGCTGCCCGGTGAGCGCACAGGTAGCCGATCAGGTGATGAGCCTGCCGATGAGCGCGGACCTGAGCGAGGCCGACCAGGACCTCGTGGTGGAAGCGCTGCGTCTGGCCTGCGGCTGAGCGGCCCGCGTCTGCCGCTGCACAGGTCTTGCGCCGTGCCAGCGCTCGAGCCTCACGCACAGGCCCTCCGGGCAGCCCCATCGATGTCGCGCCCCTTCCTGCACAGCGTCTTCACGGTAGCCGGTGGCACCGCGGTGGCGCAGGCGATCGCGCTGGCCGCGCTGCCGGCGCTGACGCGGCTGTATCCCCCCGAGGCCTATGGTGCCTTCGTCGTGTTCCTGGCCTGGGGGGGCTTCGTGCTGCCGCTGGTGTGCGCGCGCTTCGAGGTGGCGGTGGCGCTGCCGCGGCGCGCGCGCAGCGCCTCGGCGATCGTCGTGGGCAGCGTGGCGGTGGCGCTGGCGGTGTCCGCGGCCTGCGCGGTGGCGGTGGGGGTGGCGTTGTGGGCCCGCCCGGAACTCGCGCGCTACGGGCTCGCGTGGCTGCCGCTGTACGTGCTGCTGGGCGGTGCGGTGCAGCTGGTGGGCAACTGGGCCGCGCGCGTGCAGGCGTTTCGCCGGCTCTCCGCAGCACGCATCGCGCAGGCGGCGCTGACGGCGGCCATGTCCATCACCGGGGCCGTGTCGCTGGGTGCCGAACCGTTGGTGCTGGTGGCCGCCACGGTGGCGGGCCAACTGCTCGGGCTCGCGCTGCTCGTGCCAGGGCTGGCGGCCAGCGGCTTCACGCCGCGTGTGCCGGCGCGCCAGGTGCGCAGGCTGCTGCGGCACTTCCGGCCGCTGGCGGCCTTCAATGGGCCACATGTGCTGTCGGATGCGGCGCAGGCCTCGGGCATCCCGCTCGTGCTCACGAGCCTCTTCGGGCCACAGGCGGCGGCGTATTACGCGTTCTCGAGCCGGCTCTTGAAGGCGCCGCTCGGGCTCGTGAGCGGGGCGATTTCCCAGGTGTATTACCCCCGGGCGGCCTCACACCGGGGCGACGACGCGCGCTTGCGCGAGGACGCGTTGCGCATCCTGCGCGCGGCGAGCCTCGTGGCGCTTGCGCTGCTGCCGGTGTTGCTGCTGCTGCCTGATGCCTTGTATGCGTGGGCTTTCGGGGCGGCCTGGCAGGAGGTGGGCGCTTTCATCCGCGCCCTCGCACCGTGGGTGCTCTCGTCCTTCGTCGCCGCGCCGCTTAGCGTGCTGTACCTCGTGAAGGAGCGCTTCGGGCTCGACTTCGCGCTGAGCCTCGGGGCCACGCTGCTCGCCTTTGCGCTGCTCGGCGCCGCCATGCTGGCCGGGCAGGGTGTGGTGGCGGCGATGTGGACGCTCTCGCTGGGCATGACGGCCTACATCATCGGCTCCACCGTCTTCGAGTTCACGGTGGTGATCGCGCGGCCCGGGGCTGCGGCCCGCTCGCAGCGCTGAGGCCTGGGCGATGCCGCCACCGAGCCCGCCTTTCGACAACCCGCTGCACGACCCGGCGCTGCGCGCCGCGCTGGCCGCGCCACTCGGGCTGAGGCCGGTGGAGGTGGCACCCGGCCTCGTGGGCTTCGAGCGCCGGGCCTGGGGCCTGCGCCAGCTCGAGCTCGGGCCACTCGGCCTGTGCCTGCCGGCGAGCCGTGACGCGTCTGGCTTCGAGGCCCTGCGCTCCGTCTTGCGCCAGGCGCCGCATCAGGCCGCGAGGGTGCGTCTGCAGCTCAGCCCCTTCGAGCCGCACGCTCAGGCGTTGATCCAGCAGGCGCGGGCCGGTGGCTGGCAGGTGCGGGCCTTGCAGACGCACGTGCTCGACCTGGAACGACCGCTGGAGGACATCCGCGCGGGCTACCACGCGACCAAGCGGGCGCAGGTGCGGCGAGCGCCGAAGTTGGCGAGCGTGATCTCGGTGGCCGTGGGTGGCGTGGGCTCGGCGAAGGGCACGGAGAGGGGTGAGGCGCAAGATGCAGCTTCAGGTGCGTCTCTGCTGGACGACTACTTCCGCGTCTACGCCGCTTCCGCGCAGCGCTGGGGCCGTGCCGCGCCGCCCTACCCGCGTGCCCTGTTCGAGGCGCTGCTCGAGAGCCCGAGCACGCAGCTTTGGGCGCACCACGTGGAAGGCCGGCTCGCCTGCGCGATGGTGGTGCTCGTGGGCCGGCGCGACGCCCTCTATTGGCAGGGGGTGTCGCACATCGAGGACGACCAGAAGCCCGCGCACCCGATGGCGCGGCTCTTCGACGCCGTGGTGCAGGGCTTGGTGCAGCAAGGCGTGAAGCGCTTCAACCTCGGTGCGAGCGAAGGCCTGCCCAACGTGCAGCGCTTCAAGGAGGAATTCGGGGCGCAGCCGGTGCCGTATGCGGCCCTGTTGCACGAGTCGCCCACCTGGCGCTTCGCACAGGGGGTGCGGGGGATAATGCGCGCCGTGAAAACTCCCACCCGCCATGGCTGACGTCGACTGGGATGCCCGCGCCCGCGCCGGCACCGGCTTGCAGTCGGTGATCGACCCCGGCGATCGCGACGGCCTGAAGAACGGCCTCATCGACCGCATCCAGTGGAACCGCATCGCGCCGTGGGTGCAGGGCCGCAGGCGGCTGCTGGACTATGGCTGCGGCATCGGCCGCTTCGCACGGCGCGTCCACGCCCTGGGCGTGGGCTACATCGGTGTGGATGTGTCGGCGGCGATGATCGAGGCGGCCGAGCGCGGCCACGCGGGTTTGCCGATGCAGTTCCTGCACGCACCCGAGTTGCCGCTGCCGCTGCCGGCGGCAAGTGTGGACAGCGTGCTCTCGGTGGGCGTGCTGCAATGCCTGCAGACGGCCGATGGCCAGCTGCTGCGTCAGGCGGTGACCGAACTGGCCCGCGTGCTCGAGCCCGGCGGTGAGTTGCTGATGATCGAGCAGGCCAGCGCCAGCGGGCGCCACTCCGGCTCGGTGTCGGCCAGTGCCTCCGAGCAGGACTACCTCGACGCCCTGGCCCCGCACTTCGAGGTCGAAGACCTTCGCCGCGTGCGGCTCGGGGCGCTGTCGCGCTATGCGGGCTTCTACTTCCGGCACGGCCGCTGGCTGCCGGGAGGCGAGCTGCTGGGCGCGCTCGTGGCCCGGCACGAGACGGCGCGTGCCACCCGCGCGAGCCCCTCGCTGCTGGCCGTGCAGGTCTACCACGACGTGGCGATCCGCGCCGTGCGGCGGGCCGAGGTGGCGTGAACGCCTCGAAGGCGGCCGCTGCTGCGGCGGCCTCTATGGCCCCTGCCGCGACCTTGGCCAGTTCGGCTGATGCGGCCCGTGCAGCCACCTCGGGAGCCCCTGCCGTAGAGGCGTCGCCCGTGATGGTCGTGGGCACGCAGTCGGTCCACGTGCGGCGTTTCGTGGCCGGCCTGTGCGAGGCGGGCCAGCCCGTGGTGTTGTTGACGAACACGAGCGAGCCGCTGGTGCAGCACCCTTTGCTGCGCGCGCAGCAGGCGGTGGACTTCGCCGTCAAGCGCGCCTGGCGCACCCCGCGCGTGATTCGCGAGGCGGTGCAGCGCTGGCGCCCAACCCTCGTGCATGTGCACCAGGCCAACAGCGTGGCGTGGCACGCCGCGCGCGCGCTGCGCGGCACCGGGGTGCCCATGGTGTTGACGCTGTGGGGCTCGGACGTGCTGACCCTGCCCGCGCGCAGCCTGCTGCACCGGGCGATGGTGCGCCACGCGTTGCGTGCCGCGGCCGCGTGGACGGCCGACGCGCGCACCGTGCTCGAGGCGGCAGCAGCCGTGGCCGGCCCAGGGGCAACGCCCGTGCGCGCCTGGATTCCGCTGGGCATCGACGAGTTGCCGGCGGTGGCGGATACGACCGGAGGTGCGCCGGGTAACGCGAGCGCGCCGACCCCGGCGAGCCCGCCCATGGCACGCGAGCGTCGCATCCTCTCGTGCCGCCTGCACAAGCCGCTGTACCGCATCGATGCCATCGTGCGCGCCTTCGCGCAGGTGGCGCCGGCTTGCCCAGGCTGGGTGCTCGAGGTGGCCGCCGCGGGCGAGGAGACGCCTGCCTTGAAGGCGCTGGCCGTAGAACTCGGCGTGTCGGGCCGCGTGGCCTTCACCGGCATGCTCGACCGCGACACGCTGGCCCGTGCCTACCGCCGCAGTGCGCTGTTCGTCAGCGTGCCTGCCTCGGACGGCACTTCGGTGAGCCTGCTCGAGGCCATGGCCGCAGGCTGCCTGCCTGTGTTGAGCGACTTGCCCGCAAACCGCGAGTGGGTGCGCGACGGGGAAAACGGGCTGCTGGTAGCCGAGAACGCCGGGAACGCCCGGAAGTCCGGGACAGTTGGCCTCGCCGGCCTCGGCCCGGTTCTGCAGCGCGCAGTAGCCTGGTGGGAGTCGGGCAATTGGACCGGTGCCGCCGAGGCCAACGCCCGGCTCATCGCCGAGCACGCCACGCTGCGTGCGAACGTGCAGCAGTTCCTCGCCGTGCATCGGCAAGTCAGGCAGGCCGCATGAGTGGCGCGCCCAGCATTGCCCGCAGTCCGAACCCGGTCTGCCGGAACGGGACGCTCACCCGATGAGCCATCCCCGCGTCGTCCACGTCACCACCGCGCACCCTCGGCACGATATCCGCATCTTCCGCAAGGAGTGCGTGTCGCTGGCGCGTGCCGGCTACGAGGTGGTGCAGGTGGTGGGCGATGGCCTGGGTGAAGCCGTGGAGCAGGGCGTGCGAATCGTGGACATCGGCGCGAAGCCGCCCGGCCGGCTCGCCCGCATGCGCGAGCAGCCCACGCGCGCGCTGCGCGCAGTGCGCGCGCTCGAGCCCGCGCTCGTGCACCTGCACGACCCCGAGC
>JBDKFA010000258.1:0-13781 GCA_039798945.1 Pseudomonadota bacterium
GGGCGCACCACGCTCAACGGCGAGGGCCTGCAGCACGAGGACGGCCACAGCCACATCCTGGCCGGCACGATCCCCAACTGCATCAGCTACGACCCGACCTTCGCGCACGAGGTGGGGGTCATCCTGCACCACGGCCTGAAGCGCATGGTCGAGAAGCAGGACAACGTCTTCTACTACCTGACGCTGCTCAACGAGAACTACGCGATGCCGGGCCTTCGGGCCGGCACCGAGGAGCAGATCCTCAAGGGCATGTACCTGCTGGAGGAGGGGGCGGATGCGGGCAAGAAGGCACCGCGCGTGAACCTGCTGGGCAGCGGCACGATCCTGCGCGAGAGCATGGAGGCGCGCAAGCTGCTGGCCATCGACTGGGGCGTGTCGGCCAACGTCTTCAGCTGCCCGAGCTTCAACGAGCTCACGCGCGACGGCCAGGACTGCGAGCGCTTCAACCTGCTGCACCCGACCGCGGAGCCGCGCGTGCCCTTCGTCACGCAGCTTCTCGCGCCGCACGCCGGGCCGGTGATCGCCTCCACCGACTACATGAAGAACTACGCCGAGCAGATCCGCGCCTTCATCCCCAAGGGCCGTACCTACAAGGTGCTGGGTACCGACGGCTTCGGGCGCAGCGATTTCCGCAGCCGGCTGCGCGAGCACTTCGAGGTCAACCGCCACTACATCGTGGTGGCGGCACTCAAGGCGCTGGCGGAGGAGGGCACGGTGCCGGCAGCCAAGGTGGCCGAGGCGATCGCCAAGTACGGCATCGCGGCCGACAAGGTCAACCCGCTGTACGCATGATCACGAGGACGGACGGAGACAAGCCATGGCATTGATCGAGGTGAAGGTCCCGGATATCGGCGACTTCAAGGAAGTGGCCGTGATCGAGGTGCTGGTCAAGCCCGGGGACCGGGTGGCCGCCGAGCAGTCGCTCGTGACGGTGGAGTCGGACAAGGCGTCGATGGAGATCCCCTCCTCGCATGCCGGGGTGGTGCGCGAGATGAAGGTCGCGCTAGGGGACAAGGTCAGCGAGGGCACCTTGCTGCTGATGCTCGAGGCCGAAGGCGCGGCGTCCGCTGTGGCGCCAGCCCCCGCGGCTGCGGCTCCGGCGTTAGCGCCTGCACCCGCGCCTGCGGCCGCAGCCCCGGCTCAGGTCGCTGCTCCGGCTGCACCGGCCGCAGCACCCGTTACGGCACCGGTTCTGGCACCCTCTGCCGCCGCCGCTTCCACGGCACCCGCCCACGACCCCACGGCCCCGAAGGGCCGGCTGCCGCACGCCTCGCCTTCGATCCGCAAGCTCGCCCGCGAGCTCGGCGTGCCGCTCGACGAGGTGGCGGGAACCGGTCCGAAGGGGCGCATCCTGCAGGCCGACGTGCAGGGCTTCGTCAAGGGCGTGATGGCCGGCTCGCTGCAGACGGCCGCCCAGAAGGCCAAGGCCCCGGCCGCCGCGCCCGCGGCAGCGGGTGGCGCCTTCCCGGGCCTGCTGCCCTGGCCGCAGGTGGACTTCGCCAAGTTCGGGCCGGTGGAGCGCAAGGACCTCTCGCGCATCAAGAAGATCAGCGGGGCCAACCTGCACCGCAACTGGGTGGTGATCCCTCACGTGACGAACCACGACGATGCGGACATCACCGAGCTCGAGGCCTTCCGGCTGCAGCTCAACAAGGAAAACGAGAAGTCCGGCATCAAGGTCACGATGCTCGCCTTCCTGATCAAGGCGGCGGTGGCCGCGCTCAAAAAGTTCCCCGAGTTCAACGCCTCGCTCGACGGCGAGCAGCTCGTCTTCAAGAGCTACTACCACATCGGCTTTGCGGCCGACACGCCCAACGGCCTCGTGGTGCCGGTGATCAAGGACGCCGACCGAAAGGGCATCCTGCAGATTAGCCAGGAGATGAGCGAGCTCGCCAAGAAGGCGCGCGACGGCAAGCTCGGGCCAGCCGACATGAGCGGCGGGTGCTTCAGCATCAGCTCGCTCGGCGGCATCGGCGGGCGCTACTTCACGCCGATCATCAACGCGCCGGAGGTGGCGATCATGGGTGTGTGCCGCAGCAGCACCGAACCGCGCTGGGACGGCAAGCAGTTCGCGCCGCGGCTGATCCTGCCGCTGTCGCTGAGCTGGGACCACCGCGTGATCGACGGTGCCGCCGCGGCCCGCTTCAACGCCTACTTCGCGCAGATCCTGGCGGACTTCCGCCGGGTGATGCTGTAAGGGGGGCACGGCCATGGCCCTCATCGAAGTCAAGGTCCCGGACATCGGGGACTTCAAGGAAGTTGCCGTCATCGAGCTGCTGGTGAAGGTGGGCGACACGATCCGCGCCGAGCAGAGCCTGATCACCGTCGAGAGCGACAAGGCCTCGATGGAGATTCCCTCCTCGGCTGCAGGTGTGGTGCGCGAACTGAAGGTGGCGCTCGGGGACAAGGTGAGCGAAGGCACCGTCTTGCTGATGCTCGAGGCCGAGGGTGCGGCAGCCGCCGCGCCGGCACCTGCGCCGGTACCCGCACCTGCACCTGCACCTGACCCCGCAGCGGCCACACCGGCTTCAGGGCCCGCGGCCGCTGCCGCCGCGGCCCCCGTCGCCTCCACCTATACCGGCACCGTCGACCACGGCTGCGACCTGCTCGTGCTGGGAGGCGGCCCGGGTGGCTACTCGGCCGCCTTCCGCGCCGCCGACCTCGGCATGAAGGTGGTGCTCGTGGAGCGCTACGCCACGCTCGGCGGCGTGTGCCTGAACGTGGGCTGCATCCCGAGCAAGGCGCTGCTGCACGTGGCGGCGGTGATGGACGAGGTGCAGCACTTCGGTGACCTCGGCATCGACTTCGGCGCCCCGAAGGTGGACCTGGCGAAGCTGCTCGCGCACAAGAACAAGGTCGTGAGCAAGCTCACGGGTGGCCTGGGTGCGATGGCCAAGATGCGCAAGATCACGGTCGTGCGCGGCTACGGCAGCTTCATCGACCCCTTCCATGTGGCGGTGGAGGAGACCACGGGCGACGCCCAGGAGAAGACCGGCAAGACGCAGGTGCTGCGCTTCGCGCAGTGCATCGTGGCCGCGGGTTCGCAGGCGGTGCGCCTGCCGTTCCTGCCGGATGACCCGCGCATCGTCGACTCCACCGGTGCATTGGAACTGCGCCAGCGGCCCGAGCGCATGCTCGTCATCGGCGGCGGCATCATCGGGCTGGAGATGGGCACCGTCTACTCGACGCTCGGTGCGCGGCTGGACGTGGTGGAGATGATGGACGGCCTGATGCAGGGCGCGGACCGCGATCTCGTCAAGGTCTGGCAGAAGATGAACGCGCGGCGCTTCGACAACATCCGCCTGAAGACGAAGACGGTGGGTGCCGAAGCCACGGCAGAGGGCATCCGCGTCAGGTTCGAGGGGCTCGACGGCCAGGCGAGCGAGGGCGTGTACGACCTCGTGCTGCAGGCGGTGGGCCGTGCCCCCAACGGTCGCAAGATCGGCGCTGACAAGGCCGGCATCGCGGTCAACGAGCGCGGCTTCATCCCGGTGGACGTACAGATGCGCACGAACGTGCCGCACATCTACGCCATCGGCGACATCGTCGGCCAGCCGATGCTCGCGCACAAGGCGGTGCACGAAGCGCACGTGGCCGCCGAGGTGGCCGCGGGCGACACGAAGGCGCGCTTCGACGCGCGCGTGATCCCGAGCGTGGCCTACACCGACCCCGAGGTCGCGTGGGTGGGCCTGACCGAGGACGACGCGAAGGCACGCGGCATCGCGGTGAAGAAGGGCCTCTTTCCGTGGAGTGCTTCGGGCCGCGCGATCGCCAACGGCCGCGACGAAGGCTTCACGAAGCTGCTCTTCGACGCCGAGACGCACCGGGTGCTCGGCGGTGGCATCGTCGGCACCCACGCCGGGGACATGATCGGCGAGGTGGCACTGGCCATCGAGATGGGCGCCGACGAGGTGGACATCGGCAAGACGATCCACCCGCACCCCACGCTCGGCGAGAGCATCGGCATGGCCGCCGAGGCCGCGCACGGCAGCTGCACCGACTTGCCACCTGCGCGCCGCTGAGGGGCAACTGCGCCGAGGGGGCGCTCCTCGAGGACGCCCCTCGTCGGGCGCGAGCGACAGCAACAAAAAAGGGGCCCCGAGGGGCCCCTTCTGTCATGCGGCGGGAGTGCTGACGCTCAGGCCTTCTTGACCCAGGCGCTGCACCAGCCGGCACCGGCGACCTGCTTGCCGGCGAACAGCGGGCAGCCGCCCCAGGCGTCGCTGGCCTTGCCCTGGAAGAGCTGGCAGTTGTGGCAGTTCTGGCCCTTCTGGTACTTGGCGTGCTTGGACTTGGTGGCGTCGGCCACGTAGCCCAGGGCCTTCGCCTGGGCGTCGTTCTCGTCGAGCTTGGCCTGGGCCAGCGCGTCGCGGCCGGCGATGAGCGCGGCGCCGGCGACGGGAACGATGCGGATGAATTGACGACGGGTGGACATCGAGGGCTTCCTGTGGACGAAACGGCGATCGATCGGGCTGCCGGACGCGGCCGCTTCATGCACGGGCCGGCAGGGGTTTCCCACAACACGCGGAGAGTAGGCAGCAGGCCGAGCCCTCGCAAGCGAAGGCTCGAATCCCGAGTGGGTTGCTCAGGCGCGAGAGCCGCATTCTACAAATCCGCACCTGCCGACAACGGCGCACGGGTGAGCCGCGTTGACATCCGCGGGCGTCACAGGTCGATGCAGTGCAGCCCGAAGCTCCCGCTGCGGCGGTCGGCAAAGTAGCGCTCGAGGGTTTCGCGCACCGTGCGAAACGCCAGGTGCTCCCACGGGATGTCCTCCTCGCCGAAGAGCCTCGCCTCCAGGGTCTCGGGGCCGGGGTCGAGTTCGATGCTCAGCAGGCGTGCCCGGTAGTAGAAGTGCACCTGACCGACGCGAACGACGTTCATCATCGTGTACAGGCCCTCGAGCTCGACGCGCGCACCCGCTTCTTCGTCGGTCTCGCGCAGCGCGCCGGCCGAGGTGCTTTCGCCGAGCTCCAGGAAGCCGGCGGGCAGGGTCCAGAACCCGTGCCGGGGTTCGATCGCGCGCCGGCACAACAGCACCTGGTCACCCCAGACGGGCACCGTGCCGACCACGTTCAGCGGGTTCTCGTAGTGGATGTGCGTGCACGCACCACACACCGCGCGCTCGCGGTTGTCGCCCTCGGGTACGTGGTAGGCCACCACGTGGCCGCACTGCCGGCAGTGCTTGATCGGGGCACGATGGAGCATGCTGTGAGTGTAGCCAGCCACGGGCGTGGCATCATCGCCCGTTGTCCCTGCCACGCTATCGGAGTCCCGCCCCATGGATCTCGTGTTGCCCGCGCCTGCGCCCACCGTCGTGCCCGTGGTGGGCGGGGGAGGTTTCCCGGTCCATCGTGTGTATTGCGTGGGCCGCAACTACGCCGAGCATGCGCAGGAGATGGGCCACACGGGGCGCGAGCCGCCGTTCTTCTTCCTCAAGCCTGCCGACACCGTGGTGCCGGTGGCCGACGGGCAGACGGGCGAGATCGACTACCCGACCCTCACCGGCAACTTCCACCACGAAATCGAGCTCGTGGTGGCCATCGGCAAGGGCGGGGCGGGCATCCGCGCGGCCGACGCGCCGGGCCACATCTATGGCTACGCGATCGGGCTGGACATGACGCGTCGCGACCTGCAGAACGACATGAAGAAGCAGGGCCGTCCCTGGTGCATCGGCAAGGCCTTCGAGCAGTCTGCGCCGATCGGCCCGATCCACCCGATCGCGCGCACCGGGGAGCTCACGCGCGGCCCGATCGCGCTCGGCGTGGATGGTGTGCCCAGGCAAAAGGGTGACCTCGCCGACCTGATCTGGAACGTGGCCGAGACCATCGAGCACCTGAGTGCAGCCTGGGTGCTGCAGCCCGGCGACCTGATCTACACCGGCACGCCTGCCGGGGTGGGCGCAGTCACGCGCGGCCAGACGATGGAGGGTTCGGTCGCCGGCCTGGGCACGCTGCGCGTGCGGGTGCGCTGAGTCGGGCAGGCAGCATGGAGCTCTTCAACTATTTCCGTTCGTCGGCGTCCTACCGCGTGCGCATCGCGCTTGCGCTGAAGGGCATCGACTACGACTACCGCTCGGTCCACCTGCAGAAGAACGAGCACACGGGGGAGTCCTACGCCGCCGTCTCGGCCTCGCGCCTGGTGCCTTTGCTGCGCGATGGCGACAAGGTGGTGACGCAGTCGCTGGCGATCATCGAGTACCTGGACGAGACCCATCCCCAGCCCCCGCTGCTGCCGGCCGACCCCCTCGAGCGGGCCCGCGTGCGTGCGCTGGCGCTGGACATCGCGTGCGAGATCCACCCGCTGAACAACCTGCGCGTGCTGCGCTACCTGGTCGGTTCGCTGGGTGTATCGGAGGACGACAAGAACCGCTGGTACCGACACTGGGTCGAGACCGGGCTCGAGGTGGTGGAGCGGCAACTCGCGGCACGCCCTGGCATCTACTGCCACGGCGAGAGCCCGACCCTGGCCGACTGCGTGCTCGTGCCGCAGATCTTCAACGCGCAGCGCTTCGACTGCCGGCTCGACCACGTGCCCCACGTGATGCGGGTCTTCGAGGCCTGCATGAAGCTCGACGCCTTCGACAAGACGCGTCCCGAGGCCTGTCCGGACGCGGCCTGAGCCGATGCGCGCCGGCTTCGGCTTGCCCGTGGAGTGGGCGGCGCCGTTGGCGGTGGGCGCGTGCATGAGCACCCGCTATGGCGGCCTCAGTGGCGGGCCTTTCGCCGGGCTCAACCTCGGTGCCCACGTGGGCGATGTGCCGGCGGACGTGGTTGGTAACCGGGCCACCCTGGCCGACGCCCTCGCACCGGCCCGGCCTCAGTGGCTGACCCAGGTGCATGGCGCGCACGTGTTCGAAGCCTCGGCGGCCACGTTGCACAGGCAGCCCGACGCCGATGCGGTCTGGACGCGCGAGCCGGGCGTGGCGTGCTGCGTGCTGGTGGCCGACTGCCTGCCGGTGCTGTTGGCGTGCCGCGAAGCCCGGGCGGTGGCGGCGGTGCATGCGGGCTGGCGCGGCCTGTCCGCCGGCGTGCTGGAGGCCACGCTCGGCTGCCTCGCTGTCGAAGCCCGTTGCGAGCCCGAGGCACTCGTGGCGTGGCTCGGGCCGTGCATCGGTCCGCGCCGTTTCGAAGTCGGCGAGGAGGTCGTGCAGGCGTTTGGCGGCGGGCCGCGCTTCACCCCGCAAGGGGTGCGCGACGGGCGTGCGCGCTGGCTGGCCGATCTGGTCGGGCTCGCGCGCGACCGGCTGCAGGCTGCCGGGGTGAGGTCGGTGGCGGGCGGTGCATGGTGCACCGTCGAGGACCCGCTACGGTTCTTCTCGTACCGGCGCGACGGCGTCACCGGGCGGATGGCCGCCGCGGTTTGGTTGCGCGGCTGAGCCTTCGGCCAGACGGCGGGCACGGCGCCGGGCCGGCGTGCCGAGCAGGTACAGCACGATGCCCAGCGGCAGCACGCCGTACAGCAGGAGGGTGAAGAACGCCCCGAGCCAGGACCCCTGGGGCGAAAGGCCCTCCGCCAGCGCCATCATCACGACGACGTAGATCCAGGCGATGGCGACCAGGTACATGGTGAAATTCGATCCCGTGATGCGGAAGTCGATGTCATATAGTGGTAAGTTGACGACTGTAGCATCTGCCGATGAAGCTCGCTCAGACGGGCCCCGCCGCGCAAGCGCCGTGCCCGCGGCGGGCTGAGCAGGACAGGCGCACCCCCGCCTTCGACAGGAGACTTGCCGTGAGCCCCACCGACGCCACCCCCACCTCCGACGCGATGCAGGCCTTTGGCCAGGCCCTGTCGCAGACCATGCAGTCGCTGGGCGGCTTGCAGGTGCCGGCCGCGCAGTGGACGGCGTTGCAGTCGGAGTATCTGAAGAGCGCGTCGGAGCTGTGGAACGAGGCCGTACGGCCGGGGGCGGCGGCCCCTGCGGTACCGAAGGACCGTCGCTTTGCCGCCAGTGCCTGGAGCGCCCAGCCCGGTGCGGCGTTCATGGCGCAGCTGTACCTGCTGAATGCCCGCACCCTGATGCAGATGGCAGACAGCGTGCAGGGGGATGCCAAGGCGCGCGCCCGGCTGCGCTTTGCCGTCCAGCAGTGGATCGACGCGGCCAGCCCGAGCAACTACCTTGCGACGAATCCGGAGGCGTTGCAGCGGGCCCTGGACACGCAAGGCCAGAGCCTGGCCAAGGGGCTGCAGCAGCTGTGGGCCGACGTGCAGAAGGGACACATGTCGCAGACGGACGAGAGCGTCTTCGAGGTGGGCCGCAACATGGCCACCACCGAAGGTGCAGTCGTCTACGAGAACCCGTACTTCCAACTCATCGAGTACAAGCCGCTGACGCGCCAGGTGCACGAGCGCCCGATGCTGTTCGTGCCGCCTTGCATCAACAAGTACTACATCCTCGACCTGCAGCCGGAGAACTCGGTCATCCGCTACACCGTCGAGCAGGGACATCGCGTGTTCGTCATCAGCTGGCGCAACCCGGATGCCTCGATGCAGGACAAGACCTGGGACGACTACATCGAGCACGGCCCGATCCGGGCCATCGAAGTCGTGCGCGAGATCACCGGTGCACGCACGATCAACACGCTGGGCTTTTGCGTGGGCGGCACCATCCTCGCCACGGCGCTGGCCGTGCTCGCCGCGCGCGGCGAGCGCCCGGCTCACTCGCTCACGCTGCTGACCACGCTGCTGGATTTCCAGGACACCGGCATCCTCGACATCTTCGTGGACGAGCCCTCGGTGCGGATGCGCGAGATGACCATCGGCGAGCACGCGCCCAACGGCCCGGGCCTGCTGCGGGGGCAGGAACTCGCCACCACCTTCAGCTTCCTGCGCCCGAACGACCTGGTGTGGAACTACGTCGTGGGCAACTACCTCAAGGGCGAGACCCCGCCGCCCTTCGACCTGCTCTACTGGAACGGCGACTCGACGAACCTGCCCGGCCCGATGTACTGCTGGTACCTGCGCCACATGTACCTGCAAAACGACCTCAAGGTGCCGGGGCGTCTGAAGGTGTGCGCCCAGCCCGTGGACCTCACCGCCATCGACATCCCGACCTACGTCTACGCCTCGCGCGAGGACCACATCGTGCCGTGGACGGCGGCCTACCGCAGCGTGCCCCTGCTCAGCGGCAAGCGCCGGTTCGTGCTCGGTGCCTCGGGCCACATCGCCGGGGTCGTCAACCCGCCGGCCGCGCGCAAGCGCAGCCACTGGACGAACGATGCGCTGCCGGCGGACGCCGAGCAGTGGCTCGCCGGCGCTGCCGAGCAGCCCGGCAGCTGGTGGCCCGACTGGGCGGCCTGGCTCGGGGCTCAGGCCGGCCGCAAGGTGGCGGCGCCCAAGGGCTACGGCAAGGGCCGTTACAAGGCCATCGAACCGGCCCCGGGCCGCTACGTGAAGGCCAAGGCCTGAGCGACACTCTCATTCCAACCCCCCACAGAGGAGACCCCCATGGCACAGAAGATCGCATACGTCACCGGAGGCATGGGCGGCATCGGCACCGCCATCTGCCAACGCCTGCACAAGGACGGCTTCAAGGTCATCGCCGGCTGCGGCCCGAGCCGCGACTACGACAAGTGGCTCGACGAGCAGAAGGCCCTCGGCTACACCTTCCACGCCTCGGTGGGCAACGTGGCCGAATGGGATTCGACGGTTCAGGCCTTCGCCAAGGCCACCGCCGAGCACGGCCCGATCGACGTGCTGGTGAACAACGCCGGCATCACGCGCGACCGCATGTTCCTGAAGATGACGCCCGACGACTGGAAGGCGGTCATCGACACCAACCTGAACAGCATGTTCAACGTCACCAAGCAAGTGGTGCCGGGCATGGTGGAAAAGGGGTGGGGCCGGATCATCCAGATCTCCTCGGTCAACGGCGAGAAGGGCCAGGCCGGCCAGACGAACTACTCGGCGGCCAAGGCGGGGATGCACGGTTTCACGATGGCTCTGGCCCAGGAACTGGCCAGCAAGGGCGTCACGGTGAACACCGTGAGCCCGGGTTACATCGGCACCGACATGGTCCGCGCGATCAAGCCCGAGGTGCTCGAGAAGATCGTCGCCACCATCCCGGTGAAGCGCCTGGGCACGCCCGAGGAGATCGGCTCCATCGTCGGCTGGCTGGCCGGTGACGATTCGGGCTTCACGACCGGGGCGGACTTCTCCTGCAACGGAGGCCTGCACATGGGCTGAGGCCGGCTGGGGCCCAGCCGACGAGGGCGCCTGCGGGCGCCCTTTTTCGTGTGCGTTCCCGGTCGCCTGCTTGGGCCGTACGCGGCCTCAGCTCCCGGCGATGAAGAACCTGATCACGCCCTTGGCCGCGAAGCCCACGAGGCCGAAGCCGAGGGCCAGGAAGAGCACGAAGGTGCCGAAGCGTCCGGCCTTCGACTCGCGCGCGAGCTGGAAGATGATGAACACCATGTACAGCATGAACGCGCCGACACCTACGGTCAGGCCGAACTGGGCGATCTCCTCTTCGCCGTAGCCGAACACCGGGGTTGCCCTCAGCCCTGCCGGGAGTCGGCCTCGGAGCCGACGAGGTCGCGGTAGGCGTGCCAGCTCGCGTGGGCCAGCCACGGCACGACGACCACCAGCGGCAACAGCGCAAGCGCCATCGACAGCAGCGTCAGTGCCAGCAGCATGCCGGCCCACAGCGCCAGTGGCATCGGGTTGTCGAGCACCACGCGCCAGCTCGTCAACACCGCGCCGAGTACCCCGCTGCGGGTGTCCAGCAGCAACGGCAGCGCGACCACGCTCGAGGCGAAGACCGGTGCGGCCAGCATGCCGCCGAGGGCGAGCCAGGCTTCGAACAGGTAGGAGGTGTCGTCGAGCACGACGCGGTGCAGGAACTCGATGGGTTGCGTCACCGGCACGCCGGCGAATCCGGTGATGAGCGAGGCCGAGGTCAGCACCCAGCCTGTGCCGGCAAAGCCCAGCAGCAGCCCGAACACCACGAGCCGCCCGTCGCGGGGCGCCCACACGGCCAGCGACTCGCGCAGCGTCGTGAGCCGCCCTTGCTCGAGCCCGCGGCTGACTCGGTACAGGCCGGTGGCCACGATCGGTGCGACGATGAGGAATCCGGAGAACGCCCCCGACAGGAGCCAGAACCGGTCCCAGGCGAATGCCAGCAGCAGCGCGCCGAACGCGGCCGTGGCAGCACCGTGCACGAGGCCCGGAGCCGGGCAGGCGAGCAGGTCGCGCCAGCCGAGCCGCAGCCAGCGCACCGGGCGCAGGGCACCCACTTCGCGCGTGCGAAACATTCGCGATTCCGCCCCGGCGCGGCGCAGGTCGATCAGCGGCATGGGGCGGGAGTCTAGGTCGGGGACACCGCCTCGGTCTTGATGCAGGACAGTTCGGCGATGCGGGCCGCGGCACGTGACAGTGCCGGTGGGGAGCCATCCTCCACCTCGACGGCGACGGCGTCGCCGAGCCCGGCGAAGTTGCGTGTCATCGATCGCAGGTAAACCGGGTCGTAGTGGCTCTCGAGCAGCGCCGCCACGAGGTCGTCGATGCGCCCGGCGTGCGCGAGCTCCTGCCAGGCCTGCACCTGTGCATGGCCGCCGGCCTCGCGCAGGGCGTCCAGCCGTTGGCTCAGGGCGTGTGTGTCGGTGACGAAGTGGGCGTAGTCCTCGCGCAGCAGAGCCACGCGCGCGGCCAGCGGCATCTCCACGCGCAGGCAGGGTGCGGCACGCATCTGCTGCAGCAGCGGCTCGGGCAGGCGCAGCCGGCCGATCGTACGGCTCTCGCTCTCCACGTACACCGGTCGTGCCGGGTCGATGGCGGCCAGCGCCTGCCACAGCCGCGTCTCGAAATGCTTCTGCGACGGCTGCGGCCGGCTCGGCACGGCACCGAGCACCGAGCCCCGGTGCTCGGCCAGCGCCTCGAGGTCGAGCACCTGCTCGCCCCGCGCCGCGAGCGCACCCAGCAGCCGGCTCTTGCCGCTGCCGGTGCGTCCGCACAGCACCCGCCAGGCCAGGCCGGCGCCGGCTCGCTCCAGATCGGCCAGCACGCGCCGCCGATACGCGCGGTATCCCCCCTCGAGCACGTGCACCTCGAAGCCCACCTGGGCCAGCACCAGCGCGAGCGAGCCGGAGCGCTGGCCGCCACGCCAGCAATACACGAGCGGCCGCCATCCCGGCGCCAGGGCCGGGCCTTCGCGCTCGAGGTGGCGGGCGATGTTGCGCGCGGCCATCACGGCTCCGCGCTTGCGGGCCTCGAAGGCGGAGATCTGCGCGTACTCGGTGCCCACGAGCCGGCGCTCCTCGTCGTCCAGCGTCGGCCAGTTGCGGGAACCGGGCAGGTGGTCGATGGCGAACTCGGCCGGGCTGCGGGCATCGATGACCGCGTCGAACCCGCGCAAGCGGGCGAGCGCATCGTCGATGCCGATCCGGTGCAGCCGCGTCGTGCCCATGCGCTCAGGCCAGTGCGTCCAGCAGCTCGGACTCGATCTGCAGCTGCTCGCGCGACCGCTGCAGCTCCAGCCCGTGCACGAGGAAGGTGTCCTCCACGCGCTCGCCCAGCGTGCTGACCTTGGCGAGCTGCAGGTTGACGTGGTGTCGCGCGAGCACGCGCGCGATGGCGTACAGCAGGCCCGAGCGGTCGCTCGCGCTGACGCTGAGCAGCCAGCGCTGGCCGCGCTCGTCCGGGCGCAGCGACACGCGAGGGGTCATCGGGAAGGATCGCACGCGGCGCGATCTGCGGCTCGGGGCCGGGTCCGGCAGCGGTCCCTGCGAGGCCAGTGCGGTGGCAGCCTGAGCCTCCACGAGGGAGAGCATGGCGCGGTAGTCGGCGGCGGTGGCGCCGGGGTCGATGCTCACGATCTGGAAGGTGTCCAGCGCGTAGCCCGTGCGCGTGGTGTGGATCTTCGCGTCCTGGATGTTGAAGCCTGCGCTGTCGAAGTAGCCGCAGATGCGGGCGAAGAGGTCCGCCTGGTCCGGGCAGTAGACAAGCACCTGCAGCCCGTCGCCTGCGGGTGACGGCCGAGCCTGGACGACGGGCTCGCGCGTGTCGAGGTGACGCCACAACACGCGTGCGTGCCAGGCGATCTCCGCGGCCTCGTGCCGGGCGAAATAGCTGACATCCACCGTCTTCCACAGCGGCTCCTCGGTGCCGGGCAGCGCGGAATGCAGCGCGAGCAACTGCCGCGCTTCGAGCTTGCGAGCCTCGGTGTCGGCATCCAGGTTCGGTCGCGCGCCGCCCAGCGCGCGCAGCGTCAGCCGGTACAGGTCCTCCAGCAGCTTGCCCTTCCACGCATTCCACACCTTCGGGCTCGTGCCGCGGATGTCGGCTACGGTCAGCAGGTACAGGGCGGTGAGCCGGTGCTCGTTGCCCACGAGGCGTGCGAAGGCGAGGATCACCTCCGGGTCGCTGAGGTCCTCCTTCTGGGCGACGCGGCTCATCGTGAGGTGGTGCTGCACGAGGAACTCGATCAGCTCCGACTGCGCACGCCCGATGCCGTGCGCGCGGCAGAAGCGCCGCGCTTCCACCGCCCCGAGGTCGGAGTGGTCGCCCCCGCGTCCCTTGGCCACGTCATGGAAGAGCGCTGCGACGTACAGCACCATCGGCTCGTCCCAGTTCGCGGCAAGCTGGCTGCAAAACGGGTACTCGTGTGCATGTTCCGGGATGAAGAAGCGCCGCACGTTGCGCAGCACCATCAGGATGTGCTGGTCCACCGTGTAGACGTGGAACAGGTCGTGCTGCATGCGCCCGACGATGCGGCGGAACACCCACAGGTAGCGCCCGAGCACCGAGGTCTCGTTCATCAGCCGGAAGACATGCGTGATGCC
>JBDKFA010000259.1:0-6386 GCA_039798945.1 Pseudomonadota bacterium
GCGATGCTGCGCAACATGTGCAACTCGCTGCTGCAGCACGAAGCCATCAAGACCACGTTGCCCAAGGCCAAGGAGCTGCGCCGCGTGGTCGAGCCGCTGATCACGCTCGCCAAGGAGCCCACCCTCGCCAACCGGCGCCTGGCCTTCGACCGCACGCGCGACCGCGCGATCGTGACCAAGCTCTTCGGCGAACTCGGCCCGCGCTACCAGGCTCGACCGGGTGGCTACACCCGGATCCTGAAGATGGGTTTCCGCGTGGGTGACAACGCGCCGATGGCCTACGTGGAGCTCGTGGATCGGCCCGAGCCGCAGGCGGCCGACACGGGCGCTGCTGGCGAGGCGAAGGCCGAGTGACCGCACTGGGGCGCAGGCGGTGCAAGCCGCCTTGCGCCTCGACACGCCGAGCCGCGCGCTCGAGCAGAAGGGCTGCCCATGTTCTCGCACGTGATGATCGGCACCGGCGACCTTGCCCGTGCCAAGGTGTTCTACGATGCCACGCTCGGTGCGCTCGGCGTGGCGCCTGGCGTGCAGGACCGCCACCGTATCTTCTGGCGCACTCCGACGGGCGTGTTCGCGGTGACGATCCCGATCAACGGCGAGCCGGCCACGGTGGGTAACGGCGGCACCATCGGTTTCGCCTGCACGTCGCCCGAACAGGTTCAGGCCTGGCACGCCGCGGGCGTGGCCCACGGCGGCGTGAGTTGCGAGGACCCGCCCGGCCTGCGCGAGGGCCCTTCGGGCAAGCTGCACCTGGCTTACCTGCGCGACCCGGACGGCAACAAGGTCTGCGCCCTGTACCGCGTGCCCAAGGCCTGAGGGCCGCTGCTCAACTGCGTACGAGCCCGAGCTCGCCCAGCAGCACGCGCGCGCTCGCGGCTTCGGCGTCCAGGAAGCGACGCGCGTCGGCCGCACCCATGAAGCGTGGCTTCCAGTGGTTACGCGCGAGGAAAGCGCCCCACTCGGGCGTGGCGCACACGCGGCGCAGCACCCCTTCCCAGTACGCGACCTGCGCCGCGCTCAGGCCGCGCGCGCCGAGCAGGCCCTGCGAGGAAGAATAGACCGCGTCCACGCCCTGCTCGCGCCAGGTGGGCACCTCCGCGAGTTCGCCTCCGAGTCGCTCGGCTGCGGCCACGGCCAGCACGCGGATGCGGCCGGCCTTCATCAGCGGGATCACGTTCACGGCCGAGGCCGAGACGATGTCCAGGTGTCCGCCGAGCATGTTGTTCATCGACTCGGCCGAAGACTTGAAGGGCACGACCGTGAGCTTGGCGATGTCCACGCCCGCGGCCTTCAGCGGCTTGGCGATCGCGGTGTGGATGTGGTTGCCGATCGAGGTTGCCACGCCAATGGACAGGGCCGCCGGGTTCTTCTTCAACGCCTCGGCCAGTTCGCGGCCGCTTCGGATCGGCGAGTCCGCGCGCACGGCCACCGTGATGAACTCGTCGAACAGGATGGCCAGCGGCGTGAAGTCCTCGTAGCCGAGCGCCACCTCGCCCACGAGCTTGTTGTTGATCGACGAGTGCGTGAGCGTGACGAGCATGTGCCCGTCGCCGGGCCGTGCCTGCAGCGCGCCCATCGCCACCATGCCGGCGCCCCCCGGGCGGTTCGTGACGACCATCGGCGTGGGCAGCAGCTGCAACCGGTCGGTGAGTTCCTTGATCTGGCGTGCAGCCGTATCCAGGGCTGCGCCCGGGCCGGCCGGTACCACGTACTCGACCGGGCGCTCGGGCTTCCAGGACAAACCGGCAGGTTGGGCGGACACCTGCGCGGGCAGCGCCGGCAGCGTGGCGGCCTGCGCGAGCAGCAGCCGGTTGAAGGTGCGTCGTCTCATCGTTGTCTCCGGTCGTGCTCGAGTACCGCGCGCGCGTCCTCCATCCAGTCGCACAGCAGCGCACGGGTCTCGCGCGGGTCGATGATGTCCAGGATGCCGAACTGCTCGGCTGTGCGAAACGGCGAGCCCAGGCGGTGGTATCGCGCCTCGAGCGCGGCGCGCGTGGCCGCGGGATCGCCCGAGGCCTCGATCTCGGCCTTGTGGGCGGCGTCCACTCCGCCCTCGATCGGGATCGAGCCCCAGCGCGCAGAAGGCCAGGCGAAGCGGTAGTTGAGCGCCGGAAAGTACTTCGGCGCATGCATGCCGCCGGCCATGCCGAAGGCGCGGCGGGTGATGATGCTCAGCCAAGGGATGCGCAGGTCCTCGATGGTCGTCACCACGCGCACCGCGCCGAGCAGTGTTCCCGCCAACTCGGCTTCGGGGCCGGTCGCGTTGCCCGGCTGGTCCACGAGGTTGACCATCGGCAACCCGAAGGTGTCGCACAGCTTCGCGTGGCGCTCGGTCTTGTAGGCCGAGGCCACCGTCATGGCCCCGCCGGCCACCTTGGGGTCGCTGCACAGCACGCCCACGGGCCAGCCGTCCAGCCGCGCGAGGGCGGTGATCACCGAGCCGCCTTGGTGACGCCCGATCTCGAAGACGGAGTCGCGGTCGAAGAGGCTCGCCAGGATGCGCCGCGGGTCGTAGATCTTGCGCCGGTCGCGCGGGACCGCGTCCTTGAGCCAGTCGTCCGCGCGCGCGGGGTCGTCGGTGGGCGCGGTGCGTGCGGGCAGTTCGTGCGCGCTGCGCGGCAGGTAGCTCAGGAACCGCCGCACCTGGGCGAGTGCGTCGGCCTCGTCCACGGCCTCGTTGTGCACGAGCGCGCTCTTCCTGTGGACCTTGTAGCCGCCGAGCTCGTTCTTGTCGATGTCGATGCCGTAAGCCTGCTTGACCACCGGCGGCCCGGCGGCGAAGACCTGCGCCTGGTCGCGCACCATCACCGAGAAGTGCGACAGCAGCACCTTCACCGCCCCGAGTCCGGCGCAGGCCCCGAGCGCCACGCCCACCACTGGCACCGTCTTGAGCAGCTCCACACCCGGCCAGTTGGCGTAGCCGGGGATCTTCGCGCCCGCCATCTGCTGCAGCAGCTTGACGCTGCCGCCTGCCGTGTCCACCAGGCGCACCAGCGGCAGGTGCTGGGCCAGCGCGAGCCGTTCGGCAAAGACCCACTTGTCGGAGATCGTGCCCTCCGAGGAGCCGGCGCGGATCGTGTAGTCGTCGGCCGACACCACGATCTTGCGGCCGTCCACACGGCCGGTGCCGATGATCGCGTTCACGGCCTGCAGGTCGAGCAGCCGGCCGTCCTCGTCGTAGCGGCCGCGCCCGGTGAGGCGCCCGATTTCCCGAAAGCTCGCGCCGTCGAGCAGCGCCGCGATGCGCTCGCGTGCCGTTTGCCGGCCGCGTGCCTTGTGCCGGGCCACGGCCTCGTCGCCGCCCATGCGTGCGGCCAGGCGCCGGCGCTGCTGCAGCTCGGCGAGCTCCTCGGCCCACTCGCCTGCGGGCTCGAACTCGGGGGTGCTCATCGTGTCGCCAGGCCGAGCTCGGTGGCGAGCTCGACGGTGGCCTTCCATTCGGCGTCCAGGTACTGTTGCGAGGCCTCGCGACCGCGGAAGATCGCCCGGTTACCCGACCTCTCCACGAGCGCGACCCAGTCCGGGCTTTGCGACACGCGCTGCAGCGCAGCCTCCCAGAACCGCTGCTGCTCGGGCGTGGCACGAGGGGGCAGCATCACGCCGTTGTAGGACACGTAGTCGGCAGCCACGCCCTGCTCGCGCCACGTGCGCACCTCCGCGAGCGGACCGCTGCCGCGTTCGGCAGCGGCGCTGGCGAGCAAGCGCAGCTTGCCCGCCTGGACGTGCGGCACGACGACCGGTGCGGTGGCCGAGACCACGTCCACATGGCCGCCGAGCAGCGCCGTGACCGACTCTGCCGACGAGCGGAAAGGCGCGATCGTGAGCCTGTCGATGGCCACGCCGGCCACCTTCAGCGGCTTGGCGATCGCCAGGTGCGTGTTCTGGCCGAGCGCAGGCGCGACGGCGATCTTCAGCGCCGCCGGGTTGGCCTTCAGCGCGGCCACGAGCTCGGCCGCGGACCTCAGCGGCGCGTCGGCGCGCACCGCCACCACCGAAGTCTCCTCGACCATCATCGCCACGGGCGGGAACTGCCTCACATCGGCCCTGATGAGACCGGTCACGGCGCCGGCGATGGCCCCGGTGTGGAAGGTGCCCAGCCAGTGGCCGTTGCCGGTCTGCTGCGCGAGCGCCTGCAGCGCGAGGGCCCCGCCTGCTCCGACGCGGTTGTCCGGCAGCACGGTCTGGCCGTGCACGAGCTTGAGGGCCTCGAGCTGCTCCTTGATGCCGCGGGCGTAAAGGTCCACCGTGCCGCCAGGAGCCACGCCGATCACGTAGGTGACGCGCTCCGTGGGGTGCCAGGCGGGTTGGGCGTGCAGGGGCGCGAGGGCCGGAGCGAGCCAAGCGGCCACCCCGGCGCGCAGCACGTTGCGTCGTGCGGCAAGGGTGGTGTCGGGCGCCGAAGGCGTGCGGCGGTGGACAGGTGCGGGCACGGTAAGGGCGG
Source organism: Pseudomonadota bacterium (assembly GCA_039798945.1). Lineage (GTDB taxonomy): Bacteria > Pseudomonadota > Gammaproteobacteria > Burkholderiales > Burkholderiaceae_C > Rubrivivax. Next base: position 4,442 of record JBDKFA010000259.1, read on the forward strand.
GCATCATCGTGTCAGCGTTCCGGGGCTGCGGGTGGGGAGTCATGGGCTTCGCGGCGCACGGCCTCGGTGTGGGCGCCGAGCTCGGGCCCCGTGTGGCGGATGCGCCCGGGCGTGGCCGACAGGCGCGGCACGACGCCCGCCTGCGTGGTGTGGCCGAGCACCGGGTGCGGCACCTGCTGCAGCATCGCGCGCGCGGCGAAGTGCGGGTCGGCGTAGATGTCGGCGATCGTGTAGACGCGTGAGGAGGGCACCTCGGCTTCACGCAGCATCGCCTCGAGTGCAGGGCCGTCGAACTGCGAGGTCCACGCGGCGATGCTCGCGTCGAGCGCGTGCATGTGGGGCTTCTCGCCGCGGCTGCGGATCGTCGCGAAGCGCGCATCGGTGAGCAGCCCGGGCTGCCGCATCAGCCGCACGAGCCGCTCGAAGGTGGGGTTGCTGTTGGCGGCGATCAGCACGTAGCCGCCGTCGCGCGTCGGGTACAGGCTGTTGGGGGCCATCGAGGGCAGGTTCGGGCCCTCGCGCATCGGCACGATGCCGAGCTTGTCGTAGGCCGGCACCATCGGCTCGAGCTGGCTGAAGGCGCTCTCGTAGAGCGCGGCGTCGACCACCTGGCCGAGGCCCGAGTGCGCGCGTTCGTGGATGGCCGCGAGTGCGCCGAAGGCCGCATACACCGAGGTCAGGTAGTCGGTGGTGGCCAGGGCCACACGGGCGGGGGGACGGTCGGGGTCGCCGGTGAGGTGGCGTACGCCGCCCACGGCCTCGCAGATGGCGCCGTAGCCGGGGCGCTGCGCGTACGGCCCGCTTTGGCCATAGCCGCTGATGCGCACCATCACGAGGCCCGGGTTCGATCGCGCGAGGACGTCGTAGCCGAAGCCCAGGCGCTCCATCACGCCGGGGCGGAAGTTCTCCACCAGGATGTCCGCACGCGCGATCAGCGCGTGCGCGACCGCGCGGTCCTCCTCGAGCTTGAGGTCGAGCACGACGCAGCGCTTGTTGCGCAGGATGCTCGCCGCGTACAGCGACACGTCGCCCACGTGGCGGCCCATCTGCCGCACGGGGTCGCCTTCGGGAGGCTCGATCTTGATCACGTCGGCACCGAAGTCCGCGAGAAGCCGCGCGCAGGCCGGGCCGGCGATGGTGCTGGCGATCTCGATGACCTTCAGGCCCGCGAGCGGGCCGTCGGGGCTGCGCGGTGCGCGGTCGGGCGATCGGTCGGGTGAGGGGTCGCCCGAGGGGTCGGCCGAGTTTTCAGGGGAGGCAGCCATCGCGTGACTCAGGGTGGCGTGCCGTGGACGGCGAGCTGCCGGGCGGCTTCCTCGCCGGACTCGGCAATGCGCTGGCGTGACAAGGCCATCAGCGTGTCGGCGTCGCCGCGCTCGAGCGCGCGCAGCGCCTGGGCCCACAGCTGCGCGGAGCGCTTGCGCCGCGCGGGTGACTGAAGACCGAGCTTGCTGTAGCGCAGCGTTTGCAGCGACAACGTGGCGAGCATGCGCTGCAGCAGCTGGTTGCCGCAGAAGCGCGCGGTGATCAGCAGGAGCCGGTAGGTGGTCTCGGCATACGCGTTGCCATCGGCCGGCCCTTCTGCCAGCGACTGCAGGCGCGCCACGCCTGCGCGCAGCACGGCGACGAGTTCGGGTGGACGGCTGGCTGCCACGGTGCGGGCGACGGTGTCGAAGAGTGCGGCACGGACCTCGAAGATCTCGCGCAGCTCCTGCGCGGAGAGCGTCGTCACCACTGCACCGCGCCGCGGCAGGATGGTGGCCAGCCCCTCGCGCTCGAGGATGCGCAGCGCCTCGCGCACGGGACCACGGCTGACCTGGAACTCGTCGGCCAGCTCCTGCTCGCCGATGCGCGCGCCCGGCGGCAGCCGGCCCTCTAGGATGCGGTCGCCGACCTGTGCGGCGATCTGTTCGGGCACCGTGAGCGTGGGCACCACCGCGTCGCC
>JBDKFA010000260.1:0-5599 GCA_039798945.1 Pseudomonadota bacterium
AGTTCAACCTCGAAGGCATCCCGCCGGCCCCGCGCGGCATCCCGCAGATCGAGGTCTCCTTCGACATCGATGCCAACGGCATCCTGCACGTCGGCGCCAAGGACAAGGGCACCGGCAAGGAGAACAAGATCACCATCAAGGCGAACTCGGGCCTGAGCGAGGCCGAGATCGAGAAGATGGTCAAGGACGCCGAGGCGAACGCCGCCGAGGACGCGAAGAAGCTGGAGCTGGTGCAGGCCCGCAACCAGGCCGACGCGATGGTCCACTCGGTCAAGAAGAGCGTGGCCGAGCACGGCGACAAGCTCGACGCCGGCGAGAAGGAGAAGATCGAGTCCGCGCTGAAGGCGCTGGAGGAGGCGCTCAAGAGCGAGGACAAGGCCGAGATCGAAGCCAAGACCGAAGCCCTGATGACCGCCAGCCAGAAGCTCGGCGAAAAGATGTACGCCGAAGCGCAGGCCGCTGCCGGCGCAGCCGGCGCGACCGCTGCGCCTGGCGGCCCTGGCACCGGGCAGGCTGCGGGGTCGTCCAGGCCCGAGGCGGAGGATGTGGTCGACGCCGAGTTCAAGGAAGTGAAGAAGTGAGCCACTGGCCCGCGTGTGCGCGGGCTGCTGCCTCAGGCGCCGCGTCCAGCCGTGCACCGCAAGGCGCACGTGCAGAGCGCGGCGTCTCCCGTTCGGAAACCTGAAAGCCCTGCATGGCCAAGCGCGACTACTACGAAGTCCTGGGCGTGCCCAAGAACGCCACGGACGACGACATCAAGAAGGCCTACCGCAAGCTGGCCATGAAGTTCCACCCTGACCGCAACCAGGGTGACGAAGCGAAGAAGGCGGAAGAGAAGTTCAAGGAGGCCAAGGAGGCCTACGAGATGCTCTCCGACACCCAGAAGCGTGCCGCATACGACCAGTTCGGCCATGCGGGCGTGGACCCGTCAGCCGGCATGGGGCGTGGCGGTGCGGGCCCGGAGGGCTTCAGTGGCTTCGCAGAGGCTTTCGGCGACATCTTCGGCGACATCTTCGGTGGCAGTGCGGGAGGGCGCCGCGCCGGTCCGGGCGGCCAGCAGGTCTTCCGCGGCAACGACCTCAGCTACGCGATGGAAATCACGCTCGAGGAGGCCGCCCTCGGCAAGGACACGCAGATACGCATCCCGACCTGGGACACCTGCGACACCTGCCGGGGCACGGGTGCGAAGCCCGGCACGAGTCCCAAGACCTGCTCGACGTGCAATGGAGCCGGCTCGGTGCACATGCGCCAGGGCTTCTTCAGCATCCAGCAAACCTGCCCGGCCTGCCAGGGCGCCGGCAAGGTGATCCCGGACCCGTGCACGACCTGCAGCGGGGCGGGCCGCATCAAGCGCCAGAAGACGCTGGAAGTGAAGATTCCGGCGGGTATCAACGAGGGCATGCGCATCCGGTCGAGCGGCAACGGCGAGCCGGGCACGAACGGCGGCCCGCCCGGAGACCTCTATATCGAGATCCGGATCAAGCCGCACGAGATCTTCGAGCGCGACGGTGACGACTTGCACTGCAAGGTGCCCGTGGGCATGACCACGGCCGCCCTGGGTGGGACCATCGAGGTCCCCACCCTCGGCACGAAGGCTGAGATCGAGCTCCCCGAGGGCACCCAGCACGGCAAGACGTTCCGCCTGCGCGGCAAGGGGGTCAAGGGCCTGCGCTCCAGCTACCCGGGCGACCTGTACATCCACGTCACGGTGGAGACTCCGGTCAAGCTCACCGAGGCGCAGCGCAAGCTGCTGCGCGAGCTCGACGAGTCGTTCCGCAAGGCTGGCGACAGGCATTCGCCGAACGCGAAGAGCTGGACCGACCGCGTGCGAGACCTCTTCAAGTGATCCGCCTGTGCCAGGCACTTGCCCTGGCACAGGCCTGGCCCAAAGCCGCCTCCGGCGCAGCGGGCGGCGTGACCGTTCAACCGTCCAGCGCGAGGTTGTCGAAGCGAGTCAGCGGCTTCAGGAAGGTGAGCTTCACCGTACCCACCGGACCGTTCCGCTGCTTGGCGAGGATGATCTCCGCGACACCCGGCTCCTTCGTGGTGTCCTTGTTGTAGTACTCGTCGCGATAGATGAACATGATGACGTCCGCATCCTGTTCGATCGCGCCCGACTCGCGCAGGTCGCTCATCATCGGGCGCTTGTCGGTGCGCGTCTCCACGCTGCGGTTGAGCTGCGACAGCGCGATCACCGGGCATTGCAGCTCCTTGGCGAGCGCCTTCAGGCCACGCGAGATCTCCCCGAGCACGGTCGCACGGTTTTCCTCGCTGCCGCCACCTGAGCCGCTCATCAGCTGCAGGTAGTCGACCACGATGAGGCCGAGCGTGCCGCCGTACTGGCGCGCCAGACGGCGTGCACGAGCCCGCAATTCGGCGGGGTTCAATGCCGCGGTCTCGTCGATGAAGACAGGTGCTTGGGCCAGCTTGTGCGCCGCACCTGGCAGGCGCTCCCATTCATCGTCGCGCAACCGCCCCGTGCGCAGGTTGCTCTGGTCGATGCGCCCGAGCGAACCCACCATCCGCAGCGCGAGCTGGGAAGCACCCATTTCCATCGAGAACACCGCCACCGGCAGCCCTTCCTCGACGGCCACGTGTTCGGCCATGTTCAACGCGAATGCGGTTTTCCCCATGCTTGGCCGCGCCGCCAGCACGATCAGGTCACCCTTCTGAAGCCCCGCTGTCATCCGGTCCAGGTCGTAGAAGCCGGTGCGCACACCGGTCACTTCCTCGGCGCCGTTCTTGTCGAGCTCGTCCACGCGCTCGAGCAGCGCCTTCACCAGGCCGCGCATCTCCTGGAAGCCAGCCTGGCCCCGGGCGCCCTCCTCCCCGATGCCGAGGATGCGCGTCTCGGCCTCGTCGAGGATCTGCGAGACGGGCAGCCCTTGCGGGTTGAAGGCCCGGGTGGCGATGTCGTCGCTCGCAGAGATCAGCTTGCGCAGCACCGCCCGCTCGCGCACGATCTCCGCATAGCGTCGGACATTGGCCGCGCTCGGCACGCTCTCGGCCAGCGCATTCAGGTAGGGCAAGCCGCCACAGTCGCCAGCCTGGCCCAGGCGTTCGAGCACCTCGTGAACCGTGATCACATCGGCTGGCTTGCCCGCCCCGACGAGGCCTCCCAGCGCCGCGTAGATGAGCCGGTGCTCGTGGCGGTAGAAGTCGCTGTCCGTGACGAGGTCGGCCACGCGGTCCCAAGCCAGGTTGTCCAGCAGCAGGCTGCCGATGACGCTCTGCTCGGCCTCGGTGGAATGAGGCGGAACACGCAGGCGCGCCACCTCGTCGTCACGCACGGGCGCTGAGCTGGGGAATTCGTTGGGCATGCTGGGATCCTAGGGGGTCGGCGTGCCCAGCGCAGGACGGGAAAGCCCGCGCGCCCGTGGACATGCCCCTGCGCGCACGCGGGCACCAAGACAAAGGGCCGGCATGGCCGGCCCCTGCTGTGGGCGCACAGCGCCCGTGCTCACTCGGCCTGGGCAACCACCTGAACCGTGATGTCGACAACGACATCGGAGTGCGGTGCCACCGACACGGCGTGCTCGCCAACCGTCTTCAAGGGCCCGTTGGGCAGACGTACCTGCGACTTCGACACCTTGAGGCCCATCTTCTCGAGGCCCTCTGCGATGTCGTGATTCGTGACGGAGCCGAACAGGCGACCGTCCACGCCTGCGCGCTGGGTGAGGCGTACGGTCTTTCCCGCCATCTGGTCGCCCAGCGCCCGTGCTGCCGCCAGCTTGTCGGCCGCCGCCTTTTCCAGTTCGGCGCGACGCGCCTCGAACTCCTGGATCGCAGCCTGCGTGGCACGGCGAGCCAGGCGGGTGGGAATCAGGAAATTGCGGGCGTAGCCGTCCTTGACCTTGACGACATCACCCAGGTTGCCGAGGTTCGAGACCTTCTCGAGCAGGATCACTTGCATGGGGGTCTCCTCAGAGCTTGTGCTGGTCCGAGTAGGGCACCAGCGCCAGGTAGCGGGCACGCTTGATGGCGACGGTGAGCTGGCGCTGGTAGATCGCGCGCGTACCCGTCAGGCGGGCCGGTGTGATCTTTCCGTTCTCGCCGATGAAGTCACGCAGCGTGTCGACATCCTTGTAGTCGATCTCCTCGACGCCGGCGACCGTGAAGCGGCAGAAGCGCTTGCGACGGAACAGCAGCGACTGCTGGTTGCGCTTGGGACGGCGGTCTTTCGAGAACTTGCCTTTTCCGCGGGGTGGGGGCATGGGAATACTCCTGGAATCCGATGAATGTTCAGACCGGTGGACGGTTCATCCGTGCACCTCGGTGATGTGAAAGAGCCAGCCACGGCCGTTGCGGGCGGGTGCCACGAAGCCGACGAACTGCGCCAGACTGCCCAGCGACATGGACGCCACCGCCGAAACGGTGGAGCCGATTGCCAGGGCCTTGAGCTGCATCGACACCTTCCGCGCCTGGCCTTCGTGCACGAGTTCCGATTCGTGCGCGAGGACAAGGTCCAGGGCCGGCAAGCCGGCGGGTGTGAAACGCAGCGCGGCGCGTTCGGCGAGCGTGGCGCTGAGAACGAGACGGTTCATCGCCCCTTGCCCAGCTGCCCGTGCCGACGACTCAGGCCTGGGCCTCCTGCTGCTGGGCGGCCTTGCGGGACTCCTCCCGTTCCACCGCCTTCATCATCACGGACGGGCCGGTCTCGGCCTTCGTCTTGGCCACCGTCAGGTGACGCAGCACCGCGTCGTTGAAGCGGAAACCCGTCTCGAGCTCGGCAAGCACCTCGCCGCTGCACTCGATGTTCAGGCACAGGTAATGCGCCTTGGCGAGCTTCTGGATCATGTAGGCCAGCTGGCGCCGCCCCCAGTCCTCGACCCGGTGCACCTTGCCGCCACCGTTGGTGACCAGGGTGCGGTAGCGTTCCAGCATGGCCGGAACCTGCTCGCTCTGATCCGGGTGGATCAGGAGCACGATCTCATAGTGACGCATGAAGACTCCTCGTGGTTTCCTGAATCGGAAGCCGCCCCCGGGTGCGTCAGCGGGTGGGGTGCAGCAAGGGTGAACCGCGGATTATAGCGCGGCCAAAGAGTTACGCCCTGACGGTTGCCCGCCAGGGCGTACGGAGGAGAGCCTGGGCGGGGGAAAGCAGCCCCACCGCCCAGGTTCAGGTCGGCATCAGGCCGACTTCAGGTTCGGGTAACGCACGTGTTCCACGAGCTCCTGCATCTCGCGGTTCGGCGCCGGGGTGAACAAGCTCACGATGATGATCACCGCGAAGCCCACCGGCACGCCGAACACGCCCGCCGAGATCGGTGCGATCTCGCCCCACAGGCTGATCGGCGAGTCGACGCCGAACACCGAGCGCATCCACGGGTGGTTCATGATCATGTAGTACGCCGTCGTGCCGAAGCCCGCCAGCATCCCCATGATGGCACCCCACTTCGTGGCGCGCTTCCAGAAGATCCCGAGCACCAGAGCCGGGAAGAAGCCGGCAGCAGCGAACGAGAAGGCCGCAGAGACCAGGAACAGGATGTCGGCGAGCTTGCTGACATGCACGTGATACGCCGTCCACGCAGCCAGAAGAGCAACCACCAGCAACAGGGTCTTGGAGACCATCACCCGGCGCGAGGTCGGGGCGTTGGGG
>JBDKFA010000261.1:0-4537 GCA_039798945.1 Pseudomonadota bacterium
CCCGGCCTGGAAGAAGAACCCCGAGGATGCCGATGCGCGCGCCGACCGGCTGTGGAACGAGGCCGACGCGCAGGCCATCGCCCAGGCCTGCCGCGGCGAGCCGGCTGCCGTCACCGAGGAGGCCAAGCCGAGCACGCAGGCGAGCCCGCTGCTGTACGACCTCACGACCCTGCAGCGCGAGGCCAACTCGCGCTTCGGCTTCTCGGCCAAGACGACGTTGTCCATCGCGCAGGCGCTGTACGAGAAGCACAAGGTGCTCACCTACCCCCGCACCGACTCGCGCGCACTGCCCGAGGACTACCTCGCCACCGTGCGCAAGACCTTCCAGATGCTGGCCGACGCGCCGCTGCCCGGACCGCTGCGCCCGCTGTCGATGCACGCCACCAAGGCGCTGGCCGACGGCTACGTGAAGCCCACCAAGCGCGTCTTCGACAACGCCAAGGTCTCCGACCACTTCGCGATCATCCCGACGCTGGAGGCCCCGAAGTCGCTCAACGAGGTCGAGGCCAAGCTCTACGATCTCGTCGTCAAGCGTTTCCTGGCGGTTTTCTACCCCTCGGCCGAGTACCTCGTCACCACCCGCACGAGCACCGTGCAGGCGGGCGCCACAAAGCACCACTTCCAGACCACCGGCAAGGTGCTGGTGCAGCCGGGTTGGCTGGCTGTCTACGGCAAGGAGGCGCAGGACGAGGACGCGCTGCTCGTGCCGGTGGCCGCAGGCGAGATCGTGCGCACCGAGGCGGTGGACGTGAAGGCGTTGCACACGCGCCCGCCCGCGCGCTACACCGAGGCCACGCTGCTGTCGGCCATGGAAGGCGCGGGCAAGCTCATCGAGGACGACGAGCTGCGCGAGGCGATGGCCGAGAAGGGCCTTGGCACGCCGGCCACGCGCGCGGCCATCATCGAAGGCTTGCTGGCCGAGAAGTACATGCTGCGCGAAGGGCGCGAGCTCGTGCCCACGGCCAAGGCCTTCCAGCTGATGACGCTGCTGCGCGGCCTGGGCGTGGAGGACCTCACCAAGCCCGAGCTCACCGGCAACTGGGAGCACCAGCTCGCCGAGATGGAGCACGGGCGCCTGGGCCGCGAGGCCTTCATGGCCGAGATCGGCCGCATGGCCGAGCGCATCGTGCGAAAGGCCAAGGAATACGACCGCGACACGATCCCGGGCGACTACGCGACGCTCGCCACGCCTTGCCCGAATTGCGGCGGCGTGGTCAAGGAGAACTACCGGCGCTTCGCCTGCACGGGCGCCAGCGGCGAGGCCGAGGGCTGCGGCTTCTCGATCACGAAGATTCCGGCTGGCCGGGCCTTCGAGACCGCCGAGGCCGAGGCTTTCCTGCGCGACAAGCGCATCGGCCCGCTGGAGGGCTTCCGCTCGAAGGCGGGCTGGCCGTTCACGGCCGAGCTGCAACTCGTGCACGACGCCGAGCTCGGCAACTGGAAGCTCGAGTTCGACTTCGGCGAGGAGGCGCGGGCGGGGCAGGGCGATGGCGAGCCCGTGGACTTCACCGGGCAGACCTCGCTCGGCGCCTGCCCGAAGTGCAAGAGCCACGTCTACGAGCACGGCACGAGCTACGTGTGCGAACACGCCGTGGGCCCCACCGCCACCTGCGACTTCAAGAGCGGCAAGGTGATCCTGCAGCAGCCCGTCTCGCACGAGGAGATGGGTCGGCTGCTGGCCACGGGCCGCACCGCGCTGCTGCAGGGCTTCGTGTCGAACAAGACGCGCCGCGCGTTCAAGGCCTTCCTGGCCTTCGACCCGAAGGAGGGCAAGGTGGTGTTCGAGTTCGAGCCGCGCAAGGAGCGCGCGCCGGCGAAGAAGGCGGCCGCCCGCAAGACGGCCGCCTGAACGCCCCGCCGGGCCGCGCATGACGCTGGACGTCGCCTACAAGCTCGCGGCGATCTTCGCCACCGTCGCGCTCGGCTGGCTGGCCGGCGTGCGCGGCTGGCTCGCGCCGCCGGCACCGCGCGGCGCTTCTCGCGCGCAGCGTGCGGAGCACGCCCAGGGCCACGCCGGCAGCTCGGCCACGGCCACCCAGGTGCTGTCGGACCTTGCCTTCACCCTCTTCGTGCCGGCGCTGCTGTTTCGCACGATGGTGCGGCAGGACTTCGCGCAGATGCCGTGGCACACGCTGGGTGCCTACTTCCTGCCCGCGCTCGCGTACATGGCCGCGGTGTACGCCTGGCAGCGCTCGCGCAGCGGCCGCCAGGCTCCCGCCGCGGCGGCGGGCCTGACGGTGGCCGCCACCTACGGCAATGCGGTGCAACTGGGCATCCCGCTGGCAGCCGCGCTCTTCGGCGAGGCGGGCCTCGCGCTGCACCTGGCCCTCGTGAGCCTGCACGGGCTGCTGATGCTGACGCTGGCCACCGTGCTCGCGGAGCTCGACATCTCGCGGGCCGAGCCGCGCGGCTCGTTGCTCGCCACTGCGCGCACCACCGCGCGCAACGCGGTGCTGCACCCGGTCACGCTGCCCGTGCTGGCCGGCATGGCTTGGAACCTCACCGGCTGGGGGTTGCACCCGGCGCTCGACCAGGCGCTCGCCGCGCTCGGGGCTGCCGTGGTGCCGGTGTGTCTGGTGCTGATCGGGCTGAACCTTGCGCAGTACGGTGTGCGCGAGCACCTGCACGGTGCGGCCACCCTGAGCGTACTCAAGCTGCTCGTGCTCCCCGCCTGGGTGTTCGTGGTGGCGCATGGCGTCTTTGGCCTAGCCGGCACGCCGCTTGCGGTGGTGGTGATGATGGGTGCGCTGCCCGTGGGCAGCAATGCGCTGATCTTCGCGCAGCGCTACCGCGTGCTGCAGGCCGAGGCCACGGCAGCCATTGTCGTGTCCACCGGCTGCTTCATGGGCAGCGCCGCGCTGTGGCTCGCGGTGCTGGCGTGGTGGGGGCGCTGACCGGCCCGACCCCGCGCGCAGCCGGCCAGGGTGCCTGGCAACAGGCGCCTGCGGACACACCCCGAGCGGGGAGTGGAGGACAATCCGGGCCGTGAACCCAACGGATCTTCCTGCCTACATGGCCCACCTGGGCACGGCCGCCCGCGCCGCGTCCACCGCGATGGCCGCCGCCGGCACCGCCGCCAAGGACGCCGCGCTGCGCGCGCTCGCACGCCGGCTGCGCGAATCGGCACCGGCGCTGCAGCAGGCCAACACGGCCGACCTCGACGCGGCGCGTGCCCGCGGCCTGGCCGAGCCGATGGTGGACCGCCTGCGGCTGACGGCCAAGGTCATCGAGACGGTGGCCGAGGGCTGCGAGCAGCTCGCCGCGATGCCCGACCCCGTGGGCGAGATCAGCGAGGTCAAGCGCCGGCCCAGCGGCATCAGCGTGGGCCGCATGCGCGTGCCCCTCGGCGTCTTCGGCATGGTCTACGAGAGCCGCCCGAACGTGACGATCGAGGCGGCGTCGCTGGCCATCAAGAGCGGCAACGCCTGCATCCTGCGCGGCGGCTCCGAGGCCTTCCATTCCAACCTCGCGCTGGCCAGGCTGGTGCAGCGCGCGCTTCGCGACGCGGGCCTGCCGCCCGAGGCCGTGCAGCTGGTCGAGACCACCGACCGCGCCGCCGTGGGCCGCCTGATCGCCATGCCCGAGCACGTGGACGTGATCATCCCGCGCGGCGGCAAGGGCCTGATCGAGCGCATCAGCGCCGAGGCCAAGGTGCCCGTGATCAAACACCTGGACGGCAACTGCCACACCTATGTGGACGACCCCTGCGACATCGCCATGGCGGTGAAGGTGGCCGACAACGCCAAGACCCAGAAGTACAGCCCCTGCAACGCGACCGAGAGCCTGCTGGTGGCGCGCGGTGTGGCGGCCGAGTTCCTGCCGAAGATCGGCGCGGTCTACGCCGCCAAGGGCGTGGAGATGCGCGGCTGCCCCGAGGCCATGGCCATCCTGGCCGGCGTGCCGGGTGCGCATGTGACGGCCGCCAGCGAGCAGGACTGGAGCGAGGAATACCTGGCGCCGGTGATCAGCGTGAAGCTGGTGGACGGGGTGGACGAGGCGATTGCCCACATCAACCGCTACAGCAGCCACCACACAGAAGCCATCCTCACCACCGACCACGTGCACGCCCAGCGCTTCCTGCGCGAGGTCGATTCGGCCAGCGTGATGGTGAATGCGAGCACCCGCTTCGCCGACGGCTTCGAGTACGGGCTGGGCGCCGAAATCGGCATCAGCACCGACAAGTTCCACGCTCGCGGGCCGGTCGGGGTCGAAGGCCTGACCTCGCTGAAGTACGTGGTGCTGGGCGAGGGCGAAATTCGCGGTTGATCCGGACTTGCAAGCCGCGTCGGCGACCCCACTTCTGACCTTTGGCTGTCGTGTCCGGTCCCTACAATGGGTTCGGCCGTTTTTTTCTTAGCGCAAAGGTTGCCCCATGGTTCCCCACCTCGTCACCGCTCTGACCGGTCCGATCAACGAACTGGAACAGCGGATCCTGGAATCCACCCCGGTGATCGAGCGCTGGTTCCGGCTGGAGTGGATGGAGCACACGCCGCCGTTCTACAGCTCGGTGGACGTGCGCAACGCCGGCTTCAAGCTG
>JBDKFA010000262.1:0-6548 GCA_039798945.1 Pseudomonadota bacterium
GGCCACCACCGGCAGCGCGCTGTCGAGCATCGCGAAGGCCTGCCGCACCTGCGCGCGCGGCGTGCGCTGCGCGGCCACCACCACCACCACCTGGGTGGCCAGTGCCGCCAGCGCGCCGGCATCGGCGCTGCGCAGCAACGCCGGCGCATCGACGACGACGATGCGGTCCGGCCGGTGGCCCACGAGCTGCGTCACCAGGCTGCGCATGCCCGGGCCGGCCAGCCGCTCGTGCGCGCGCGCATCGGGCTCGCCCGCAGGCAACACCGACAGGCCCGGCAGGCTCGTGGGCACGATGGCACGCGCCAGCGGCAGCTGGGGGTCGGCCAGCAACTCGCTCAGGCCTGCGCCGCCGGGCAGCCCCAGGCGCGTCAGCACCTGCGGGCGCCGCACGTCCGCCTCCACCAGCACCACCGAGGTGTCCACTTCCATGGCCATGCTCAGCGCGAGATTGATGGCGCAGGTCGTGCGTCCCTCGCCGTCCACCGCGCTCGTGACGACCACCACCGCACCACTGCCCGGGCGCGCCGCGAGGGCGGGCCGCACCTGTTCGAGCAGGGCCCGCTTGGCACGCCGAAAGTCCGTACCCAGTGCCGACTCTTCCAGGCCAGGCACGAGCAGGCCGGATGTGGCCAGGTGTGCGAGGTCCAGTGGCGCCGCGGGCGGCGACGGTGCGCAGGGAGCCTCGGCGGTCCCGGCCCCGGCCTCACGGCGCTCGCGGGGGTCCCATGCGTCGCGTGCGGTGCCCACGCGCGCCAGTTGCGCCACGGCATCGCGTGCCTCCACGCCAGCCGCTTCCCACGGCACGTCGATGCCCGCCCGGTTCAGCGCGTCCAGCCGGCGCGCCGCCTGTTCGATGATGCTCATACCGTCCCTTTCCGGCCACTCAACCGGTCTTTCAACCGGTCTCTCAACCGGTCATTCCACCGGCCAATCACCCGATTACTCACCCGATTACTCACCCGACGACTCACCCGACTGCCCACCCGGCCACCCAGCCACCCACCGGCTGGCCGCTCCCTCACTGCGCGCCTGCCAGCCACGCCAGGGACGGCCCCTGAAGCGCCAGCAGCCCGAGCAGCCCCAGCAGCGCAAGCAGCCCCATCCATCCCGTCAGCGCATGCGCCGTGCCGGCGCCTGAAGCCGCACCCGGCTCGCGGGGCCAGCTGCCCACCTCGCCGATCACCGGACGCCCGACGAGCTGCTGCAGCTGCGCCCCGTCCTCCACCGTCGGGCGCAGCCCGTCCACGCCCAACGGCACCACCACGCCGGCCAGCAGAGCCAGCAGTGCCGCGAACCAGCCCAGCTCCAGGCGCCCCGGGAACACCGGCGCACCCATGCGCGCCGGCTCGATCACGCGCAGGCCCGAGCCGCGCGCGCTCTCCTCGGCCTTCAATCCGAGCGCCGCCGACTCGCCCTTGGCCACCATCTGGTCGTAGGTCTTGCGCGCGAACTCCGCCTCCAGGCTCAGCTGCGCGAGCTCGGCCTCGACTTCGGGGGCGCGGTCGGCCGCCGCACGCACCTCGGCCAGACGCTGCTGTGCCACACCCAGCCGCGAGCGCAGCGACGCCACCTGGGCTTCGGCCTCGGCGAGCTGGCTGCGCAGGCGCTGGTACACAGGGTTCGTCGGGCTGCCGGCCTGGGAAGGCTCGGGCTCGCGCTCGCGCTTGTGCGACTCCAGCCGCCCCACCGCCTCACGCGCAGCCACCACCTCGGGATGCTGCTCGCCCAGGCGCACCAGCAATTCGTCGAGCGTCTTGCGCCGGGCCGTGAGCTCCACGTCCACGGGCCGCTGGGGGTCCTCGCGGCCGAGTTCGCTGCGGTAGGCGTCGCGGGCCTGTTCGGCGGCGGCGAGTTCGGCGCGCTGGCGACCGATGGACTCCTGCATCGCCGCGATGCGTGCGAAGTAGTCCTCCTTGGCCACGCCCGTGGCGCCGAAGTGGCGCACCTTGAAGGCCGTGAGGCGGCGCTCGGCCTCCAGCAGCCGCGCCTCGCTCGCCTGGCGCTGCTCCTGCAGGAAGCGGTCGGCGTCCTGCACGTCGCGGCGCTTCTCCCCCTCCGAGACCTCGCCGAAAAGCGCCACCAGCCCCTGCACCACGCGCTGCGCGCGCTCGGGGTCGGTATCGCGGTAGCTCACCGTGTGGATGCCGTTCTCGTCGGCGCTCAGGCGGGTTCGCGAGATCAGCCGCACGAGGGTCTCCTCGCGCTGCTCGGCCGTACTCGCCGGCAGGCCGAGCTCGCTGCGCTCGACCAGGCGCCCGAGCTGGGGGCTGGCCACTACCTGCCGCGCAAGCACCCGCGCCTGACGCTCAGCCTCGGCCGCGTGCACCGACATTCCCGAAATCAGCGGCCGAAGCGCCGACTGCGTGTCCACCACGAGCCGCGCGCTCGACTCGTAGCGCTGCGGCACGAAGGGCAGCACCACCAGCGCCGCCAGCGCCACCGCCCAGGCGCTGGCCAGCGCCAGGCGACGCCGCCGCAGCAGGACCCGCCACGCCCGACGCCAGCTGCGCAGCAGTTGCTCGGCTTCGCCTTCCTCCTGCGGACTCTGAGGACCGTGCGGACTCTGCGGACCCCGAGGACCCTGCTCGCCCTGCGGGCCTTGCGGCCCGCGCGGCCCCCGCGGGCCCTGAGACCCCTGAGACCCCTGAAGCCCGCGAGACCCGGACTGCCCGCTCGGGTCCCCCTGCCGCACCGTGTCGGTCATCTCCGTCCTCATCCCACCACCCTCGTCGGACATCCCGCCACGCGCACTCCCGGCGGCACGTGGCGGATCACCGTGCTGCCCAGGCCCGTCATCGAGCCATCGCCGATGCACACCCCCTGCAGCACGCTGGTGCCGCTGCCGAGGTAGCAGTTCTCGCCCACGCGCACGCCGCCGGCGAGCGTCACGCCCGCCCCCACGAGCGTCCAGGGCCCGATGACGGCGTCGTGGTGGATCACGCTGTTGGGCAGTACACACACGTGGTCGCCGATCACGGCGTTGGCCGTCACCACCACGCCTGCCATCAGCAGCACGTTGCGCCCGATGCGTGCCAGCGGCGAGACGCTCGCCCGCGGGTGCACCACGGTGGCCCAGCGCGCCTCCGGCAGCGCCAGCCCTTCGACCAGCGCCCGGCGCTGCAGGAAGTTGTGGGGAGCCCCGGGCACCGCCAGCACCTGCGCCTGCGGCGAGGCGGAGAGGGCCTCGCGCCCCCGCACCGCATGCCCGGCGCAGCCTTGCTGCTGCTTGCCCGCGTCATCGTCGACGAAAGCCTCCAGCCGCCAGTCCTCGCCCAGACAGTCCAGCGCCTCCAGCGCGTTGCCGTTGCAGGGGAACACCAGCAGCGGCCGCCGTGCGCCCAGGCGCTCAGGCGGCATCGGCATGGTGCAACCCGGCCACCGCCGTCACCGCCGCCCCGGCGGTTGGGCGCCCCGAGACAGCCGCCACCGGCACCGCCATGGTCGCGTGGCCAGCCTCCTGCTGCGCCAGGCCACGCACCGCCTCGGCCACGCGCTGCACCTGTGCGGCGGTGAGCTCGGCATACATCGGCAGCGAGAGCACGCTGCGCGCGGCCGCCTCGGCGTGCGGGAACTGCCCCACCCGGCCGCCGAGTTCGCGAAACGCGGGCAGCAGGTGGATCGGCTTCGGGTAGTGGATGCCGGTGTGGATGCCCTGGCGCGCCAGCGCGTGCTGCCAGGCCTCGCGCGAGGCGCTGCGCACGGCATACACATGGCGCACGTGGCGGCAATCGGGCGGCGTCACCTGGGCCGGCAGGTCGGTGCCCGCGAAGGCGGCGTCGTACCGCGCCGCCGCGCGTCGACGCGCCTCGGTCCACGCCTCCAGGTGGCGCAGCTTCACGCGCAGCACCGCACCCTGGATCGCCTCCATGCGGAAGTTGTAGCCCTTGATCTCGTGGTGGTACTTCTGCGGCGCACCCCAATCGCGCAACAGCCGTATGCGCCGTGCCAGGTCGGCGTCGTCGGTGACGACCATGCCGCCCTCGCCGACCGCCCCCAGGTTCTTGCCCGGGTAGAAGCTGAAGCAGCCCATGTGGCCGAGGCTGCCGGCGCGCCGGCCCTCCACCTCGGCCCCGTGCGCCTGAGCGGCGTCCTCGATCACGACCAGGCCATGGCGGCTCGCCACCGCCCGGATCGCCGCCATGTCGGCCATCAGGCCGTACAGGTGCACCGGCAGGATCGCCCTCGTGCGCGGCGTGATCGCCGCCTCGATGGCGCGCGGGTCCATCGTCAGCGTGTGCGGGTCGATGTCCACGAAGACGGGCGTGGCCCCGGTGTAGTCGATGGCGCTGGCCGTGGCCACGAAGGTGAAGGGCACGGTGATCACCTCGTCGCCCGGGCCGATGCCTGCGGCCAGCAGCGCCAGGTGCAGCGCGCTCGTGCCGGTGTTCACCGCCACGCCGTGGCGGCGCTGGCAGTAGGCCGCGAACTCCTCCTCGAAGGCCACCACCTCGGGGCCGAGCGTGAACAGGCAGCTGTCGAGCACCCCGGCGATCGCCGCGTCCACCTCGGCGCGGATGCTGCGCATCTGCGCCTGCAGATCGACGAAGGGGACGGGGGTGGGGGAAGCGGGGGATGGATCCAGGGGCAGAGCACTCACGACGCGGTTTCCTCCTGCAGGTAGATGGTTTCGCCCTTGCGGTGCATGGACTCGGTGGCGGCCTCGATCAGGCGCACCATGCGCAGCCCGAAGGCCGCGTCGGTGAGGGCGGGCCGCCCATTGGTGATGCAGTCGACGAAGTGCTCGCCCTCGATGCGCAGCGCTTCGGTGGTGGCCAGCTGCGGCGACCACATGTCGCCGCTGCGGTAGCCCACGCGCATCTCGCGCTGGCTGTGCGGGTCGTCGTGCATGTCCACGCCGCGGTCGTAGACCTTGAGCTTCTCGCTCGGCTCGAGGTCGTCGTAGGTGATCATCCGGCGGCTGCCGCCCACCAGGATCTGCCGCACCTTCACCGGCGCGAGCCAGCTCACGTTGATGTGGCCGATGGTGCCGCCGTCGTAGTACAGCGTCACGTAGGCCAGGTTCTCAGGCGTGCCCGGAAAGTGGTTGATGCCGTTGGCCGACACCGCGCGCGGCGTACGCTTGAGCAGGTGGTCCATGATCGCGAAGTCGTGCACCGCGAGGTCGCAGATCACGCTCACGTCGCGCTGGAACAGGCCCAGGTTCACGCGCGTGGAGTCCACGTAGTACACGTCCCCGATCTCGCCGCTGGCGATCAGCGCCGCCATCTTGCGCACCGCCGGCGTGTAGATGAAGGTGTGGTCCACCAGCAGCACCCGGTCGCGCTGCGCGGCCTCCTGCGCCAGCTCGCGGGCCTGCGCACTGGTCTCGGTCATCGGCTTTTCGAGCCACACGTGCTTGCCGGCCTGCAGCGCACGCAGGCCGAGTTCGTAGTGCGTGGAAGCCGGCGTGGCGATCGCCACCGCGTCGATCTGCGGGTCGGCCAGCAGCCCGTCGATGTCCCCGGTGGTGGCCAGGCCCGGGTGGCGGCGCTCGGCCAGCTCGCGTCGCGCCGGGTCGAGGTCGGCCACCGCAGCCACGCGCGCGCCCGGTGTCTCGAAGAAGTTGCGCACCAGGTTCGGGCCCCAGTAGCCGTAGCCCACTACCCCGATGTTCACCATCACGCGGCCTCCGGGCGGGCTGCGGCTGCCGCACCGGCTGCGCCCGACGCACCGATTGCACGCACCGGCAGGCGATACCCGCCGGCCGTGGCCGAGGCTGCGACGGCTGCCGCATGGGCCCCGACCGCCGCTCCCCCCGCGCTCACAGGGGCGCGCCCCTGCGCCAGTGCGCGAGCCGCCTCGCGCGCCCGCATGTCGCCGAGCACCCGGGCCGGCACCCCGGCCACGATCGCGTGGTCGGGCACGTCGGCCACCACCACGGCGCCTGCACCTACGAGCGCGCCCTCACCGATCGTCACGCCGCTGCGGATGGTGGCGTTGCTGCCGATGGAGGCCCGGCGCTTCACGTGCGTGCGCTCCACGCGCCAGTCGGCCTCGGTCTGCAGCGCACCGTGCCCGTTCGTCGCCCGCGGGTAGGTGTCGTTGGTGAACATCACGCCGTGGCCGATGAACACCTCCTCGTCGATGCGCACCCCTTCGCACACGAAGCTGTGCGAGGAGATCTTGCAGCGCGGCCCGATGCGCGCGTTCTTCTGGATCTCGACGAAGGCACCGATGCGCGTGCCCGCGCCGATGCTGCACCCATACAGGTTGACCAGCGCGGGCTGGAACACCTGCACCCCCTCTCCCATCACCACCGAATCCGCTACGGGCATCTGCTGCTCCACGTGGACCGCGGTGCCCGGTGCACCGCACGCCGTCTTCTGTGGAACCCAGTGTGGTCGGGGGTGGCCGATGCGGCAATCGGCAAGCTAGGGGCGCAGCGGCGCGCTGGCTCAATGCAGCAAGCGGGCCCCGCGGCGCCTGCTCATGCAGGTGCCGCAGGGCCCGCTCGGGGGTCCCGTCAGGCGGGCTGGCCCGGGGCCGTGACCGGGATGTCGCGGCCTCGGCCTCGGGTCAAGGCAAGCGTCAGCTCCCCGGGTAGCAGG
>JBDKFA010000263.1:0-6463 GCA_039798945.1 Pseudomonadota bacterium
CTTGTCGCAGCCGCCGACCACCAGCACGCCGTCCATCCACTGACCGCCGACACAGGTTTCGATGCAGTCGGCAATCACCTCGCGCGAGACCAGGCTGTACTTCATGCCTTCGGTGCCCATCGCCATGCCGTCGCTGATCGTGGGCACACCGAACATCTGCGCGTTGGCGCCCGCCTCCTTGAGGCCCTCCACGGCGGCGTCGGCGAGCTTTTGCAGGCCCGAATTGCAAGGCGTGATGGTGGAGTGGCCGTTGGCCACGCCGATCATCGGCTTGCCGAAGTCCTCGGCCTGGTAGCCCATGCCGTAGTACATCGAGCGGTTCGGGGCGCGCGCCACGCCTTCGGTGATGTTGCGCGAGCGGCGGTTGTAGGCCATGTCATGATCTCCGGTTGCAACCCTCCACTTTAGCGTGCGGGCGAGCCGGATCGTGCCGCCTCACCCCGTCCGCCTTCTGGTGAAGGCGATCACCCGCCGCCCCGTCCCCGATGCTCACGCACCCCCAGTTCGACCCCGTCGCGATCGCGCTCGGACCCGTGCAGGTCCACTGGTACGGCCTGACCTACCTCGCCGCCTTCGCGCTGTTCCTGCTGCTGGCGCGGGCGCGCGTGCGCCAGCCTGCCTTCACGCACGCCGGCTGGACGACGCGCGACGTCGAGGACCTGCTCTTCTATGGCGTGCTCGGCGTCGTGCTCGGCGGGCGCATCGGCTACGCGCTCTTCTACAAGACCGGCCACTACCTGGAGCACCCGCTGGAGATCCTGATGGTGTGGAAGGGCGGCATGTCCTTCCACGGCGGGCTGCTTGGCGTGATCGCGGCGATGGCCCTGTTCGCGTGGCGGCGGCAGCGGGCCTTCCTGCAGGTCACTGACCTGATCGCGCCTTGCGTGCCCACGGGCCTGGCCAGCGGGCGCATCGGCAACTTCATCAACGGCGAGCTCTGGGGGCGCGCGGCCGATCCCTCGCTGCCCTGGGCGATGGTGTTCCCGCAGTCGGGCACGGCGCTCGCGCGCCACCCGTCGCAGCTCTACCAGTTCGCGCTCGAGGGGGTGCTGCTGTTCGTCGTGCTGTGGTGGTACGGCTCGCGCCCGCGCGGGCTCGGTCAGGTGTCGGGCGCGTTCCTCGTCGGCTACGGCGTGCTGCGCTTCGTGGCCGAGTGGTTCCGTGAACCCGACAGCTTCCTCGGCCTGCTGGCGCTCAACCTGAGCATGGGCCAGTGGCTGTGCGTGCCGATGGTGGCGGCCGGGGCGTGGCTGATGGCGCGCGGGGCTTCGCGTTGACCGCGCCACGGCGCTGCGGCGCGCTCGCGACGCGGCCGACGCCGCAGGCCGCCTCCCGCTACGATGCCGGCCCATGAGACAGATCTTCCTGGACACCGAGACCACCGGGCTGGACGCCGCCAACGGCGACCGCCTCGTCGAGATCGGCTGCATCGAGATGGTCGACCGGCGCCTGACCGGCTCCACCCTTCACCTGTACGTGAACCCCGGGCGCCCGAGCGCACCAGAGGCCGAGCGCGTGCACGGCCTCACGCAGGAATTCCTGGCCGACAAGCCGCCCTTCGAGGCCGTGGCCGACGAACTGCTCGCCTACCTGAGCGGGGCCGAGCTCATCATCCACAACGCCGACTTCGACGTCGGCTTCCTGCAGGCCGAACTCGCGCGCGCCGGCCGGCCGCCGCTGCTGCAGGTGGTCTCGCGCGTGCACGACTCCATCAAGCTCGCGCGCGACCTCTACCCCGGCAAGGGGGTGTCGCTCGATGCGCTGTGCCGGCGGCTCGAGGTGGACAACACCCACCGCACCTACCACGGCGCACTCATCGACGCCGCGCTGCTCGCCGAGGTCTACCTGCGCATGACGCGCGGGCAGGACTCTCTGGTGATCGACGTCGCCGACGAGGGGGCTGGCGAGGGCGGTGCAGCCGGTCGGATCGACCTCAGCGGCTTCGCGCTGCCGGTGTGCGAACCCACCGCCGAGGAGCTCGCCGCGCACGAGCGCGTGCTGGCCGACCTGGACAAGGCGAGCGGGGGCAAGACCGTGTGGCGCGAGCTCGTGGCCGGTTGACCCGCCGCGCCGTCACGGCGATCACGGCGATCACGGCGCGCGGCGAATCAGCCGACCCTCAAGGGTCTGCGCATCCTCCGCGTACGTCCCTTCCCAGCGGTCGCCGTTGGCCCAGCGCATCACGCCCTGGCCGTGCTTCTGCCCGTTCTTCCACCCGCCTTCGTAGCGGTCGCCGTTCTTCCAGGTGTACCGCCCCTGCCCATCGGGGTTGCCGTTGGCCAGGGTGCCCTCGTAGGTGTCGCCCGAGGCGTAGGTCAGCACGCCTTGTCCATGGGGCTGGCCGTCCCGCAAGTCGCCCACGAACACATTGCCGTTGGCGAACTGCATCCGCCCGCGGCCGCTGGCCACGCCCTTGACCCAGGGCCCTTCATAGCGTTGCCCGTTCGCCCAGCGGTAGACACCGCCCGTTCCGTCCGGCTGGCCCTGCGACACCGGTCCCGCGTACTCGTCGCCGGCCGCCGACACCATGCGCACCATGCCGTGCGGCTGCCCGTCCAGGAAGTCACCCTCGACGCGGCCCCCGGCAGCCAGCACCTTCGTGCCCTTGCCGGTGGCACGGCCTTCCTGCCAGACACCCTCATGCCGGTCGCCATTGGCCCAGACGTAGACGCCGTTGCCGTGCGGCACCCCCCGCTGCACCTGACCGGCATAGGAGTCGCCGGAGGCGTGACGCATGCGCCCCACGCCGTGCGGTCGCCCGTCGAGGATGTCGCCTTCCCATTCGTTTCCGTCCGCGAAGCGCATCTTGCCGCGGCCGGTGGGGCGATCGTCCACCCAGTCGCCCTCGTAGCGCTGGCCCGAGGGCCACGTGAAGGTGCCCTGCCCGTGGCGTTGCCCGGCGCGCACCTGGCCCTCGTAGGTGTCGCCATTGGGCCAGGCGATCCGCCCTTTGCCGGTGTACAGGCGGCTGGCCGGGTCTTGCTGGAACACGCCCACCAACCGGGTGCCGCCATCCAGCACGGTGTCGACGGGCCCCGGGGCGGGCGGGGGCTCGACACGGCCGCCGTGCGGCGTGGCGGTGGGAGTTGGGGCAGGGGCGGGGGCCGGCGCTGCGCCCGCTGGCGTGGCGACGGGTGCCACGGACGGCGCCACCGGGGCATTGGCCGCAGCCTGCGCCGACTGGGCGATTGGCGTCGGGCGCGCCGCCTGG
Source organism: Pseudomonadota bacterium (assembly GCA_039798945.1). GTDB lineage: Bacteria > Pseudomonadota > Gammaproteobacteria > Burkholderiales > Burkholderiaceae_C > Rubrivivax. The sequence continues at coordinate 3,212 of JBDKFA010000263.1, forward strand.
GTCGAGGGCACTGCGCCCGCAGGGGCCGCCATGCCGGCGGCCGCCGCTGGCCCCAGGCCGCGCACGGCGATGACCGCCTGCGCGGCCGTGGACGCCATGGCCTCGGTCGCGCCCCGGACGGTGGCCATGACCGAGTCCACCGCGCCGCTGCGCGCGGCCGGCGTGGTGGTGCCCTCCCGGGCCGGGGCTGCTGCCGGGCGCGCCGCGACCCAGGGGGTGCCTCGCTCGCGCGCGATAGCCTGGGCGGCGCCGAGCGCGATCTCCTGCGGACGCTCCTTGCACCGCTCGGCCGCATCCCGCCACAACGTCTCGGCAATCTGTTGCTGCGCCTGCCTCACCGCCGGGGCCAGGCTGGGTGCCTGCGTGCGCAGGCGCCGCGCAAACTCCGCCGCCGCGTCGAAGGGCTCGCCACAGAACTCCGCGTTATGCCCGTCGACTTCCGCCTGCTGGCGACGCCGCACGGCCGCATCCTGCTGGGGTCCGGTGCAGGCCTCGGCGGCCAGGTCCCAGGACGTCTCGGCGCGTCGGAAGAGCCGGGCAGCCTCGCGCCACCGGCGTTCCGTGACCTCCTGCTTGGCGAGGTCCTCCATCGCCCGTGCGTCGCGCTGGGTCGAGGCACACCGCGCGCCCGTCCCCTCGACGTCGCCCAGCTCTGCGCGCAGCTTCTGGCTGTCAGCCAGGCTGCGCAGCGCACGCGACTGGGCGCGGCCCGTGCACCGCTCGGCAGCCTGCCGCCACAGCTCGGTGGCGCGCTCGGCAAGCTTGACCAGTTCCACCACCGGTGCCCGCTGAGCCTGGGCATTCGCGGTGGCGAGATCGACTGCAGCAGCGCGCTCGGACACTTCGCCGCAGCTCAGCGCCGCGGGCACCGACGGCCCCGGGTTCGCTGAGCTGGTGGAACTGGCGGGGCTGGCCGCCTGCGGTGCCGGGGCTGCGGCCGTTGGTGCCGAAGCGGCTGGGTTCGCGGGTGCCGGTGCCGGTGCCGGTGCAACCCCCTGTGCCGCGGCGGGGTGCCAGGCGGCCAGGTTGAGCCCTAAGGCGCAGGCCGCAGCCGCCGCGCCGGCGCGCATGCGAGCGAGTGCGGGAGAGGGCAGGGGGTTATCGTCCACGGGGTGTCTCAGCGGGTGTGCGCAACATGGCGTCGATGAGCCCGCGGGAGTAGGGGTCTTCGCTCGCGGCAGCGGCGCCTTCCCAGCTGAACCCCTCGCGCGCGGTGGCCAGCGGCATGGCCGACAACTCGCGCTCGAGCTCATCCGGCGCCAGGCCTTGCAGGACGGAGATGGCCTGGGCCCCCAGGCCCCGCTGGCGGGCGACCTCGGTGAGCGCGCTCAGCCGGTCGATGTCCAGGATGAAGCCGTTCTCGGTGAGGTCGGCCTGAACCAGCTTCTGGTGCAGGGTGAACGCCGCCAGCGGGTTGGCCTGCAGCGCGGGCGCGCGTGCGAAGGCCCAGGCGTCGGCGCGGTCGAAGACGGTGGCCGCCACCCTCGCCACACCGCGCAGCGTGCCACGGTTGACGGCCGCCTTCTGCATCGCCGAGATCACCTGCGCGCGCGCCAGGGAATCGCCCGCCTCCGTGAGGCCCTCGCGGATGCGCCGTACCGCATACGCCTTGGCCTGGTCGATGATCTGCTGCTTGATCAACTCCGTGGCCGCGCTCGCGGCCGCCGACTGCGCAGCCTTCACCGCTGCATCGGCGGCCACCGCGGCCACCTTGATGCCCGAGGCGAGCGAGGCCAGCGAGAAGACCGTGCTGGCCAGGCCGGTGCCGAAGTCGTAGGCCTTCATGCGAAAGCCTCCCTCCTCCGACACACCTTGCGACCACAGCACCACCCACAAGGCCTCGTCCTCGGTCAAGGCAATGCGCGTCAGCGCCAGCGGGTGGATCGACATCAGCCAGTGATAGTCCTGCAGGCGCGGCGTGTTCGGCGGAGCCAGTCGCGCATACCCGCGGCACACCTCGAAGGGCACGACCTCGGCGGTCTGGCCGGTGGCCGTGCGCACCGTGAATGTCAGCCCCCGGTCGCGCGCATACGTGATGGCCTGCAGCAGCCTTTCCGGCTCGTCGGGCCGCACCAGACCCCCGACCGCCACGATGCGCTCGCCCACCGCGAGCGGCGAATCGCCAGACGCCGCGACCACGGTCAGGCGTTCGTCCACGCCCAGGGCGCGCACCCACGCCACCCGCTCGTCGGGGGTCCATTCCTTGGAGCTGCTCAGGGAGAAGGGCAATTCCCACTGCTTGTCGCAGTTCGGGTCCCGCAGCGCGGCCGAGCGCGCGATGGCAGGCCGCAATGCGCGTTCGCCGGCTCCGAAGTCGCGGATGCTCGACAGCAGTGCCTCGTTCACCGCCCGGCCGTCGTCCACCGTGTACTGCGGCCCGCTGGCACAGCCACCCAGTGCCAGGGCGCCGAGCAGCGCCCACCCGGCCAGCCAGCGGTGCAGCAACAAGCGTTTTCCGATCATCTTGCTCAGGGGGCAGGCCATCGAACCCTCGGGCCCGCACACGCCCCGGCTCGCGAGGCTGGAGGAGGGCGTGCAAGCGGGCCGTACACCTTGCGCAAAATGGTAACCGCATGCGCGGGCGCGGGATGCGTTGGGGGTCACGACCCGGGACGCCCGGGACGTGCGGCGCCCGTGGCATAATGCGAGGCTTACCGGATGACGGATCCGGGCGGTTAGCTCAGCGGTAGAGCACTGCCTTCACACGGCAGGGGTCGCAGGTTCGAACCCTGCACCGCCCACCAAGCACCCTAAAAAGTTCTTTGCCGTCAATAACTTAGGCGTGCGCTTGCGACGATTTTCTACGCACTGTGGCGACAGTGCTCGTTGGAGATCGATGTGCGCCTCAAAGTTGACCTCGCGGCCGCCGTGGCCGCCGCTGCCGAGCAGCCCGTCACGCCCCTGACCCTGTCGGAACTGGTGCGCGGCTTTGCCGTGTCCAGTCTCACCGATTACGACTTCCGGCTTCGCAAGTGGCTTGACGCCTTCGGCTCGATGTCGGCCTGGGTAGTCACCCCCGAACAGCTCGACGCCGCCGCGCAAGCGTTGCTGGCCGCCGGCTACAAACCCTCCACCGTCAACCGCGACCTGTCCTCGCTCGGCAGCGCCTACCGCTGGGCCATGGCCGATCTAGGCGGCGGCCACTACGCCCACGGGGCTTTTAAGAGCGCACCATTTCCGCGAGACTAAGCGCACCGAGGCGGCTTGAGGCGGCTTGCCTGGCGGTCCAAGGCCCACGCTGGCGCGGCGAGT
>JBDKFA010000264.1:0-3059 GCA_039798945.1 Pseudomonadota bacterium
ACCACTTGACCCGCCGCGGATTGTTGCGGCCGCCGAGCACCATGACCATGCGCTCCTCGGTCACAACGACCAGGCCATTGCCGGTGGGGGCATTGGTGACGGGCTGCGCGACGACGGTGGGGGTCGACGGATCCCAAGAGAATAGGCGGCCGTCCTGCGTGTGGACGGCGACGAGGTAGCGGCCGAAATTGTCCAGGGACCACTGGCCGATGCTGTCGGCCACGGTGGTGGCGCCCTTCCCATAGTAGCCGTCGCCGAAGAGACCGGCGCCGTAACCTGTCACGGGGGGCTTGTTCCAGACTAGCCCCGCCGGCGTTATCGTGCGGACAGTCGTGTTCGTCGGGCTCGGTGATGTGGCGTAGAGGTTCCGCTGCGTGCCCACGGCATACCAGGGGGTCTTCCCGTTATCGACCCAGGAGTAAGCGTCGCGAACGACCTCGAGGGCCGAAGGCTGAGATCCAGGGATGATCTCCGCGGTCGTTGCCGTGCGGACTGCCGAGGCGTCGGTCATAAAGTCCAGGGACAGGCCCTGCCACTCGTCGCCGATAAGGCTCGTATCGACGCCAAATCCCTTGCCGCGCACCCATCCCTTGATGGGCGTAAGCTGCCCCTGGTCCCAGCGTACCCAGTTCACATCCCACCAGCGGCGCCCCACGGAATACGGGGTGCCGTTCCGAACGACGCCGGGCGGAATGTCGAGAACTGGTGCGCTTTCTCCGCTCATCAGCCAACCTTCCAGATGTTCACGCAGGCGTAGACTTCTGTGCCGAGATTGGCGGCAATACCGAAGCCAGTCGTGGCGCGGGTTGTGACGCACCTGTGCCTGATCTCGAAGGCCGTGCTGCCAGCTATTGTCACCACGGCGTTGCCGCGGCTCTCAGTCTGGACGGACGTGCCGCTGCTGCCATATGCCGTCGAGCCGCGCTTGACGGTCGTCGCCGTAGTGACGTTGTACAAAAGCGATTGATGACCATCGACCGCATAAGCCGGGCAGTTCCACTCCATATAGTAAGTCCCGGCAGGCAGGGTGAACTGGTTGGAGGCCAGCGTGCAGATGTTGAGGGCATCACGCACCTCGGTGTTCAAGGTGCGAGTGCGGTCGGCGCCGGAGTTAAAAGATCCGCCGTCCGTGTTGGCAGCTTTCTGGTCCTCGATGATCACATCAGGCGCGGACGCAGAGCCCCACGCAGGATTTGCGCCTGCGCCACCCGACTGCAGCACCTGACCGGCGGAACCCGCAGGAAGGCGGTCCCAGTCCGTTCCATTGTAGAACATGATGTCGCCCTGGGCATCGGAGCCCAGCGCGATCTTCGCGCCAGTTACGGAGTTGTCGGCGATTTTCGCCGTTGTTACCGAGCCGGTATCAAGCTCGGAAGCACTGACACTGCTCAGAACAGCGAGCGCGCCAAGTCCCAACGACGTGCGAGCCTGCGCGGGCCCCTCCGTTGTCCAGGTTGAGCCGTTGCTCACGATGAAATTGTCGGCGCCGTGGCTCAAGCCGGCCAAGGCCGTGAGATCTGCGTCCAGCGGCTGGTAACTGGCGGTGTCGATCGTCCAGGTGTCTGGCGCCGTCTTCCGCAGGAAGCCGGTAGAACCGGAAAGGGCAGCAATGGCCGTCAGGTCCGCGTCGAGGGGCTGATAGCTTGCCGTGTCCAGCACCCAGGTGTTGGCCCCGGTCTTCGTCAGGAAACCTGACGTTCCGGCGAGAGCCCCGATGGCTGTGAGATCAGCGTCGAGGGGCTGGTAGGCTGTCGTGTCGAGCGCCCAGGTGTTGGAGCCCGTCTTGGTAAGAAAACCGCTCGTTCCCGCGAGGCCGGCGATAGCCGTCAGATCCGCATCTGCGTCCTGCTTCGACGACTGCAGAGCCGTGATGGCGTCGGCGCGAGCCTTAATCTGCGTGTCGACCGTGTCCCAGTTAGAGTTGAGGTACGGCCCCCAGGCGTCTTCCTCTTCAAACGGGTTGGGCTTTATCAGGCCGTAATTGGTCGTGACTGTCGTGCCCATGTCAGATGATCCTCAACGTGCGGCGCAGGGGCGTGCTGCCGAGCTTCACTCTCTTGGGGTTCTCGTTTGCGGCCTTGAGCGCCGAGAGGTACTTGGCCTCGAACAAGGCGGCGCGGTCGTCTTCGACGATGTAGTTCGAGCCTTCGATCAGGCAGGCCCACAACATGAGATCTGAGTAGCTCGTCGTGAAGACGTTCGAGCTCACCGAAACCGAGATGGGCGGCACCGCAACGTAGTAGTCTATGGCAACCACCGTGCCGTCAACCAGGGTCGGCCAGAGGATGATCTGCCCGGCGTCGATCGCGAAGAGCCGCTGCGTCTCGTCATCCGCAGCCTTGCGATTGGCAATCTCACCCTTGGTTGCGGCCTCATAGGTTCCGACGCCGTCAACCGACACCTGGCGGATCCTCGAGAAATCCGCCGGCAGCGTCACCGAGCCCGAGGCCGCCGTGCGATTGATCGTGGCCTCCATCTCCCAGGCATTGAGCTCCCGGTTCAGGCGAGACTGCGCCAGGCTGATGAAACCTTGAACCTCGGCGTCGGTGAGGTTGTCAGCGTTGAGCCAGGTGCGGACCCCGGTCGTCCATGCGGCAAAATTGGCGTAGAGGGTCATTGCACCAGGCTCCTGATGTAATTTCCGCAGGCCTTGGCGGTCTTGAGATCAGGCTTGCCAGGAATACCGAAGGAAATGTCGACCTTGCCATTCTGCTTGATGCCGAGCGTCGTCTGCACCTCGGCATGGGAGAGGACGGTCGACGCCGTAACTGGGATCCCGTACTGCTTCGCGAGCTTCCTCACGAGCGCCATGCAGGCATCAAACTGGACCTGTGTGAGAGGGTACTTGCCGAGCTTGCCTGGGCCTTCGGCGCCGAGCATGCCGGCCATGGCCACGCCGATCGAGCCCCCGTTGCAGCCGCGAGTGTGAGCCGCGTAGATGCCATCTGACGTGCTGAGATTGTCCTCGATCGGGTGATCGCCCTTCACGACCGTACCGTCACCGGCGACAATCCGGTGGTAGTGCTCGCGATCAATGTCCGAGACATTGTGCGAGCCAG
>JBDKFA010000265.1:0-4390 GCA_039798945.1 Pseudomonadota bacterium
GACGGCCGAGCCCGCAGATGCGCAGCGCCTGGCCGACGAGATGGTGTTCTTCGTGCCGACGCTGCGCGTGGCGGTTTTCCCGGACTGGGAAACGCTGCCCTACGACACATTCAGCCCGCACCAGGACCTCGTCTCGGAGCGGCTGGCCACGCTGTGGCGGGTGATGCAGCGCGACCTCGACGTGCTGCTGGTCGCCGCCACGACCGCCTGCACGCGTGTATCGCCCCCCTCTTTCCTGGCGGCCACCACCTTCCATTTCAGGCAGAAGACCAGGCTCGACGCCGACGCGCTCAAGGCCCAGCTGACCCTCGCCGGGTACCAGCACGTCAGCCAGGTGGTGGCCCCGGGCGAATATGCGGTGCGCGGCAGCCTGATCGACCTGTATCCCATGGGTTCGCCCGTGCCCTATCGCGTCGACCTCTTCGACGACGAGGTCGACTCGATCCGAACCTTCGACCCCGACACCCAGCGCAGCCTGTACCCGGTGCCCGAGGTGCGCCTGCTGCCCGGACGGGAGTTTCCGATGGATGAAGGCGCTCGCACCCGCTTTCGCGCCCGCTGGCGGGAGCGGATCGAGGGCGACCCCACCCGGGCTCGGGTGTACAAGGACATCGCCCAGGGCCTGGCCAGTGGCGGCATCGAGTATTACCTCCCCCTCTTCTTCGACGAGCCAGGCACCCTTCTGGGCTACCTGCGTCACGAGGACAGCATCGTGCTGCACGGAGAGGTCGACGAGGCGCTGAAGGCGTTCTGGGCCGACACCCGCGAGCGGCACCGCTTCCTGCAGCACGACCCGGAGCGCCCGCTGCTGCCGCCCGAGGCGATCTTTCTGCGGCCGGAGGAGTTCTTCACCTCCACCCACGCGCACCCGAGCCTCGTCATGCGCGGAGCGGGTGAGGTGCCCTGGGCGCGGCCGCTGGCCGATGTAGCCGTCGACCGCGGCGCGACGGAACCGCTGGCAGCGCTCGAGCGCCACCTGCGCCAGACACCCGCGCGCGTGCTGCTGGCCGCCGAGAGCGAGGGTCGGCGCGAGAGCCTGCTCGAGTTACTGCGCGACCACCGCATCCACGTGCCGCAGGTGGACACGCTGCAGACCTTCCTGGACGGCACGGAGAAGGTGGCGATCGTCGCCGCACCGCTCGCCTCGGGCTTCCATTGGCACGAGCCCGAACAAGGGCTCTCGGTGCAGTTCCTGACCGAGACCGAGCTCTTCGCCACCACGCCGCAGGCGCGGCGGCGCCGAAAGCAGGAACAAACGAGCAGCGTCGACGCTCTCATCAAGGACCTGTCGGAGCTCAAGATCGGCGACCCGGTCGTGCACATCCAGCACGGCATCGGGCGCTACCGTGGCCTCGTCCACATCGACCTCGGCGAGGGCCCCACCGAGTTCCTGCACCTGGAATACGCCGACAAGGCCACCTTGTACGTGCCGGTGGATCAGCTGCACCTGATCGGCCGCTACACGGGGGTAGGGGCCGAGGAGGCGCCGCTGCACAAGCTCGGCTCGGGCCAGTGGGAGAAGGCCCGCCGCAAGGCCGCGGAGCAGGTGCGCGATACGGCTGCCGAATTGTTGAACCTGTACGCGCTGCGTGCGGCCAAGGAGGGGCTGTCGCACCGCTTCTCGGCGCACGACTACGAGGCCTTTGCCGCGAGCTTCGGCTTCGAGGAGACGGCCGACCAGCGGGCGGCCATCCACGCCGTGATTCAGGACATGGTCAGCCCCAAGCCGATGGATCGGCTGGTCTGCGGGGACGTGGGATTCGGCAAGACGGAGGTGGCGCTGCGCGCGGCGTTCGTCGCTGTACACGGTGGGCGGCAGGTCGCGTTCCTCGCTCCCACCACGCTGCTGGCGGAACAGCACTACCAGACCTTGGTGGACCGCTTCGGCAAGTGGCCCGTGAAGATCGCCGAGCTCTCGCGCTTTCGCTCGGCGCGCGAGGTGCGCGAAGCCATGGACGGGCTGGCCGCCGGCACGATCGACATCGTCGTGGGCACGCACAAGCTGCTCAGCCCCGAGGTCAAGTTCAAGCGCCTGGGCTTGCTCATCATCGATGAGGAGCACCGGTTCGGCGTACGCCACAAGGAGGCCATGAAGGCGATGCGCGCCGAAGTCGACGTGCTGACGCTCACGGCCACGCCGATCCCGCGCACGCTCGGCATGGCGCTGGAGGGCCTGCGCGAACTGAGCGTGATCGCCACCGCCCCGCAGCGCCGCCTGGCCATCAAGACCTTCGTGCGCAACGAGGGCAACAGCATCATCCGCGAGGCCGTGCTGCGGGAGCTGAAGCGCGGCGGGCAGGTCTACTTCCTGCACAACGAGGTCGAGACCATCACCCATCGGCGTGACAAGCTCGCCGAGCTGCTGCCCGAGGCGCGCATCGCGATCGCCCACGGCCAGATGCCCGAACGCGAACTCGAGCGCGTGATGCGCGACTTCGTGGCCCAGCGCTACAACGTGCTGCTGAGCTCGACCATCATCGAGACCGGCATCGACGTGCCGTCGGCGAACACGATCATCATCTCGCGTGCCGACAAGTTCGGCCTTGCGCAGCTCCACCAGTTGCGCGGCCGTGTGGGCCGCAGCCATCACCAGGCCTATGCCTACTTGCTGGTGCCCGACGTCGAGGCCCTGCCCAAGCCCGCCGCGCAGCGCCTGGACGCGATCCAGAGCATGGAGGAACTCGGGTCGGGCTTCTACCTGGCGATGCACGACCTCGAGATCCGCGGGGCCGGCGAGGTCCTGGGCGAGCACCAGAGCGGCAACATGATGGAAGTGGGCTTCCAGCTCTACAGCGACATGCTCGCTGAGGCCGTTCGCGCGCTGAAGGCCGGCCGCGAGCCCGACCTGCTCTCGCCGATGGCGGCCACCACCGAGATCAAGCTGCACGCCCCGGCCCTGCTGCCCGATGCGTATTGCGGCGACGTGCACACGCGGCTGAACCTGTACAAGCGGCTGGCGATGGCCGAGCGCCCGGAGCAACTCGACACCTTGCTCGAGGAGATCACCGACCGCTTCGGCAAGCTGCCCCCCCAGGGCCAGACCCTCTTCGACACGCACCGGTTGCGCGTGCAGGCCCGCGCCTACGGGGTGCTCAAGGTCGATGCCGGACCGCGCCTGATGACGATCACCTTCCGCCCCAACCCGCCCGTGGACGCCGCACGCATCATCGCCCTCGTGCAGAGGAATCGCCAGATTCGCCTGGCCGGCAACGACAAGCTGCGCATCGAGCGCGAGATCCCCGAGGCACGCGACCGCGCCCAGTACCTGCGCGACGTCTTGCGCAACCTGGGCGAGCCACTGCGATGATCACGCCATGAACACACGCTGCATTCACGAAGGCCTGGTCGTGCGCGGGGTCCCGCCCGGCTTGCGCCTGGCGGATTTCCGGCTCGTCGCCTTCGACATGGATTCCACGCTCATCAACATCGAGTGCGTGGACGAGATCGCCGACTGTCTTGGCCACAAGGCCGAGGTTGCCGCGATCACCGAGGCCGCGATGCGTGGAGAGATCGCCGACTACAAGGAGAGCCTGCGTCGCCGCGTGGCGTTGCTGGCCGGGGCTCCCGAGTCGGTTCTCGAGCGGGTGTACCGGGAACGCTTGCAGCTCAATCCGGGAGTCGAGCGTTTCGTCCGCGCGTGCCAGCAGGCGGGCCTGAAGACCTTGCTCGTCTCCGGGGGCTTCACCTATTTCAGCGAGCGCGTCCGCAAGCGCCTCGGGCTCGATTTCACCCGGGCCAACACGCTCGGCGTTGCCCACGGCAAGCTGACCGGCACGCTGCTGGAGCGGCCATGGGGCGACATCGTCGACGGAGCCGAGAAGAGGCGGGTCGTGCTCGAGGTGTGCGAACTCATGGGCATCTCCACCGGCCAGGCCATCGCGGTGGGTGACGGCGCGAACGATCTGCCGATGATGCAGGCGGCCGGGCTGTCGATTGCCTACCACCCCAAGCCGGCAGTGGCGGCCGTCGCGAAGGTGTCAGTCCTGCAAGGCGGGCTCGACCGGGCGCTCGAGGTCTTTGCCTGATCGGTGGCGGCCGGTGGCGGCGGCCCGGACTCGCGCTCGCTCGACGGGCGAGCATCGTCCGAGGGCTCGACCGGTGAGCTCACCTTGTGAGCTCAACCGCTCAGCTGAGACCAGACCTTGTCCAGCCGCTTCGCGCTCACCGGCTGCGGCGTACGCAGCTCCTGGGCGAACAAGCTCACGCGCAGCTCCTCGAGCATCCAGCGGTACTCGTCGAGTCGCGTATCCGGAGCCCCCTTCAGCTCGGCCACGCGCCGCAGCCACCGTTGCTCGAGCGGACGCAGCTCCGACACCCGGGCAGCATCGCGAGCCGGGTCGCTGCGCCACTTGTCCAGTCGCAGCGTCACCGCCTTCAGGTAGCGCGGCAG
>JBDKFA010000266.1:0-2699 GCA_039798945.1 Pseudomonadota bacterium
AGCCACGGGTGTCGCTGCTCAAGACTGTCGTGCCGCATGCCAAGGCCTACAAGGAAGCGGCCACTCTGCGCATCCCGGTCCATCAGCACGAGCGGCGGCGCGAGGGCACGATGCCGAGCGCCTGGTCGGTGATGCATTGCCTGGCCTGGGAACTGATGCCCAGCCTGCGCGGCGTTCTGGCCGATGGCCGTCGCGTGCAGGGGGTGTCTTCGTGAGCGCCGGTAGGAACGGGCTCGACGAACGCAGCCGGCGGGTGGCCGAGTCGCTGTCGGTGGGCAACCCGGGCAACAACGCGCGCAGCCTGCCTGCGCAGGCCGGGCCTGGTGCCGATTGCCAGATCGAGCTCGGCATCGAGGAGATACGGCCCTACGAGCACAACCCGCGACGGGCGAAGAACGCGAAGTTCGAGGACATCAAGGAGTCGATCCGAGCGGGTGGCTTGCGCACGCCGATCACCGTCACGCAGCGGCCAGGCGAATCGCACTACATCGTCGAGGCCGGCGGCAACACCCGGCTGATTGCGTTGCGCCAGCTGTGGGCCGCGACGAAGGACCCACGGTTTCGGCGGCTGCAGGTGCTGTACCGGCCCTGGCAGTCGGAGCGCCACGTACTGACCGCGCACCTGATCGAGAACGAGCAGCGCGGCGACATGAGCTTCTGGGACCGCGCCACGGGCATCGTGGCCCTCAAGGCGCGGCTGGAGGCAGAGCAGGGCAGGGTATTGACGATTCGACCGCTGGAAGACGCTCTGCACGGCCTGGGCCTGGCGGTGAACACGGCCACCCTGGCGCTCTACCTCTACGCGACCGATCGCTTGCGTGTGCTGGGTGACGCGGTGCCGGACCTGGCCGGTCTGGACGTGAAGACGCTGCAGCCGCGGCTGAACGCCCTGCGGCGCCATGCGCAGGCCCGGGCCGGCATCGACGAGGCCACCCTGTACGCCGAGGTCTTCGAGCCGGTGTTTCGTGCGGTGGCCGGATCGTTCACCGTCGCGGCGACCGTCGAGGCGTGCGAGGTGGCGCTCGCCCGCCGGCTCGGTGAGCCCGATGACGCACTGCGCGCCGCCATCGCCGGGCGCGGCGAACGCGGGACGGGCACCGCACCGAGTGCGGTGGGGGCGGGGGCGATGGCGACCCCGGTTCGGGACGATGAACCCGGAGACGGGTCTGTCCCAACCGCCGACCACATTTCCAGCGATCCGACCGACGGTGTCGAAGCCTTCGCGCGGCAGGCGGGCATGGAGGGCGTGCTCCAGCGCTCCCACGCTTCCGGCTCCGGATACCGGCTTGGCGCGCTGCCGGCTCCCCAACGATCCGACCCCGCGAAGCAGCGCGCGTGGTCGGCGCTCGCGCTGGTCACCGACGAGTCGGCGCTCAACGGCAGCGGGCCGTCGCCACTGCGGTCCTCGCCCGAACTCATCCGATGGCTCACCGACCCGGCTGACGCCACGGCGGCGGCGTTCCTGGCGCTGCTGACACGGCTACGCCAGTCCCGTGCGGCGACGCACGCCGACGTCGGCAAGGAGGGGCCGTGATGCTGCCGCTGCTCGACCCCCAGGTGCGGCTCGTCCTGCTGAACCACGTGGCCGTGCGCCTTGCCGATGCCGGCCCTGAGGAAGTGCGATCCGCCGGCCTGGCGGCCGACCAGCTCGCCAACCTGCGGCGTCTCTCGGCGGTGGATCTGAACCGTCTGGCCACGATGCGCAGCTTCACGATCGGCATCGCGCTCGATGGGGAGGCGCTGCAGGCCGGACTGCGGACCGTGGCGCTCGTCAACGAGGCCAAGGCGCTGGAGATCTACTTCATCCGCCACGGCGCCTCGACCGCGCTCATGGGGCGCCTCTTCAAGCTGCGTCGCAAGCTCACGCTGAAGCTGCGCCGGGAGCTTGGCGCGCACCGGCCTTCGGGGCGGGTGGCGCTGCCCGATCACGCCACGCGCGAGCGCATCTACCTCGCTTGGCGCGCGATCGGTGATCCCGCACCGCGAACCCGCTACTTCCAGCTTCACCAGGCCTTTCCCCAACTGCCGATCGCGGTGCTGGAGGTGGTGGTCCGCGACTTCGAGGCGATGGCATGAACGCGCGCGCACAAGACCTGGGCATCACGCCAGAGTTGCTGCTCGATGTCTTCGACACCCCCGTCACCTTCCACCGTTGTCTGGTCCCGGTCAGCGGCGGCGTCAATGCGGCCTTGCTGCTGTCGCACGCGATCTGGACCACGCAGGCGCTCGATGGCGAGGCCGACGGGTGGTTCCTCAAGTCGCAGGAGCAGTGGTCCGAGGAGACCGGCCTGTCGCGATGGGAGCAGGAGACGGCTCGGCGTGCGCTGCGCGATGCTGGCCTGCTGGAGGAGCGCCGCGTCGGCATGCCGGCCCGGCTGTGGTTCCGGGTGAGGGCATCGGCGGTCTGGGCAGCTCTGAAGGCTCAGGCTGCCAGGTCTGTGCGGTGAGGAGGGCGCGGTGAGGCCGTGGAGGGAGACCGATGGCCGTGCCTGAGCACTCCGCCAGGACCGATCCAGCAGAGTGCCCGACATTGGCGCCGCAGAGGCTGCTGGAGGCGATCTGGCCGCTGCTGGGGCGGCACGTCGCGTTCCATCGGCGGCTGGTCGACGTCACCACCAACGTCAAGGCTGCGCTGCTGCTCTCTCAGGCGATCTACTGGACCCGGCAGGGCCGGGACATCGCGCTGCGCGACGGCTGGT
>JBDKFA010000267.1:0-7219 GCA_039798945.1 Pseudomonadota bacterium
CGCGCCACCAGCGCGAGAAGCTCGCCGTGCTGTCAGCCTTTGCGGGCCAGGCCTTGCTCGTGCGGCCCGGCTACGACGCCTCGGGCGCTCTGGCCCGACTGGCCGCACAGGCCGCCCTCGAACACCCCGCCCACTTCGCCTGGAACGGCAGGCACGCGAGCGCGCTGGGCGTGCGCGTGCACGCCGCAGACGGCTCGCTCGACGAGGAGCGCCCAGGCCCTTTCGGCCTCGGCAACGAGGTCGCACGCTGCCTGCGGGGGCTCCCGCCGACCTGGCGCCTGGCCGGGCTGCTCAGTCTGGCCTTCGAGGAGGACTTCGCGCTGCTCGATGGCCGCGACGGCACCGTGCCGTGGCTGGCCGTGGCGCTGCCCTCGCACTGGGCACCGGAGGAGAAGGTCGGGCACCACTTCCGCGCCGTGCACGCGCCGGTGGCGGACAACGGCCTGCTGATGGCGGCCGGCGACCGGCTGCCGGCGCTCGTCAGCGGCCCGTCGCCCCACGAACGCTTCGTGTGGAGCCTGGCCACGCACCCGCGGCTGCACGCCCACCCGCAGCGCGCTCCGCGCGAGCCCTGGCCCAAGGCTGGCCCCGAGGAGGTGGCACGCGCAGCGTGGTGGCGTACCGAGCGCCAGACCTTCCTGCCGCTGCCGCCCGGCACGGCAGGCGCACCCTCGGCCCTGTTCACGATCGCGGTCCAGGTGAGTCCCTTCGTGCTCGCGATGGACGACCCCGACCGCGCGCGCCGGCTGCACGACGCCCTCGCATCGATGAGCCCGGCCGTGCGGGCCTACCGCGGCCTCGATGACGCGGCAGCCACCCTGCTGCTGGCCTGGCTGCACGCACGCGCCCGACGATGAGCGGCGTCGCGGGTACCCCGGGCGGCCTCGCACCGGCTGAGCTCGAGTTCGACGACGGCACCCCGCGCTCGCGCACCTACGGCGACCTCTACCACCCGCGTGAAGGTGCGCTCGGGCAGGCGCGGCATGTCTTTCTCGGCGGCAACGCACTGCCTGGGCGCTGGCAGGGGCGCGACGACTTCGTGGTGCTGGAAACGGGCTTCGGCCTCGGCCACAACTTCCTGGCCACATGGGCGGCCTGGCGAGACGACCCACACCGCTGCACCACCCTGCACGTGATGTCGATCGAGGCCCACCCCGTCGATGCCGACCTCCTGCGACGCGCGCACGCGAGCTCGGCGCTGCGACCGCTTGCCGAGGCACTGGCGCAAGCGTGGCCGCAGCCGGTTGCCGGGCTGCACCTGCTCGAGTTCGAAGGCAGTGCCGTGCGGCTGTGGCTCGCCCTCGGCGATGTGCAGGCGCTGCTGCCGAAGCTGCGTGCACGGGTGGACGCGTTCTACCTCGACGGCTTCGCACCGGCACGCAACCCGCGCATGTGGGAGCCGGCGGTGTTCGCCGGCGCCGCGCGGCTGGCTGCCCCCGACGCGACGGCAGCGACCTGGAGCGCGGCGCGCGTGGTACGCGACGGGCTCGAGGGTGCGGGATTCGCCGTGCAGGCTGCCGACGGATTCGGACACAAGCGCGACATGACCCTGGCCCGCTTCCAGCCGCGCGGCCCCCACCACCCGGCCGCCGGGCGGCACGCGGCACCCCGACCCCGTTCGTCGGCTGTAGCGGGCACACGGGGCGAGGCGCTCGTGATCGGTGCAGGTCTCGCGGGTGCTGCGGCCGCCCGTGCCCTCGCCAAGGCAGGGTGGCACTGTACCGTGCTGGAGCGTGCGGACGAATCGGGCACGCAAGCCTCCGGCAACCCGGCCGGCATCTTTCACGGCAGCCAAGGCCGCAGCGACCACCGGCACGCCCAGCTCCTCGCCGCGGCCGCCCGGCTGGCTGCGGGTCGCTACCGGGAGTGGGTGGACGCACAAGGCCAGGGGAACGGCGCCGTCCATGGCCTGGATCACGACGGCCACTTCGACCCGCTGGGCGGATGGCTCCGCCCCCGCGAGCTGGTCTCGTCGTGGCTGGCCACTGCAGGCGTGGAGCTGCACACCGGCCAGGACGTGCAGCGCCTGATCGAACAGGACGGGCGTTGGCACGCGCGGGATGCCCGGGGCCATGCCATCGCGCAAGGCGACATCACCGTGCTGGCTGGCGGCGCGGCGCTGGAAGAGCTGCTGCAGCGCGCGGGCGGCGCGCCGCTGCTGACCCACCCCGTGCGCGGCCAGGTGAGCTGGGTGCAGGCCGAGTCGGGGTTGCAGCGGCCGAAGGCGGGTCAGGGCTATGCGGTGCCCTTGCCCGAGGGCGCGCTGCTCTTTGGCGCCACCGCACAGGCCGAGGACATGGACCCCGGGCTGCGCACCTCCGACCACCACTACAACCTGCGCAGGCTGCGAGAGCTGACAGGGACATCCCTCGCCGACGACCTGCCGTGGACGGGGCGAGTGGGGTGGCGCTGCGTGGCGCTCGACAGGCTGCCCGTGGTCGGGGCCGTGCCGGACCCTGCCCCGCTCACGCCGCCCCTGCCCGCCCGAACGGGACGGGTACCGCGCCTGGCGGGACTGTACGTGCTCGGGGCGCTGGGTTCGCGCGGGCTGACGTGGGCGCCCCTGCTGGGGGAACTGCTGCGGGCCTGGGTGGACGGCACCCCGATGCCGCTGACGGGCGACCAGGTGGATGCGCTGGACCCGGCCCGAGTGGTGTTGCGGCGGGCGCGCAAGGCGTCGAGCGTCTAGTTCGAGCCCGCTCCCGGCGGGGGAGGCTCACCCCGTTCGGCGGCTCCGCCCTCATCAGCGGCCACGGCCTCGCCGCCGGGCTCCTCGCCGGGACGCGGATCGGCCTTGCGTGCCGCACGCTCGGCGGCCTTCTCTTCCTTCTTGCGCTTCTTCTCGAGCTCGCGCTGGCGCCTCTCGAACGCGTAATTCGGCTTGGGCATGGCGCCTCCCGTTGCTGGCTGTCAAAACCTCGATCAGAACACAAGCGTGCGCACGCCCTGCGGCGTGCCGAGCAGGCAGACCTGCGCGCGGTGGCGAGCGAAGATGCCCACGGTGACCACACCCGGCCACTGGTTGACCTCGCACTCGAGGGCAGCCGGGTCCGTGATGCTCAGGCCATGCACGTCCAGGATCGGGTGCCCGTTGTCGGTGAGCACCCCCGTGCGCAGCCGAGCATCGCCACCGAGCCGCGCAAAGCGGCGGGCGACCTGGGGTGCGGCCATCTCGATCACTTCCACCGGCAAGGGGTAGGCACCCAGCACCTCGACCTGCTTGGATGCATCGGCGATGCAGATGAAGCGCTCGGCGAGGTCGGCCACGATCTTCTCGCGCGTCAGGGCCGCCCCTCCACCCTTGATCATGCAGCCGCGCCCGTCGATCTCGTCTGCACCGTCGACGTACACCGGCAAAGGCTGGTCGAGCTCGCCCGGCTCGAGCACGCGAATGCCGTGTGCACGCAGCCGCTCGGTGCTCTGCACGGAGCTCGACACGGCGCCCCGCAGCGCGAGCCTCGACGCCGCGAGGGCGTCAATGAAGCGGTTGACGGTCGAGCCGGTGCCCACGCCGATCACCTGGCCGGGCTGCACGTAGTCGAGGGCGGCCCGCCCGACGGCGGCCTTCAAGGTGTCCTGATCCACAATGCCCATTATGGCTGCCCTTCCCTACTCGCTCGCCCGCCCCTTCCTGTTCGGCATGGACCCCGAGGATGCCCATGACCTGACCTTGGGCAGCCTGGCCAGGCTGCAGAACACGCCCGCGCAGTGCCTGTGGGCGCAGCCTCGGGTGGATGACCCGGTCACGTTGGCGGGGCTGCGCTTCCCGAACCGGGTGGGCCTGGCCGCGGGGCTCGACAAGAACGGGCGCTGCATCGACGGGCTCGGGGCCATGGGCTTCGGCTTCATCGAGGTGGGCACCGTCACGCCCCTGGCGCAGCCCGGCAACCCGAAGCCGCGCATGTTCCGGTTGCCGGAGCGCCAGGCACTGATCAACCGTCTGGGCTTCAACAACGCAGGGCTCGCGGCCTTCATCGCCAACGTGCAGCGCGCACGCAGCTTCCGGTCCGCCGGCGGCATCGTCGGCCTGAACATCGGCAAGAACGCGGCCACGCCGATCGAGCGTGCAGCCGACGACTACCTGACGGCCCTCGACGGCGTGTACCCGCATGCGGACTACGTGACGGTGAACATCTCGAGCCCGAACACCAGGAACCTGCGCGCGCTGCAAGGCGACGAGGCGCTGGACGCGCTGCTCGGGGCGCTGCAGGCCCGCCGCGCGGAGCTGGCGCGCACCCACGGCCGGCACGTGCCGCTGCTCCTGAAGATCGCCCCGGACCTGGACGACGACCAGGTGGCGGCAATTGCCGCCACGCTGCAGCGCCATGGCATCGACGGCGTGGTGGCCACCAACACCACGCTTGCGCGCGACGCCGTGGCCGGCCTGCCCCACGCCGACGAGGCCGGCGGGCTGTCCGGCGCCCCTGTACTCGAGCTGAGCAACCGCGTGATCCGCGCCCTGCGCGGGGCACTCGGGAAGGGCTTCCCGATCGTCGGGGTGGGCGGCGTGTGCAGCGGCGAGGATGCCCGCAGCAAGCTGGACGCCGGGGCGGATCTCGTGCAGATCTACACCGGATTCATCTACCGCGGCCCGGCGCTGATCCGGGAGGCCGCCTTGGCGCTGCGAGGCGACAGCCGCTGACGGCAGGCCCCCGGCAAACGCAACGACGGCCGCACGACTGGCGGGGCGATCCCCACGACGAGCCAGCACCCCCGCGAGGTCGCACGTCGGCCGGGCTCAGTCGCCCCGCGCCGCCCCTTCGCGCCGCGGGTCCGCCGCGCCGAACCAGCCCTGCGGCGTGCGCACGATCGCCTGCAGCCCGCTCGTGAGCTCGGCCTCCACGACGACGTGGCCTCGTGTCTGCAGCGCCTGCACCGTGCCCGCGGGAAACCCGCCACGTTCCAGCGTGGTGGGGCCATTGAGGGTGCCGAAATTCGGCAGGTCGATCGCCTGCTGCGCATCGAGCCCGAAGGCGAGCGTGCCCAGCAGCGTCTTGGCGACGAAGTGGATGATCATCGCGCCGCCCGGCGAGCCCACGCTCATCTCGAAGCGACCACTGTCGCGGTCGAACACCAGGGTGGGACTCATGCTGGAACGCGGCCGTTTGCCCGGCTGCACGCGGTTCGCGACCGGTCGGCCCTGCGCGTCGGCGGGAGTGGCCGAGAAGTCGGTCAGCTCGTTGTTGAGCATGTACCCGCCGGGCAGCCCCGTTCCCCCATCGGCCAGCTGGCGCGCGCCCCACACGGCTTCGATCGTCGTCGTCATTGCCAGTGCATGGCCATGCGCATCGACGATGCTGACGTGGCTGGTGCCGTACTCGGGCTGGTCAGGCTGCGGGGCGAAGGCGAGTTGCCGGACACCTGGCGGCAGCCCCGGCGGCGCCACCTTCAGGCTCGAGGGACCGACGAGGGCGGCTCGCTGCCGAAGGTACGCCGGGTCGAGCAAGGTGCGCCAGTCGCCTCCGGGCGCCGGCACGAAGGCTGGGTCAGCGACGTACTGGGCCCGGTCGGCGAAGGCGAGGCGCGCCGCCTCGGTGTACCGGTGCAGGAAATCCACACCGGGGGGTCTTCCCGGCCCTGGCGCGTCGGCGCTCCACCCCAGGTGCTCGCCGATGCCGAGAATCTGCATCAGCGTCAGGTGCCCGGAGGACGGCGGCGGAAAGCCGCACAGGCGCCAGCGCCGCCAGTCGGTGCAGATCGGCTCGCGCACCTCCACCGCGTAGCCGCGCAGGTCGGCCTCGCTCATGCGGCCCGGATTGGTAGGATGTTCACGCACCCGTCGCACCAGATCGGCGGCGACCGGCCCTTCGTAGAAGGCGGTGCTGCCGCGCGCCGCGATGCCGCGCAGGATCTGCGCCAGCGCGGGGTTTCGCAGCACGTGGCCCACGGGCCACGGCTCGCCCTGGGGGTTGAACCAGTAGGCACGTGCGGCGGGCTGCGTGCGCAGGGCCGGGTCGGTCCCGATCTGGGTGTGCAGGCGAGGACTGACCGGGAAACCACCTTCGGCAAGTGCGATCGCCGGCTCGAAGAGCTGCGCCCAGGGCAGCCGGCCGTGAGCCCGGTGCGCCGACTCCATCAACCGTACCGTACCGGGAACCCCCACTGCGCGGCCGCCCACGGCAGCCTCGGTCACGCCGAGGGGCCGCCCCTGCGCCGACATCAACAGGTGTTCGTCGGCGGCCGCGGGCGCCGTTTCGCGGCCGTCCAGCGCCTGCACGCGGCGACCATCCCAGTGCAGCAGGAACGCACCGCCGCCGATGCCGCTGCTTTGGGGCTCGACGAGCGTGAGCACCATCTGCACGGCCACCGCCGCATCGACCGCACTGCCGCCCGCACGCAGCATCCGCAGCCCCGCCTCGGTGGCCAGCGGGTTGGCGCTGGCCACCATCTGCCGCGTGGCCGTGGTCCCCGACTTGGCCACCCAGCCGGAACCGCCCTCCGGCATCGCCACCGCAGTACCAGTCCCGGCCGCGACCGGCACGGGCACGAGCACGGGGGCTGCCGATGGCGAGGTGCCCTCACGCGCCAGGCCGGCGTGGGGCGGGGCCTGGCACGCGACGAGCGCCAAGCCGCCCAGCGCTGCGGCAAGCAGCCGCTGCAAGGGCCGCCCACCCGCGAGATCCCGCATCGCCCGGCGCGCCGGTGGTGCCGGCCTGCTCACCGAAGGCCTACGCCCGTCTTGGCCTGCAGCTCTTCGCGGGTCACGCCCGGGGCGATCTCGACCACCTTCAGCCCGTGCGGGGTCACGTCCAGCACGGCCAGGTCGGTGATGATGCGGTCGACCACGCCCACGCCCGTGAGCGGCAAGGTGCACTGCGGCAGGATCTTGAGGTCGAAGGTGCCATCCTTCTTCTTCGCCACGTGCTCCATCAGGATCACCACGCTCTTCACGCCAGCCACGAGGTCCATCGCGCCGCCCATGCCCTTGACCATCTTGCCGGGGATCATCCAGTTGGCCAGGTCGCCGCGCTCGCTGACCTGCATCGCACCCAGGATCGCGAGGTTGATCTTGCCGCCGCGGATCATCCCGAAGCTGTCGGCGCTGCTGAAGATGCTCGATCCCGGCAGCGTGGTGACGGTCTGCTTGCCGGCGTTGATCACGTCGGCATCGATCTCGTCTTCGGTGGGGAACGGGCCGATGCCGAGCATGCCGTTCTCGCTTTGCAGCCAGACCTCGATGTCCGGCGGCACGAAGTTGGCCACCAGCGTGGGCAAGCCG